>JAFZPG010000004.1 GCA_017550425.1 Lachnospiraceae bacterium | reverse complement strand
TCCGAAATCGGTTTTTGCGAGTCGCCGAGGGCGTTTTCGCGCCGGGCGGTAGCCGGCGCTATCAGGAAAACGGCCGACATCGACTCGGTGCCCGCAATTCTTCTTTGAAAGAGAGGCATGTTTTTCACAGCGCAGTGAACTTCCCGCCGGTGATCGCAAACATAGAGAAACTCTCTCGCCCCGGCGCATGCAGGATTCAAATAGCCCCCGGGGCTGTCACATGACAGCCCCGGGGGCATATGAATTATTTACAGGCGGTACACGTCGATGCCCCAGCCTTCGATGGGCGTTCCCCGTAAGTTTCCTTCGGGATCGTCCTGCATTTTACCGTTCTTCTCGCTCATCCAGCGAAAACCGGCGATCGAAGAAACAAGCGGATACGCCAAAGTTCCGGTGCGTCTCCACGCATTGCTCCATTCAACAGACAGGAACATCAGCCCGCCGTCTTCCGCCCTTTTGCACAGGGCCTGCAGGTTCTCTTCGTTCATCGTTTCGCCGCGGGGGATCGTGAACGTTGTGACTCCCAGTTCTTCCATTTCATCCTTTTTGAGGCGATAGACCCCGAACCAATAATTCTCCGCATTCGCCCCGCCGTCCCACTTATTGATGTCGAGGATACCGACCGTCGTGTGTTCCATCGAGCCGAAATTAAAGATACTGAACCATCCGTTATTGCCGACCACAGCCTCCTTGCTGTTGGTAAATTCCTGAAGCAGGCGCGGTTTTTGGTCCGAGTCCATTCCATAGTAACGTATTTTGATATTCGTAAACCGGATGCGCTCTCCTTCGATCGCCTGCTTTTGGGCCAGAACCACGACGGCACGGTAGCCGGGATCCGCTGGATCATTGCCCTCAAAGCCTTTGGTGATCATGTAGCCTAAAACTCCGTCCGGCATGGGGTTTTCGCCCCAGTTGTAGTAACCGGGATCCGAGTAGACATAGGGGATTCGGGTCAGCAGGACTCTGGAATTCTTCATGCCTTTGTACGGATCGCCAAATTCCTTTTGGACGACCTCCTCATCTATGTAACGCTGAAACATCTTTAAATAGTTCGGAAAACGGGCTTCATATGCTTCCTCAAACAAGGCCTTTATCTCACCGATGGCAGCGCCTAAGCCCGCCGGCCACGCCATATATCCGGACGCGCTGATCTCCTCTCCCCGATCGTCGCGAAACGAAAAGGAAAACGAATCACCGTCTGCGACGCCCTGTGCATGCCGGTGAAAGCCGTCCCGGGACGCGCCGTTGTTACTGTGGATGATCGATACGACCTGATCGAAAAATGCATCGTCGACTTCAAACGGTTTTACGTATTTTTCGTCCTCCATTGTATGGCGGTATTTCGCTGTAAGCCCGCCTTCGTTTTCTTCTATGGTGAGATCAAATCCGGAACGGAACATCATCCCGTGCGTAGAATATCGAAAATACCTCCCGGTTCCACCCGAAGCAAACGACGAGATCAGTTTCGTGCCACATTCCCGGCAGAAACGGTCTCCCGGCGTGATCTGCGTTCCGCAATTCATACAATATTTCATGAAAGTGCCTCCCAAATAAAACGGGGCTGTCCTCTGGACAGCCCCCTCGTTTCCGGCCTGCGCCGGCTGCTTTAGAAACTACTCGGATCAAGCCAGTGTTACATTCACTGCCTGCGGTCCGCGAGCTCCGTTGGTCACGTCGAAGTTAACCTTCTGGCCATCCTCCAGGCTCTTGTAGCCTTCTGCTACGATGCCGGAGAAATGTACGAATACGTCCTTACCATCCTCATCACCGGTGATAAAGCCATAGCCTTTGGTTGCATTAAACCACTTTACTGTACCCTTCATTCAAAGATACCTCCCACAAAATCTTGTATCTTATTAAATGCAATAGCCTCGATCTGTTATACAGCGTCGGCCGGTAAGAATACAGTGAATTCCTTCCTTGTCCTTCCTTGTCAATCACTCTACACAAACACTTTATGGATTTCTGACATACTCCCCGAGGGATTACATCATAAAACATTTAGGTGAAACAATTAATAAAATACGAGTTAACAGTAACATATGCATTATGAAATGTCAAGCGTTTCGTCGAAATTTACGGGGGTTCACGAATGTTTTTTTCGCATAATTTCCATAAAATCGAACAAAAACAGACAAATTGAGGGGTAAAGCCCGGCCTTACCCCTCAACTCTTATAATTCTACGGTTACTTTTTCAAGTTTCCAAATATCGTTTACATACTCCATGATCGTACGGTCGGAGGAGAATTTTCCGCTGCTTGCGGTGTTCAGAAGCGCCATGCGCGCCCAGCGGGCTTCGTCACGGTAAGCTTCCTCAACCTTCTGCTGCGCCTCGTGGTACGAACGGAAATCCTTCAGGATGAAGTAGGTATCCGCGCGATCGGAGCTGTAGGTGTTGAGCAGCGAGTTGTACAGGTCGCGGAACAGTTCCGGATCGTTCGGAGAATAATAGCCATTGATCAACTGCATCAGCACGCGGCGGATCTCCATGTCGTTGTTGAAGATCTCCATAGGATCGTAACCGCCCTCGTTCTCGTATTTGATGACCTCATCAGAGGACAGACCGAAGATGAACGCATTGTCCTCACCGACTTCCTCGACGATCTCGATGTTCGCGCCGTCCATGGTTCCGAGTGTTACCGCACCGTTCAGCATGAACTTCATGTTACCGGTACCGGAAGCCTCCTTACTAGCTGTGGAGATCTGCTCGGATACATCCGCAGCCGCGAAGATCATCTCCGCGTTGGATACGCGGTAGTTCTCGATGAATACGACCTTGATCTTATCGTTGATGCTCTTGTCGTTGTTGATGACATCGGCAACCGAATTGATCAGTTTGATGGTCAGCTTCGCGCGGCGATAGCCGGCAGCAGCCTTCGCGCCGAAGATAAACGTACGGGGATAGAAATCCATGTCCGGGTTATCCTTCAGCATATTGTACAGGTGCATTACATGCAGGATGTTCAGCAACTGGCGCTTGTACTCGTGCAGACGCTTTACCTGCACGTCGAAGATGGAGCGAGGATTGACCTCGATGCCGTTCTGCTCCTTGATGTACTGTGCCAGACGCACCTTGTTGCGATATTTGATGTTCATGAACTCCTTCTGTGCCTTCGGATCGTCGGCATAGATCTTGAGTTCTTTAATGTGGGACAGGTCGGTGATCCACTCGTTGCCGATGTGCTCGGTCACCCAGTCGGCCAGCAACGGGTTGCCGTGCAACAGGAAACGACGCTGTGTGATACCGTTCGTCTTGTTGTTGAACTTCTCCGGCATCATCTCGTAGAAATCCTTCAGCTGCTGTTTCTTCAGGATCTCCGTGTGGAGACGGGCCACACCATTGACCGAATAGCCGCCGACGATGGCCAGATGAGCCATGCGGACCTGGCCGTCATATACGATGGCCATGCTGCGGATCTTATCCTGACGGTCCGGATAGCGGCTCTGGATCTCCAGAACGAAGCGGCGGTTGATCTCCTCAACGATCTGGTAAATACGCGGCAGAAGGCGCGAGAACAGCTCGATCGGCCATTTCTCGAGGGCTTCGCTCATGATCGTGTGGTTGGTGTAAGCACAGGTCTTCGTCGTAACTTCCCAGGCCTCATCCCAGGTCAGCATCTCCTCATCCATGAGGATACGCATGAGCTCGGCGACCGCCATGGACGGATGGGTATCGTTCATCTGGAACGTCACCTTCTCGTACAGTTTGCGGATGTCCGGATGATGCTCCTTATACTTCTTCAGCGCGGTCTGGATGGTCGCGGAAATGAAGAAGTACTGCTGCTTCAGACGCAGTTCCTTTCCTGCATAGTGGTTGTCGTTGGGGTACAGGACCTCAACGATGTTTTTCGCCAGGTTCTCCTGCTCCACCGCCTTGCGGTAATCTCCGCGGTCGAAATCGTCGAGGCTGAAGGTGTTGATGGGCTCGGCATCCCAAATACGGAGCGTATTGACCACGTTGTTGTTATAGCCGACTACGGGCAAATCATACGGGATGGCGCGCACGGAGCGGTAGCCGTCCTGGTAGAAATGCTCACGGCCGGTCTCGTCGTACTCGACGCGCACATAACCCTCGAAATGGACCTCACAGGCATACTCGGGGCGGCGCACCTCAAACGGGTTGCCGTTCTTCAGCCAGTTATCCGGCACCTCGACCTGATAACCATCTTCGATCTTCTGCGCGAACATACCGTATTTGTAACGGATGCCGGCGCCGTAAGCCGCGTAACCGAGCGTTGCCAGCGAATCCAGGAAGCACGCTGCAAGACGGCCCAAACCGCCGTTACCGAGCGCCGCATCCGGCTCCTGATCCTCGATCACGTTCAGGTCAAAGCCCAGCTCATCCAGAGCTTCCTTAACTTCCTTCTGCGCACAGAGATTGATGATGATATTGCCCAGGGCACGTCCCATCAAAAACTCCATGGACAGGTAGTATACGGTCTTTACATCCCGCTTCTCGTATTCCTTATGCGTAGCGATCCAGCGGTCAATGATGACCTCCTTCATCGCGTATGCCACCGCCTGATAGACCATCTGCGGTGTCGCTTCCTCCAGATTTCTCCGGTATAAACTCTTTACGGCAGACCGAACCTCTTTTTTAAAACTCTCTTTATCAATGGTTGCAGCCATAAGCACACCTCCGTAATTATTTCTTTTTAACGCCCAGCGTTACCTTCTGGCCGTTGACATCCCACTCTTTTACATAGCCGTCGACCTCGCCGCCGATGATCTCATCGGCCAGTACGTCTCCGGCAACTTCCTTCGCGTAGGTGTCCATGATGCGGGTGATCTCCGCATTGTCCTTATGATACAGGACGATGTGATCCATCACTTCAAAGCCGGCCTCTTTACGCATGGTCTGCACCTTCGAGATGATCTCGTTGACATAGCCTTCGTCGATCAGCTCCGGTGTCAGATTGCCATCCAAAACGACGGTAACATCGCCTGCGCTCTCGGTCGCATAGCCCGGTGTCTGGGTCATGTCGATGAGCAGATCCTCTTCTGCCAGCTCCGCCTTGTCATCGCCGAAGGAAAGTGTCAGCACACCTTTTTCCTTCAGTTCGTCCATCGCGGCATTGCCATCGATCGAATCCAGGGCTGCACGGATCTGTCCCAGCAGTTTTCCGTACTTCGGACCCACCGTACGCAGCTGCGGCTTGAATGTATAGGTGGTATACGAACGAACATCATCGGTGAATTCCACCGCCTTAACGTTCAATTCATCTTCGATGATATCCACGAAGAAACGCTCCAGCGTGAAAGGCGCCTTTACGAACATCTTTGCCAGCGGCTGGCGGTTCTTCAGGTTCGCTGCATTACGCGCAGCACGGCCCAGAACTACGACCTTCAGAACGAGGTCCATGTCCGCCTCGAGCTCTTTGTCGATCCACTCGGTGTGAACCTCCGGGTAGTCGCAAAGGTGTACGCTCTTCGGCGCATTCGGGTCAATGCTGCATACGAGGTTGCGGTAGATGGACTCCGTCATGAACGGGATCATCGGCGCCGCCGCCTTCGAGATGGTAACGAGCGCTGTGTACAACGTCATGTACGCATTGATCTTATCCTGCTCCATGCCCTTCGCCCAGAAACGCTCACGGCTGCGACGAACATACCAGTTACTCATGTCGTCGACGAAATCCTGCAGGACCTTCGTGGTCTCAGTGATCTTATACTGCTCCAGGTTCTTATCGCAGGTATCTACGACGGTCTGCAGACGGGACAGCAGGTAGCGGTCCATAACGCTCAGCTTCTCGTAATCCAGCGTATACTTCGTCGCGTCGAACTCGTCGATATTCGCGTACAAAACGAAGAAAGAGTACGTATTCCACAAAGTGCTCAGGAATTTACGCTGGCCTTCGATCACGGCCTTATCGTGGAAGCGGTTCGGCAACCACGGCGCACTGTTGGAGTAGAAATACCAGCGGATCGCGTCCGCGCCGTACTTCGCCAGAGCCTCGAACGGATCGACCGCATTGCCCTTACTCTTACTCATCTTCTGTCCGTTTTCGTCCTGAACGTGGCCCAAAACGATAACGTTCTTATATGGTGCCTTGTCGAACAGCAACGTCGAGACAGCCAGTAGCGAATAGAACCAGCCACGGGTCTGATCGACCGCCTCACTGATGAAATCCGCCGGGAAATGCTTCTCGAACAGTTCCTGGTTTTCAAACGGATAATGATACTGCGCAAACGGCATGGAACCGGAGTCGAACCAGCAGTCGATAACTTCCGGAACACGCTTCATCAATTTGCCACAGTGCGGGCAGGTCACATGCACTTCGTCGATGTACGGACGGTGCAGCTCCACGCCGCCCTCCGGATAATCCGGAGACATTTTCTTCAGTTCTTCTTTACTTCCGATCGCCGTCTGGTGGCCGCAAGCCTCACACTCCCAGATATTCAGAGGAGTGCCCCAGTAACGGTTACGGGAGATGCCCCAGTCGGCAACATTCTCCAGCCAGTTTCCGAAACGGCCGGTACCGATGCTCTGCGGGATCCAGTTGATGGTGTTGTTGTTTTTGATCAGGTCGTCGCGGACCTCGGTCATACGGATGAACCAGGACTCACGCGCATAGTAGATCAGAGGTGTGTCACAGCGCCAGCAGTGAGGATAGCTGTGCTCGAACTTCGGTGCCGCGAACAACAGGCCACGAGCATCGAGATCCTTCAGGACCTCCGGATCTGCCTTTTTAACAAACAGGCCGGCGAACGGAACATCATCCGTCATATTACCCTTACCATCGACAAACTGTACGAAAGGAAGGTCATAATTCTTTCCGACGCGGCTGTCGTCCTCACCGAATGCCGGGGCGATATGTACCACGCCGGTACCGTCATCCATGGTGACATAACCATCGCAGGTCACGAAGAAGCCCTTCTTACGCTGTTTCTCCGCCACGCGTGCAGCTGCCTCATACAGCGGCTCGTATTCGCGGCCTTCCAGCTCGGTTCCCTTGAAACGATCCGTGATCGTATACGGAGCCGCCGGCGTTCCGGACAGGACCTTCTCGCAAAGCGCTTCCGCCATATAGTAAACATAACCGTCGGCCGTCTCTACGCGAACGTAGGTGTCCTCCGGGTTCACGCAAAGAGCGACATTGCTCGGAAGGGTCCAGGGCGTCGTCGTCCAGGCCAGGATGTACTCATTCTCCTGTCCCTTCACCTTAAAGCGAACGATCGCCGAACGCTCCTTTACATCCTTATATCCCTGTGCTACCTCGTGGGAAGACAGAGGGGTTCCGCAGCGCGGGCAGTAGGGAACGATCTTGAAGCCCTTATACAGCAGGCCGCGATCCCAGATCTTCTTCAAAGCCCACCACTCGGACTCGATGAAATCATCATGATAGGTAACGTAGGGATCATCCATATCCGCCCAGAATCCGACGGTATAGGAGAAATCCTCCCACATTCCCTTATACTTCCAAACGTTTTCCTTACAACGCTCGATGAACGGTGCCACACCGTACTGCTCGATCTGCTCCTTACCGTCGATGCCGAGTTCCTTCTCGACTTCCAGGTCGACCGGAAGTCCGTGGGTATCCCAGCCTGCCTTACGAGGCACTTCGTAGCCCTTCATCGTACGGTATCTCGGGATCATATCTTTGATGGTACGTGTAAGGACATGGCCAATGTGCGGCTTGCCGTTGGCTGTCGGCGGTCCGTCATAGAACATATACTGCGGTCCGCCCTCACGCATCTTCATGCTCTCTTCAAAGATGCCGTTCTCTCTCCAGAACTTCTCGACCCGCTTTTCGTTCTCTACGAAACTCAGGTCTTTCTCCACTTTCTGATACATAGAATAACCTCCTCGTATAAGGTCTGCAAAGCAGACCTTATACGAGTCCGCATGCAAACCTATAAAACAAAAAAATCCCCGTCCGAAATCGGACGAAGACTGCTCCTTCGCTGTACCACCAATTTACCGGTATCGGCGCAAACGGTCATAAACCTTCCGCGCGAATACGTTCCCTGTAACGAAGGGAAACGGCACAGCCTACCTGCCTAAAGCCATTCAGCCTGCGACTTAGGAGTGATCCTGCCTGCAAACGTAGGCGCCGGCTTTCACCTGCCCCGGCTCTCTGTCGTCTCGTTTTTGCGGCACCCTCTCCGTCAAAGTCTTTACTTCGGTCTGAACTCCAGACCTATATGGAAATGAAACGCCCGGAAATACCTTTCCATGTTCCATTTATCCCATAGTATAGTCATAAAAAACCTCCTTGTCAAGCGGTTTTGCCAAGGAGGTATGTTTTTATTTTTGTTTCGTCCATTCTTCGAGTTGACGATTGATCTTATCGTATATTTCACCGTAATCCTTAGACGTAGCAAAATACTCCTCCAGGATGCTGGGGTAATTCGGATTTACGATGCCGATGCCGGTTACCGGATCACGTGAAGATATCATATCACTGACAAATCTAGTAATTTCATCACCTATTTGATATAATTGTTCAATCTCTTCTATCGACAGTTCAGGCATAAAACCGGTCACCTTATCAGCCGTATGAGAATTTATTACTTCAGTTTCCTCGTTCCACTCCTCAACACTCACCTCTCCATATCCGATCAGAGAGGCGATCCTCGAATCCGAAAAACATGCGCTGAGGACTTGAAACGCCAATTCAGGTTTAGTAGAAGAAGCACATATCCCAAATGATCCAGGATCTGTCATAAATCTATATGGACTCAACACATACTGTGTATAGCCCGTGTACGAATCATCCGATTGATCAAAAGAAATATAGGCCAAAACATTTTCTGATAATATATCTGAAGAAGCCCACGATACAAACTGCCCTTTCTGCATATCGTTATATACCTCTTGCAGAAACCCTTTGAGCCGATCATCCTGGAGCAGATCGGCAAATATCCCCAAATCCATATCATAGAACAACTTGTTCTTGAGGCTGTACCCCAAAAACGGGCACAGGGCATTCGCCCCAAGCGAGTAGCAAGCAATGATCGGATGTTCTTCCGACTCTTCACAGATCTTTCGCAGGGATTCATAGGAACCATCAAACGATGCTTCAAATGCATCCTTGTATCGATCATTTACATAAATAAACATATCATAGGGTCTCAGGCGCATCCGCTTTGGAACAGTATATATATTCCCATCTATGGTCAGCTGTTTCCACTCCAGATCACAGTAACTGTCTAGGAGTATCTTTCCTTCTTCCGTATCCAAATAATCATTCAGCGGAAGAAGTTCTGATCTTATAAACTCCACTGCGTCATATATACCACGCTCCCAGGGAGACACTGCCAAGATGTCTGGAATTATATCCTTCTGTTTTTGTTGTTCATACCATTTCCTATAATATGCTCCACCCTCTACATCAACAAATTCGATCTCGCATTCAATACCCTTTTCATGCAGAAATCGGTTGATCTCTGTCCTGGCTTCATTTGAAATATATGGCTGCCGAGCAACTGTCCATATAAGATGGGAAGGATCATCAGTCGTACTCAAATCCGTGGTACTTTCTTTCGGTTTAAGCCCCGAATCTGTCTCCAAAACGATCGTACTGTCCTCATTGGTCTTATCTAGCGCCGAAGGCGCTACATCCTTAGAAGGCATGGATGCAGCGGATAACTCCGTCGAAGAAAGGGAGGAAGCCGTCTCTGAAGGTGCATCTTTAGCATTACACCCCATTAAAGCCACGCATATCAGCACCAGAGATATAAAAAGCGCTGTGATCTTGGTCATATATATCCCTCCAGTACGAGAGCTCTATCTCAGAGTACCATTTAAGGCATTGCCGGAACTATTGTCGTAAGGTTAGTACACGACCAACTGCCCTGCCCGTACCATACAGAATGATTGGAAATGACTTTGTAAAATAAGCGATTCGTTGCTCCAGTCGGAGTGACTGTTGAAGCGCTCTGCCCACCGGCTGCTTTATATTCTGTCCCCATATCATCATCAATACGATTCTCCCAGTAAAAAGTTGCGTCTACATAAGTGTCCGCTGCCGGAGGGTAAGGAGAACCAGGGATATTTGTTGTTGTCGTCGCACTGGCACCAGCCATATTAGGACTTATATAATTACTACCCTTTGTCGCAAGGTTCCCAATTGACCCGTTAGCCTCTGAACCATATCCGTAAACCAAGCATGCCGACAATACAAGCACGACCGCAATCGCTGATATTATTACTGTTCTTTTAATTCTTCTCATATTGAAACCTCCTGTGTAATGATAGTATGCTATCTCCGATATATCATCGGAACTATGATCGTTTTTTATTCTATTTTTCCCATGATACTCTTTGATGCTGAATTCAGTATAACTTCAATAATCGATAGAGTCAATACCTATTATAATGATTTTTCATTTATTCCATGGTAAACTTCACAGCGTTTTCGGTCTTCCCAGCCCAGAAATCTTCCGCGGAGATATAGCCATCGGCATTTCCATCGATTGTTCCATAAACACAATCTCCGATAAAACAACCGGGAAGAAATTTCGCATAAGGTATCTTTACCTTCTTTACCACTTCGCCGGTATCATCATTGACCAGCCAATACTCCTCCCGTTCGGTCACGTCTGCAAAAACATAACCTTTATCCGTTCTGAACGCTCTATTGATCGAGAAGTCCAATTGAAGTATCTTCTCCCCATTGTATCGATAAAAAGCTCCATTCTCTCCTGCTTTATTGTATGCATAGAAATCATCGCTGAAAAACAGCGAAAAATCCTGTAGATGCTCCATGAAAAACTTTATTTCGCCGGTGGCAGTATTGTAATCGTATATGTCTGTCCATGCGTGCTTCGGTAATTCCGCAACATATTCTTCTAATGTCATTCCATTCAAAATCTCATCCAAGGGAATGCCATTATTTACATCCAACGGAATGCCATTCACTTCTCTAATCGGGCTTACATAGGGCAGATCGTTATACGAATAGCCGATATATACATGTTCACCACATACTACACCCTTGGCAACATATGCGCTGTGATCCTCCCTTCGAAAGATCTCCGTGACCTTTCCGGTATCAAGATCAACACTCACAACTCCACCGGTACGTTTCTGTTTAGTCCCCCCCATGATCCAGCGCGACTCGCCGTTATTATCCTTCACCTCAGTCATATCATATTGAGTGCTATAATCTACAAAGATCGCCTGTTCCGAGAAATACACATTATACGGTTCTAAGATATATCCGGGTATCTTTGCGATCACTTTTCGGTTTTCTCCCTGGCGATCCGATACACAGATTTCATTCGAATAATTCAGAAAATACAAATGATCTTCTTTGATCATCACGGGAAAACGCGAGATCTCATACGCAATACACCCCTGCTCCAGAATCTCCCCGGTCATGCTTCTCTTCGTTTCCTTATGCTCGCACCCGGGATCGAAACAGTACACCAGATTCTTCTTCGTAGCCACATCAAAAATCTGCAACCTTCCATGGTGGTCGTGATAAAGCGCATAATCCTTCGTCAGGAATGAATTACCCAGCATCGGACTGCATTCAAACCACAAGCTGTCATTGATTGAAGAAGTATCCGCAGTCGCAGCTTCCGTCGCTGCAGATGTTTGGTTTTCCTCTGTGTTCGCATCCCGCGTAGATGATCCCGTATCGTCGGTTATTCCGCATGCAGTAAGCAGTAATACAAAACTCAATAAAACGATAATCCTTTTCATCGTTTCTTTTCACCCCGCTTCGAATAAAACATCATCCCACTCAGCACCTTTCAATGGAGCGGGATGATTCTTTTATGAGTGGTCACATCCTTAGTAATCATGATTCTTCGTCCACTCTTTCAGTTGTTGGTTGATCTTGTCATAAATTTCGCTGATATCCTCCATATCAGCAGAATAGTTCTCCCAAACTTCAGGGAAATTCGGGTTCACGAAGCCAATGCCACTTATAGGGTCTTTGGAAGTTATCATTTTTCCGGATGTTTCAACATCCTTCAGATACTTCCGATTTAGTTTTTCTATCTCTTCCTTTGATAGTTCGGGAAGAAATCCGGTTAATATATCGGGCGTATAAGTTTTAATCATCTCTGTTTCTTTATCCCATTCCTCTACGCTCACCTCACCATAGCCAATCAATGAAGCGATCTCAGGATCTGAAAAGCATGCGCCGAGAACCTGCAGCGCCAGTTCCTGTTTCGAAGAAAAAGCACAAACACCAAACGCCCCTGAATCTATAGTAAAAACATAAGGACTCAACACATACCGGGTATATCCTGCCGCCGATCCGTTTAGTTGTTTGTCGGTAATATATGCAAAAACGTCATCTGCCAAAATATCCGAAGAAGCCCACGACACAAATCGCCCCGTCATCATATCGCTGTGTACATCCAGCAGAAGGTCCTTCAACCTGTCTTCTCCGCACAGGTCGTCAAAAGTCTTAGAAGCCGTATCATAAAACAAAGAGTTTCGGCATATAAAGCCCAAAAAAGGGCATAGACGGGCCGAACCTAACGAGTCTGAACCAATGATCGGGCGTTCTGCGGTACTCCCCTCGCAAATCTGTCTCAAAGACTCATACGAACCATCGAAAGACTCTTCAAATGCATTCTTATCACGATCGTTGACATAGATATACTGATCATACGATCTCTGTCTCATTCGCTTTGGAACTGTATATATCTTTCCATCTATTGTCACTTGTTTCCACTCGATATCACAGTAACTGTCCTGAAGTCTCTTTCCCGTCTCTGTTTTCAAATAATCATCGAGCGGAAGCACCTCTGCCGTAATAAAATCGACGGCATCATATATTCCATATTGCCAGGGTGCTACGGCCATTATATCGGGAGGTGTACCATTCTGCTTTTGCTGTTCATACCATGTCCTATATGTTTCTCCGCCTTCTACATCAACAAAATCTATTTCGCAATCAATCCCATTTTTATGTAAGAAACTGATAATCTCCGCCCGGGCTTTTGCATCGATATATGGTGATAGCCCAACTGCCCAAACCAGATGGGGAGTATCACTGGTCAAATTGGAAGTTGTATCTTTCTCTGTCTCTGCTTTCCCCGAACTTATCTCAGAAAGAGAGCTGTCGACTTCGCTTATCTCAGATCCCGATGGTACGGCCTCCGTAGAAGAAAGTGAGGCAACAGAAACATCCGACTCCGAAGGAGCACTATTTTCACGGCACGCAGTCAGCATCAAACAAATAAGCATCAGGGAAATACAGAACCATGTGATTTTTTTCATATGCACCTCTCCCTAGATAATAGTCCAAACTCATAGTCTCTCTTATTGAGCTATTGTTGTAAGGTTTGTGTACGACCAACATACATCATCGGAAGCAAAATCGCCTAATTATTCGTTTGCTTTCGATGATACTCCTAAATGTTATATTTATTCTAGATGATAATTAAATCTATGTCAAGCCCTATTATCACTTTTTGATCTTTTTATATCATACCATTGCGTGTATTCCGCAGTAATGTGCCCGTGTAATACTTCTCCTGAAAACGGATCGCCTCCAGGATCTCTTCGTCGGTGTAGTCGGATCCGTCCAGAGAAACGATCCATTTATCTTCCACGTCATCGAGACGATGGTAGATGGCGATCACGCGGCCTTCAAATGTTTCTAAGGGCGCGTCGGCTCCGAGCACGTACACGTCCTGCTCCTCTCCGTCCGGTGCGAAAACGCCTTCGACATAGCCGTAATTGATAGGGTAGATCATGTCGGGATAGTCGGGATGGGCGCTGCCGAGCGGGCGGTCAATGACCCCTTTTACGATCGTTCCGATCACATCATATTGCATAGGATGATCCTCCATATATTCCGTTTATACATTCAGCAGCATGCTCATCAGCGGGATGGTCGCCACCGAAAGCAAAGTCGTAATAGCAACCGCGCGGGCTGCGAGTTCCTCGTTTTTCCCATACCAGCCGGCCATCATGGCAGTCATGCTGCCGACCGGCGTAGCCAACATGATGAAGCATACGCCGAGCAGATCGCCGCCGATTCCGAAGAGGCGCAAGATCGCAACGCCGGCCAGTGGGATGAGGCCCAGTTTGATCACCGAGAAGATCAGCATCCGCACATCGGTAAACAGATCCTTCAGGTTCATTTTGGCAAATGAATAACCGATGACGATCATGGAGAGCGGCGCGGTCAGCCCGCTGAGCGAATCGATGGTCTTCACCAGAACCGGATGCACCGGGATGTTGAAGATGTAAATGATCAAAGCGACGATGCCTGCATCGACACCGATGTTGAAGATCTTCTTCCATCGGATCCCCCCACGTAAGAAGGACTCGCCTGTCATCTGGGAGATACCGTAGGTGTAGATCAGGATGTTGTACGGGAACAGAAAGATCGAAGCATACAAAAGCGCTTCTTTACCATAGGCGGCCTCGATGACCGGGAAGCCCATGAAGCCGATGTTGGAAAAAATCGTCATCAGGCGATAGGTCGGGAACGAGGCGCGGTCCACCTTAAGCAGGTGGGGAATGATAAATGCCAGTGCGATCAGGCAGGCGTACAGGACGATCGAGATCAATGCGACCTGCAGGAGTTTGGACTTATCGGAGCCGCTGTGATCCGCGGCCGCGGCCGAAAGGACCAGGCAGGGGTTCGCGACATTGACCACGAGAGCGGAAATGTGCTTCGTGGATGCGTCGTCCAGAAGTTTGATCTTGTTGCAGATAAAGCCGACGGCCATGATGATCAGAAGGACCGTCATTTGATTTAACAGTATCATCGTCTTTCACAAGGTTTGGATGGCAAACCTTCCCTTCTATGCAGTAAAAGTAAAAGAGAAACCCGAACACGCGTGCACGCACGCGCATTCGGGATCAGAAACTATAGTTTGAAACCGGTGCCTACGAACTGGGCGACTGCGCGTCCCGTGTCATCCGCGATATCCACGTTGACGACCATGCTCGTTTTACCGTCTTTGATGCATTTGGCGGTAGCGATGAGTTTCTCGCCTTTCGGGGCGCTCAGGTAGTTGATGGATACCTGCATCGCGACCGTGACCTTATGGATGTTATTCGATGCTGCGGCAAATGCGTAATCGGCGAGCGTGAAGATCACGCCGCCCATGACACCCCCATACGCGTTTCTGTGGCGGGATGTCAGGACAACACTGCATACTGCATAGCCCTCGCCGAGTTCGTCCAGGGTCATTCCGTTTTCGGTCGCGAAACGATCCTGCGTAAAAAAGGCCTGTGCCTCTTCCAAACTTTGAAATGTACTCATTTTTATCCTACCTTAACTTTCTTAACAGGTGCTGCGAAGGGTCCCGGAAGAACGGAAAGTCCGCGGTGGTCACCCAAATAGTCTGTATCAAAGATAATATCGGATCCGTCGTTATTCTCGAAGCGCTGCTCGGGCTCGAATGCCATACCGAGGGTCTGCGTCGTGATGAGCGGACAGTTCATATCCGAAATGAAATCATAGAGGTTCGTCTCCAAAACGGGAACGCCGTCCTCTTCTTTCACCTCCACAGTCACCGGCGCGGTGCTGAGCAGGTTGTGCTTCTCGTGGCAGTACGCCTTCGCGCCGCCGAGGTAAGCATTGCCCTCGGACCATACCGGAAGGGCGGAGAAATGGTATTTCGCCAGTGCGCCCATGTCAGGGGTCTCGCTTTCCATGTCGAAGTGAGAGATCCACTCTTCGTAGGTCGGATATGCGTCCATCACGTGGGTGCCGACCTCGAGGTTCTCGTGGTTTTCGGTCATCTGGCTGCCGTCCGGCCACTTCTGAACGAAGATGTTGTTGTAGAAACGATCGTCGCCGTGGAGGATCGTCATGAAGCCCATGACTTCGGTGCGGTGCGGCATGTGGTACGGGGTGTAGCGCTGACGCAGCACGCCGTCCGTGATGTTATCCGTTCCGCCGCCGACGGAGGTAAAGGAACCGCAGATCAGGTTGTGGACCATAGCCACGCCCTCGGTCGCCATACGGAGCGATACCTCGGAAAGCAAAAGGTTGTTGTCGATCAAGGTCGGTCCGTGGCCTACCTCGACGAAGATATCCTGGCACATCATACCGCCGGGCAGCTGCTTCGCAAATGCCGGCCGCTGATTGCAGCACAGCAGGTTCTGCGTGATCCGCGTTCCCTGTGCCTCCCAGTCGGTCCAGATGCCCATGGTGCAATGATGGATATAGTTTCTGCGCATCGTCACATCGATTGCCGCGTGGAGCTTGATGCCGGCGATCTCGGCGCCGCCCAGCTCCATCATGTTGTTGATGTGGTAGATGTGGTTGTCTTCTATAACGGAGAATACGCCGCCCATGCGGCCGATGATGCCGCCCTGCTCGCAGTGGTGGATGTTGTTGCGGCGAATGATGTGGCTGCCCACTCTCCGCTTCGACCAGCCGTGGAACTGTCCGCGGCAGACCGCGTCGCGCTCCATCTGGGTGGGGCTCTTCACATGCTTATAGGTGAAATAGTGGTCATTGGCCGGATCGAAATACTTACCGAGGGAGATACCTGCGCACTTGCTGTTGGAGATATCGCAGTCCTCGATGATCCATCCCTTCGACCAATGCGGGCCGATCATGCCGTCCTGGAACGCGGCCGGCGGCGCCCACGTGGTAGCTGCCTTCTCGATCGCGAAGCCGGATACGGTGATGTAGCTCACGCCGATCTTCGACGGGAAGAAACAGCGGCGGCGGACATTGATCTCGACCTTCTCACGGTTCGGATCCGCGCCCTGGAAATTACAGTAAAATACGGTGCGGCCGTCCTCCTGCTGCGCAAACCATTTCAGTTTGGAAGCCTCGGGCTCCCAGGAATACTCGGTCGCCTCGCCGGCGATACACTCTTCCAGGGTCTTACACTCATAGAGAGCCTTATCGTTCAGGTAGACACAACCGGTGTGACGGCTGCGGCCGGCGAAATACCAGTCGCCGTAAACATAGGTCGTGTACGGATTGTAGGTGCCGAAAACGGAGTTATCCACGCTCGCGGTCCATACGCCGCTCGCAAGTTTCGTCCATCCGGTCAGAAGCTCCGCGCCGGTGATCACCGCGCCCAAAGGTTCCGCGCTGCGATAGACGATCGGCGCGCCCTCTAAGCCGGCGTTCTTCGGGTCGACGTACTCGCGGTAAATGCCGCTCGCAACGATGACTTCATCGCCCGGCTGTGCCACTTTTGCTGCCTCGCTGATACGTTTAAAAGGCAGATCCTTCGAGCCGTTTCCGTCACGACCCGCTTTCGCATTGACATAAATCTTCATGTGTAAAACCCCCTTGTAGTGGATCCGCTCCGTGAGCCTGTAGGGTCCGCGGAGCAAACCAGCTTTGTATCAATTCAGAGCGTTCGGGTCTGCCGTCGGCTCCTCACTCACAACATCACTTCCGCCTTCTGCGGAAACAAGATCCGCTTCCGTAAGTTCCTCGGAAGTGCCATCCACGGAAACATCATCGCCCGTGCCGTTTTCCTCTGCGGAAGCATCATTCGAAGCATCATTCGAAGCATCATTCGAAGCATCCTCCGAACCGGCCTCGGTCCCGTCTCCGGCTTCTGTCGTGGGCGTCTCCTCGGTCTGCATATCCCGCCAGAGATTCTGGGCCAGGATATAAACGAACGTTCCATCATCTAAACCTAACTGGAACCAAACCTGCTGCCCATTCCATTCGGATGGATCGGTGGAGATATCATCCGGGAAGAGGATCTTCACGATCTGATAACGCTGTCCGATGGGCAGGATACGACGATTTCCGGTAATGTCCGCCTTATCGTACGTAGCCTGGAAGGACTTCAGCCGACGCTCGACACGCGTGGATTTCAGCGTCGGCCACTCGCTGCTCGCATAGTGCAGATAGACGCTCTGTCCCTCACGAGGTGTCTGAATATAGAACGACAGCGGATCGATATCTTCCGCCGAGATATGCACATAAAAAACTTCGGGAAGCCCCAGATCCAACAACATATCGTAGCTTGTTTCATTGCGTGTGAATGTAGGTGTGTTTGAGATCACCTGGTCAGCAGCTGCAATGATCGGGATCGCTTCGCCTCCGACGCCTTCCAACCGCTCTAAGTCACAGTTGATCGGGAAGAAATCGCCTTCCTGATACTCATACAGACGATAACGAAGGTAACCCTCCGGGACATCGTCATCGTAGGTAGCGATGCCGATGAGCCAGCCGCGCTCCCAACCAAACGGATTCTCGATCACAACTTCTTTTACATGATCCCCTTGGAATACTTCGCGTCGGTTGATATACACCGTTGCGATATCCGGCCGGTATTCGAGGTTGCGCTTATTGACCGAGATCAATTCATAAAAACCATTATCATTCAGATCGGCCGCGTATTCGACGCCGGAATTTAAAACGGTCTTTTTTTCCACAACGACCGAATCCGGAGGCAATGTTGCCTCCTCGGGCGCTGTCTCTCCGGTCGTAGCCAGGTTCACCTTCGGGAAGGAAGGCTTTCTGGCGCCGATGACAGCCAAATATACGATCAACACGATAAACAGGACCGCGCATAAGGCCAACGCTGCGATCTTTATGATCTTGCGGACTCTTTCTTTGTCACTCATGATCTACTCCTTGCATCTCACTTCTTCAACTCTTCGGTATAGAAATCCACGATCTCGGTGTAGCCCTCGTTTGCGAGCTGCTCCTTTTGGAATTTCCTGTTTTTATTCATATAGGACACAAGGACGGCGCGCCCCTGCTTTCTCTCTTCCTGCGCACGGGAAATGATCTCGGCAAGACGATCCATGGGCATGGTCTTTTCCACCAGATATGCCTTCTTCTCTTCGGTCTCCACGGTGTAACCCTGATCCAGCAGGATGGTCACGATACGTTCGAAACCGATGGAGAAACCACAGGCACAGGTCGGTGTTCCGGTAAACTTGCCGACCATCTCGTCGTAGCGGCCGCCGCCGGCTACGGAGAAGGGGAAGCCTTCCATCGTGATCTCGAAGATGGTTCCCGTGTAGTAGCTCATGCCGCGCACCAGTGTCGGGTCGAACTTCAATACGTAGTCCGCGCCGGAAACGTTCTTCGCGCCGGTCATGATCTGGGACAGGCCCTCGTAAACCTCTACGGGCAATGCTTCGCCCAGTTTCTGTGCTAAAGCCGCCAGCGGGTCCGCCGTGCCTTCCATCGCGGAAAACAGGGAAGTGTAACGCTCCACGGCTTCTTTATCAAAGCCCTGCTCCAAAAGCTCGGCGGACACGCCGTCCAGGCCGATCTTATCCATTTTATCGAGTGTGATGAAAACCTGATCGTAGGTCTCGGGCGCAAAGCCGCTGTAGGCAGCCATCGCCTTCAGGATGCGTCGGTCGTTGATGTGAACGACGAAACCGGAGAAACCGATCTTTCCGAGCAATGTGGTCGTCGCGAGGATCAGTTCGATCTCCGCGAGGTTCGTCGGGTCGCCGAGAACATCGATGTCACACTGCACGAACTGGCGGAAACGACCCTTCTGCGGGCGGTCCGCACGCCAAACGCTGCCGATCTGCAACGCCTTAAACGGGCTGGGCAGATCCTGCGCGTTGTTTGAATAGTAACGAACGAGCGGAACGGTCAGGTCGTAACGCAGACCGGAGTCTACCAGATCCTGTTCGGAAGCCGCATTGTCCAGATCCAGTTTCGCGCCGCGCTTCAGGATCTTGAAGATGAGTTTTTCGTTCTCTCCGCCGTTCTTGCTGCAGAGATTTTCAATGTTTTCCACGCAGGGAGTCTCGATCGACGTGTAGCCGAAGCCCTTATAGGTCTTCTTAATGAGGGCGATCAGGTAATCGCGGATCTCCATCTCGCGGGGTAATATATCTTTCATGCCGGTGACCGGCTTTTTGATCAGTTTTGCTGCCATGTTTAGCTCCTTATTCTTTGACTTTTTTCGTAGGTCGCGATCTTATTTCGCGTAGTACAGCACGCCGAGGGTCCCCGGCCCGCAATGGCTCGAAATGACGCCGCCTGCATGTGTGATGCAGACTTCCTTGAAATAATTCAGCGATACCAGATAGTCATAGACTGCCTGCTCTTCTTCCTTACTGCAGCCCGAATGCGTGATGAATACGATGGTCGGGTCCGCCTTAAGAAGCGCCTCTTCCATGTCCTTCGCATATTTTACCAGGACCGGTTTCAGGCTTCCGCGGTATTTTTTGCCGACGCCCATGGCGCCGTCTTTGACCACGATCATGGGATGGAGACGGATCACGCTTCCGAACAGAGCCGCCACGGAATTGCAACGGCCGCCGCGTGCCAGGTAGACCAGCGTATCGACGATGAAGCTGGCTCGGACGTCATCCACGCGCGCTTCCAGCGCATTCAGGATCTCCTGCGCGCTCTTTCCCTCTTCGGAAAGCCGCGCCGCATATAAAACCTGCAGGCCGATGCCGGTCGAAAGGTTCCGCGAATCGTACACATGGAGTTTTTCGTGTCCGAGTTCCTGCGCCGCCATGGCTACGACATTGTTTGTCGTACTCATCTTCGAAGAGATGCCGATGAAGATGACCTCTTCGCCGGCGTCGCGGGACTCACATACCGCCTGCTCGATCGTGCCGAAGGTCAGCGCCGATGTTTTCGGTGTCGCCTTATGCGCATCCGACCATTTGTAGATCTCTTCGGTCGTGATATTCACGCCGTCCAGAAAAGTTTCCTCTCCCAAAACGACATTCAACGGAAACTCCGTTATATTGTAACGCCGGATCTGTTCTTCACTCAAATCGCAGGTGCTGTCGCACCAGATTTTTACATTTCCCATAGTATTGCTCTTTTATAACCATATTAGCGCACGTCATGCATAGCAACGGGTGCGCCACCTTATATTATACAATAAAGTCACTTTTCTTGCAAGAATAGCTTGCGTTTCCGCTCGATCATCTCGTCGATGCGGTCAATGTATCCCCCGACCTCTTTCACGTTCTCACAGCGCTCGATATGACCGTTTGCGAAGACCGCCTTCGTCGATGCTCCCGCGCCGAGGGCCACGATGGACTGCACCTCCTCCATGATGAGGATGTTGTAGAGTCCCTCCTTACCCGGCGTCGCAAAGCCGACGTTTTCGAAGTTCCCCGCCATATTCTTCTGGCGGTACAGATAGTACGGGTTCATGCCCATCTGCGCCGCGGTTTGATATGCCAGGCGCATGGTCGCGTCGCTGTTCTTCATCTCCATGTGGGAAAACTGCTCCCAGAAGATGTTCAGCCGCGCCGCGCGTTTGATGGCCAGCGAGTGCACGGTCAGGTTATCGGGCTTAAGCGCCGCGATTTTCTGCAAGGTGTCCGCAACGTCCGCCTCCGTCTCGCCGGGCAGGCCCAGGATAATGTCCATGTTGATGTTGTCGAAACCCATCTCCCGCGCCAGGTGAAAGGTGTCCACGACCTGCTCCACCTGATGCCGCCGTCCAATCAGGTCCAACGTGCGCTGCTGCATGCTCTGGGGATTCACCGAGATGCGGTCCGCCCCGCCCTCTCGGATCGCAAGTAATTTCTCGCGGTCAATGCTGTCCGGCCGGCCGGCTTCGATCGTAAACTCCCGCACATGGCGGAAGTCGAAGTATTTATGTACCATGGCGCACAGCCGCGTAAGCTGCTCCGGCGTCAGCGAGGTCGGCGTTCCGCCGCCGACATACACGGCCTGCAGGATGCGGTCCTTAAACATCTCGCCCGCGGCGATCATTTCCCGCTCCAGCGCGTCCAGATAGTCGTCCACGCGCGTCTTCCAGGCCGCCAGCGGGTAAGCCGAAAACGAGCAATACAGACAGATGGTCGGGCAGAACGGTATGCCGATGTACAGGCTGTAACCGTTTTTATAGTCGATCTCGTTCAGTAGTTTCAGTTCGCGACGCGCGATGTCCGTCGCCGTGGCCGCCTTCTCCGGGGAGATGCGAAATTCCGTCTCGAGGCGCTGGCGGATGGCCGCGTCCTCCATGCCGTCGCGCAGCATGGCCATAGGAAGCTTCGTAGGCCTCACACCGGTCAATATGCCCCAGGGCAGGGAAATATGCGTTGCACGCCCTAAAACCTCGAATACGGCCCTCTCAAGCGCACGACAGTCCTCGATAGGGATCTTCTCCGTCGTCTGCGGCGCATCGGAGGCTTCATCGGGCTCCAAATCGGCGCTTTCAGCCTTCCCGCGGGCCTCGCTCGGGCGCACGTAGTCCGCGGAGTATTCCTGCCCCTCCGCGTCGTAGTAGGTGACCCGGTCATGTTCGACCTGCAGGCGCTCCCGCTTCTGCTCCGCGGTAAGTTCTCCCGCGGGCGTTAAGTCCACGCCAAACTCCTGGTGCGGGAAAAACGACATCACCAGTCCGCGTACCATGTATTCACTTTCTTCCCGATCCAGACCGATGATCAACATATCTCCCGCCTTTTATTCCTTCGTGTACCGCGCCATGTACGGCGCAGTCGGATTGTATTTCTTTTCGTGTTCGATGGTCGTCTGTTCGTTGTGTCCCGGGTATACGACCGTGTCCTCGGGCAATGCGAGCAACAGTTTCTTGCAGATGCTCGCCACGATGTCTTTTACATTGCCCCCGGGAAAATCCGTTCGGCCCAGCGACTCACAGAACAGAGTGTCTCCGGAGAAGCAGATCCCCAGTTCTTCCTGATAAAAACAAACGCTGCCGCGCGTATGACCGGGCGTGTGAATGACCCGGAAATCATAGCCGCACAGGGACAGTGTGTCCCCTTCGGCAAATGTCTGATCAGCCTTCAGGGTCGCGCGGATCCCGAAGAACGGAAGTGACAGGTTGCCGTTCGGATCCCCCAGCAGGGAGGCGTCCTCCTCGTGGATATAGACGGGGATCTCGTAGCGTTTCGCGAGTTCCTCCGCCGCCAGAAAATGATCGAAATGTCCGTGCGTCAAAAGGATCGCCGTCGGCTTCATCTGCTCGTGGCTCACGCGCACGCTGATGCGCGCAGCCTCATCGCCCGGGTCCACGATGAACCCTTCCTTCGTCTGTGAGTTGATAAACAGGTAACAGTTTTCGGCCAGCTGCCCGACCGTCATCTGGACGATCTTAAACTTCGGCTCTGTGTTCTCATTCTGAACATTCGGCTCCATAACGCGCGTCTCCTCTCTTCTAAGGCCCGGGCGGCCTTATAAAGCAGAGGGTATCCCCGCAGATAGTCCTCTTTTGGGACCTCACATAAGGATACCCTCTTAACCTTTGGTTCTTTCTACATCGATAACGCCGGTGACGTTATGCAATTTGTCAAACAGATGCTTAAGCTGTGCCTTACCGCGGATCTCGAAGGACATGACGATGGTCACGATGCCCTGCTTATTCACGCGGGAGATCATCGACAGGATGTCGATCTCCTCCTCGGTAAATACCTTAGAGATATCCACCATCAGTCCCAACCGGTTATACATATAGATCACGATCTCCGTGACATAGGTCTCACCGGATTTTTCCTCGCCGGCCTGCCAGGTCGCCTCGATCAGGCGGCTTTTTTCTGCCTCCGGCAGATTGACGATATTGACACAGTCCACGCGGTGAACGGAAATGCCGCGGCCGCGGGTCACGAAGCCGACGATATCATCCC
Organism: Lachnospiraceae bacterium; assembly: GCA_017550425.1. Lineage (GTDB taxonomy): Bacteria > Bacillota > Clostridia > Lachnospirales > Lachnospiraceae > UBA1201. Next base: position 58,570 of record JAFZPG010000004.1, on the reverse strand, counting down.
CGGGCACCGGAGAACAGCATTTCGAAAAACGGACGGCCAGGTCCTCCATGCCTTTGACGACGATGCCGCCTTTGTGGCGGGTCGACTGCGGGATCACGCGTTCCTTTGCGGTCTCCGAGATGCTCTCCAGCACCTGCGCGTCCGTCATCTCGCGTTTCTTCTTTTTCTCGAGTTCTTCTGCCAGGCGGTTCACCACCTGACCTTCCTTCAGGCCGCCGTGGCCGATGGCCGCCAGCACGGAATCCCAGTCGCGAAAACCGTATTTCGCGATGACTTTATCGATGAATTCCGGGCGGACCAGATCCGAGAGCACCCAGCCCTTGGATTTGACATATTGTTGCACCAGTTCACGGCCGCGAGTGATGTTCTCCTCCTTGAACTGCTGCTTGAACCACATATTGATCTTGTTTTTCGCCTGCGTGCTCTTTACGATGGAGAGCCAGTCACGGGACGGTCCGTGGGAGTTCGGCGAACAGATGATCTCGACGCGGTCGCCGTTCTGCAGCTCCGTGTCGATAGGCATGATCTTCTCGTTGATACGACAGCCGACCATGGTATTGCCCACATTCGAATGGACCGCGTAGGCGAAATCGATGGGCGTGGAGCCCTTTCGCAGGTTCTTTACATCACCGGTCGGGGTGAAACAGAAAACGGTGTCCGAAAACAGATCCAGGTCGCTCTTGACGAGGTTCATGAACTGTTTGTTGTCGGTCTCTTCCTTCTGCCACTCCAGGATCTCACGCAGCCAGCCAAGCTTTGCTTCCTCGCCGGCTTCGGTCTTCACACCGGACTGCTCCTCTTTATACTTCCAGTGCGCCGCGATACCGTATTCCGCGGTACGGTGCATCTCATAGGTGCGGATCTGGATCTCGAACGGCCGGCCCGTATTGCTGATCAGCGTGGTATGCAGCGACTGATACATATTGGGCTTCGGCATGGCGATGTAATCTTTGATCCGGGAAGGAATCGGATTATACAAACCGTGGATGACGCCGAGCGCCGCGTAACAGTCCTTCACACTGTCCACGAGGATGCGCACCGCGAAAAGATCGTAGATCTCATCCAGCGATTTGTTCTGGTTTTTCATCTTTTTGTAAATGCTGAAGAAGTGCTTTACACGTCCGTCGACGGTCGCCTTGATGCCGGCGTCCGCGATGTGTTGCGCCACTTCTTCCACGATCGCCTTGACATAGTCCTCGCGCTCATTGCGGCGCAGGGCGATCTTCTCCACAAGATCGTAGTAGACCTCGGGTTCCAGATACTTCAGCGACAGGTCGTCGAGCTCGATCTTGATCTTGGAGATACCGAGCCTGTGGGCAATGGGGGAATAGATCTCCATCGTCTCTTTCGCGATCTCCTTCTGTTTTTTCTCCGACATGTACTGAAGCGTACGCATATTGTTTAAGCGGTCGGCCAGTTTGATCAGGATGACACGGATATCCTTCGCCATCGCGAGGAACATCTTACGCAGGTTCTCCGCCTGGCGCTCCACCTTATCGTTGCCGATGCTGACCTTATCCAGTTTTGTGACCCCGTCGACCAGAAGGGCGACTTCATCGCCGAACTCGCGGCGCATGTCTTCGTCCGTAAACGGCGTATCTTCCACTACATCATGCAGAAGTCCCGCCGCGATGGTCTCCTTATCCAGCTGCAGGCTGGCCAGGATGATCGCCACGCTTAAGGGGTGGATGATGTACGGGTCGCCGGAACGGCGTTTCTGGTCCGCGTGCATCTTCGCTGCGGTGTCATAGGCTTTTTCGATCAGAGAAAGGTCATCCGAGGGATGGTACGCGCGGATGATCTGCATCAAAAGTTCCCGAAGTTCTTCCGGCGTTTTGTTGTCCATGGCGTGACGGCTCATGGAATTGGCCAGAAAATCTTCGAGGCTCTGTGAACTGTGGGACGGCTGCTGTCCGTCCGCCGGCTGAAGATCGCGGCCGGCCTGTTCTATATGATCCTCCAGAAGGGAGATCCTCTCCACCGGTGCCAAAACATTTTCGGGATCCGGTTCATTTGTAAATTTCTTCTCGTCCGACATGGCACCTGCTCCTTTCCTGAATGATCATGGTGTGTTTCGCAACAAACTGCTCGACACATTGTAAACTGTATAATAAATCAGTATAATATGATATCCCGATTTTTTCAAGATTTTTTTACAAATTGGTAGTGTTTCAGGCGGTAAGTGATCTGGGTCTCGCCGCGATAGGTATTGAATGCCGGCGTGTAGATGATCTGCAGGCGGATCGTGTTTTCCAGGCCCATCAGGGCTCGGTTCCAGGCGTCCTCGCCGCAGGCGCGGATCGCGTCTTTCTGCATTGTGTCCGCGTCGCCGAAATACGGGATGCTGAAGCGGAAACCGTTCTCGCTGATCACCTCGAGGCGCAGGAACTGTCGCTCCTTACCCATGCGGGAAATGCGCAGGATGCGGAGGTTTTTCTCTGCGAGGGTCGGGGATTCATTGCCCTTACCGAGAGGCTCCAGCAAGCTCAGTTCCCGAACGAAGGCAGGCGTCACGAAGGACGCGGGCATCGGGATGTCGATCCAGACTTTCTCACAAAGCTGCTCTTCGGTCAATGTACAGGCCTCGTTGATGGCGCGGCGGAAGGGCTCTAAATTCTCCTCTGCCAGGGACAGACCGGCCGCCATTTCATGGCCGCCGAATTTCGTCAGGTAACTGCCCACCTGCTCCATCGAGTGGAACATATCGTAGCCGGGGATGGAGCGTCCGGAGCCTTTCAGTCCCTCTTTTGCCTTCGTAATGACGAAGGTCGGCCGGTAGTACAGTTCACGGATGCGGCCGGCGACGATGCCGGCTATGCTCTCATGGCAGTCCGGCAGATAAACGACCAGCACGCGGTCCGCATCGGCCGGAAGTTCCTCCGGCCGGCCGATCTGCTCTACGGCCGTATGCACCGCTGTTTCCGTCATCTGTTTGCGGTGCGTATTCAGTTCATGCAGTTCTTTCGAGAGTTTTTCTGCCTCATCCCGGTCTTCGGTGATGAAGAGTCGTACTGCTTTTTCTGCTGTCTCCAGGCGGCCTCCGGCGTTCAGCGTCGGCCCCAGGATGAAACCGATGTGATAACTGCTAAAGATCTCCGGCGCCAGTTCGCAGGCCTCCATGAGCGCCTGCAGGCCCAAATACTGCGAGCCATGGTTTTCGCGGATGCGCATGAGCCCGAGCTGGACGATGGAGCGGTTCTCATCCAAAAGATCCATGACATCGCCCACGGTCGCGATCGCGGCAAATTCGATCAGCGGCCAGAGTTCCCGCGCGGAATGCCCCTCGGTATGGTCGTAGAGCACCTGCATCAGTTTCCACGCCACGACAGCGCCACAGATGCCGGTAAACGGGTATGCATTGTCCGCGCGTTTCGGATCCACCACTGCATTGGCATGGCCCAGACTGCCGCCGTCCTGCGGTACCTCGTGGTGATCCGTCACAACGACCGTGATCCCGAGGTCACGTGCCATCTGCACCTCCGCTCCCGCCGCGATACCGTTATCGCAGGTGATCAGAAGATCGACGCCATCCTCGTGCGCCTTCTCGATGATCTTCGGGTTCAGGCCGAAGCCGTCCTCGATGCGGTGCGGCACCTGCCAGTCGACCGTGCCCTCGCGGGCCAGGCCGCACAGTGCGCGGTACAGGATCGTGACCGAACATACGCCGTCGATATCGTAGTCGCCCAAAATGCGGATCTTCTGTCCGCTTTTAAGGGCTTCCGAAAGCAAAAGGACGGCCGGGATCGCATCCGGAAGCTGCGCGGGATCGTGCAGGCTCAAAGGATCCGCGTCCAGAAAATGCCGCATCGCTTCGACCGTTGTCAGGCCGCGATTCGCCATGATCCGAACCAGATAGGGGGAGACCCCCAGCTGCTTTGAAAAACCTTCAAAATCCACTTTATTTGCGCGTACTCTCCAGATCTTATCCAAACCGTCCTCCATTGTAATCTTAAATCTTATGAATGAGCAGTCCGCTACGGAGCTTCGGCTCAAACCACGTCGACTTCGGCGGCATCAGAAGTCCTGCATCTGCGACGTCGAACAACTGTGAGATCGTCGTTGCATACATGGAAAATGCTACCGTCATGTCGGTGTGAACGCGGCGCTCCAGTTCATTCAGGCCGCGGATGCCACCGATGAAGTCGATGCGCTTATCCACACGCGGATCTTTGATCCCAAGGATCGGATCCAGCAGGTGGTCCTGCAGTACGGAAACGTCGAGGCCCTTTACCGGGTCGTCGCTGCCCATGGAAGGGTCTGCCTTGAGCACATACCAGGTATCATCCAGGAACATGCCGAAAGTCATCGGCTTCGTCGGCGCGACCTGTACGTCGCTCTTTTTGTATGTGAAGCCTGCGTCCGTGAGCGCTTTCAGGAACTCTTCCTTTGTGCGGCCGTTCAGGTCCGCAACGACACGGTTATACGGCAGGATCATGAGCTCATCCTCCGGGAACAGAACGGAAAGGAAGAAATTGAACTCCTCGCTTCCGGTGTAGCCGGGGTTCTCGGCGCGGCGCTTCAGGCCTACCTTCACCGCCGAAGCGGCACGGTGATGCCCGTCGGCGATATAGGTGTTCGGAACCGCCTCGAACGCCTGGGAAAGGCGAGCTACGAGTACGGGATCCGCGATCTTCCAAATGGTGTGGGAGATGCCGTCATCGGCCGTGAAATCGTAGAGCGGCTCTTCCTTCATCACGTCCGCGGTGATCTGCGCGATCTGCGCGTTGCTGCGATATGCCAGGAAGATCGGACCGGTCTGCGCGCTGCACGTATCGACGTGGCGGATACGGTCCTGCTCTTTATCTGCGCGGGTATTCTCGTGCTTCTTGATGACATTGTTCACATAGTCATCCACGCTGCTGCAGCCGACGATACCGGTCTGCGCGCGTCCGTCCATGATCAGGCGGTACACATAGAAGCACGGCGTCGCGTCGGTCACGTAGGTGCCGTCCGCGATCTGCGCGTTCAGCATCTCCTTCGCCTTCTCATATACGCAGTCTGCGTACGTGTCCACCGAAGCATCGAACTGCGTTTCCGCGCGGTCAATGTTCAAAAACGAGAGGGGGTGACCCTGCACCGCCGCTACAGCTTCCTCCCGGTTGTATACGTCATAGGGAAGCGCGGCAACCTCTGCCACGACTTCCTTCGCGGGACGAACACCGCAAAATGGTCTAACGATAGCCATATTTCCTCCAAAAAAGGATTCTCCAATACAGGAAACGCATTGGAGAATCGCAATGATATAGTGTTTATTCAGTGTTACTTTTCGATAACTCTAACCTTAAGAACGCCGTCGATCGCGGATACCTTGGAGATAAAGTCATCACCGACTTTGGAATTCACGTCATAGATCGCGTAGGAATACTCGCCGCGGCTAGCGGATACCATCTGCTCGATGTTGATGCCGCTCTCGCCTGCGCATGCGGTGAACTTGCTGATAACGTTGGGAACGTTCTTATGCGCGATGGTAACACGTGCCGCATGGGTCAACTTACCGAGCGAACATGCCGGGTAGTTAACGGAGTTACGGATATTACCGTTATCCAGGTAGTCAACGATCTCGTCGACTGCCATAACTGCGCAGTTATCCTCAGATTCTTCGGTAGAAGCGCCCAGGTGCGGTGTAAGGATAACGCCCTTCTTGCCTGCGGTGGTAGCGTTCGGGAAGTCGGAAACGTACTTGCGTACCTTACCGGACTCGAGAGCTTCCAGCATCGCCGGCTCGTCAACAACGAGGTCACGGGCACAGTTGATCACAACAACGCCGTCCTTCATCTTAGCGATCGCTTCGGCATTGATCAGGTTCTTCGTGGAATCCAAAAGCGGAACATGTACGGTGATGAAATCACAAACTTCGTAGAGGTCATCGTAGCTCTTTACGACCTTAACGTCGCGGGACAGCTGCAATGCATTATTCAGGGACAGGTACGGATCGCATCCGTAAACTTCCATGCCGAGATGTACGGCTGCATTTGCAACCAAAACACCGATGGCGCCCAGACCGATGATACCGAGCTTCTTGCCCTTGATCTCGGTTCCTGCGAAGTTCTTCTTCTCTTTCTCTGCGGTCTTCGCGATGTCAGCGTCTGCCGCATCGGAAGCGACCCAGTTGAGACCGCCGTGGATATCTCTGGCCGCAAGCAGCATGCCTGCGATCACGAGTTCCTTAACACCGTTTGCGTTCGCGCCGGGTGTGTTGAATACGACGATACCCTTCTCGGCGCAAACGTCGAGCGGGATGTTATTGGTGCCGGCACCTGCTCTTGCGATCGCAAGAAGGTTCTCCGGAAGTTCCATATCATGCATCTTTGCGCTGCGGACCAGGATGCCGTCTGCCTCAGCAACAACATCTGTCAGAGCGTAGTTCTCGGGAAGATTGTTAAGACCGATCTTAGCAATAGGATTCAGGCAATGTATCCAATGTACCTTATTCATTATGCGTTCTCCTCCTCAAACTTCTTCATGAATGCAACCAGTGCCTCAACGCCCGCCTTCGGCATAGCGTTGTAAATGCTGGCGCGCATACCGCCTACGCTTCTGTGACCCTTCAGGTTCTCGAGGCCGGCAGCCTTTGCTTCTTTAACGAACTTAGCGTCGAGTTCTTCATTGCCCGTTACGAACGGAACGTTCATCAGGGAACGGGAACCGGGCTCAACGGTACCCTTGAAGAGTTTGCTCTGATCGAGGAAATCGTAAAGGATCTTCGCCTTCTCGATGTTTCTCTTCTGCATAGCCTCCAGGCCGCCGTTCTTGAGCAACCACTTGAATACCAGACCGCAGATGTAGATCGCCCAGCAGTTCGGAGTATTGTACATGGAACCGTTCTCAACGTGGATCTTGTACTGCATCATGGTAGGAACCGTGTCATCAACGGTCTCGGGAATGAGATCCTCACGGATGATCGCGATCACCAGACCTGCAGGACCTACGTTCTTCTGAACGCCGCCGTAGATCATGCCGTATTTGGTCACGTCCACCGGCTCAGACAGGAAACAGGAAGATACGTCGGAGATCAGATCCTTACCCTTTGTGTTGGGCAATGTATGGAACTTGGTTCCGTAGATCGTGTTGTTTTCGCAAATGTAAACGTAGTCAGCGTCCTCACGGATCGGCAGATCGGAGCAATCCGGAATATAGGAGAAAGTCTTGTCAGCGCTGGATGCAACTGCAACAACGTCGCCGTACTTCTTCGCTTCCTGGTATGCTTTCTTAGCCCACTGGCCGGTTACGATATAATCAGCCTTTTTGTTCTTCATCAGGTTGAGCGGGATCATGGCAAACTGAAGAGATGCGCCGCCCTGCAGGAACAGAACCTTGTAGTTATCCGGAATGTTCATCAGAGTGCGGAGATCTTTCTCTGCCTCATCGATGATATCCTGGAACATTTTGGAACGATGGCTCATCTCCATTACGGACATTCCGCAACCGTGGTAATCCATCATATCTGCTGCTGCCTGCTGTAAAACTTCCTCCGGTAAAACCGCCGGACCGGCTGAAAAGTTGTAAATTCTACCCATGGTATCCTCCAAAAATACTTTTAATTGTTTTTCTTTTTCAGATCTTCGTTGTCGAAGCAGTCGGCAATGGCGCCGCCCGGTGCTACCATCGGGAATACCTTGTCATCACTGTCGATCACACATTCGATCACAACCGGAATGTTGAGTGCAATGGCCTCACGCAATGTGGGCTCGAACTCTTCTTTCTTCGTTACGCGGTACGCCTTCGCGCCCATGCCTTCGGAGATCTTTACGAAATCCACCTGGTCCTGAAGGACGGTGTTGGAATAACGCTGTCCGTAGAACAGGGTCTGCCACTGGCGGACCATACCCAGCACGTGGTTGTTCATAACGATCTGAATGATGGGGATGTTGTAACGCGTCGCGGTCGCGATCTCATTCATATTCATACGGAAACATCCATCGCCGGCAATATTGCAGACGATCTTATCCTTGCAGCCCATCTTCGCGCCGATGGATGCGCCCAGGCCGAAGCCCATGGTCCCGCAACCGCCGGAGGACAGGAACGTTCTCGGGTGGCGGTACTTCGCATACTGTGCGGCCCACATCTGATGCTGGCCGACATCGGTCGTGATGATCGCATTGCCCTCGGTCACCTTATAGATGGTCTCCATGATATAAGGGCCGGAAAGCACGGATGTATCGTATGAAAGCGGATGTTCTTCTTTAATGGTCTGGACCTCTTGGATCCATTCCTTATGCTCCATGGGGGAGAGCTTTGCGAGGAGACGGATCAGCGCTTCCTTCAGATCTCCTACCACGGCAACATCCGTATGAACGTTCTTGTTGATCTCTGCAGCATCGACATCGATCTGCAGGATCTTGGAGTCACGTGCGAAGGTCTTTGTGTTACCCGTGATACGGTCGCTGAAGCGAACGCCGAGGGAGATCAAAAGATCGCACTTGGAAACTCCTAAGTTAGATGCCTTCGTACCGTGCATGCCGAGCATACCGGTGTACAGAGGATCCTCGCCGTCAAATGCGCCCTTACCCATCAGGGTGTCGCAGACAGGCGCCTGGATCAGGTGAGCCAGCTCGCGGACCTGCTCGGATGCTCCGGAAGCGATCGCGCCGCCACCGACGAAGATGAACGGCTTTTTGGAACTCAGGATGGCCTGTGCCGCTGCGTCAAGCGCTTCCTCACGGATCTCGGAGGTCTTCGGCAGGATAGGCTTCGGAACCACCGGAGTGTACTCGCAAGTCGCTGCGGTAACATCCTTTGTGATATCGATCAGGACAGGGCCGGGACGACCGGTCCGGGCAATGCGGAACGCAGCGCGCAGGGTGTCAGCCAGCAGGTTGATGTCCTTAACGATGTAGTTGTGCTTTGTGATCGGCATCGTCACGCCTGCGATATCGATCTCCTGGAACGTATCACGACCCAGAAGGTTTACCGCAACATTGGCCGTGATCGCTACGACCGGGATGGAATCCATGTAAGCAGTCGCGATACCGGTTACGAGGTTGGTCGCGCCGGGACCGGAAGTGGCGAAGCATACGCCGACCTTACCGGTCGCGCGGGCATAACCGTCCGCTGCGTGCGCTGCTCCCTGCTCATGGGAAGTCAGAATATGTGTAATTTCGTCGGAGTGCTTATAAAGAGCATCATAGATGTTCAGGATGGTACCGCCCGGATAACCGAATACGGTGTCAACGCCCTGCTCTTTCAGGCACTCAATTACGATTTCGGAACCTGATAATAACATGTCTGTCTCCTTCTTTATACACACAAGGCGTAAGGCCTTATGAATTGTCTCAGATCAATACCGCGCCGAGATTTGCGGAGGTGACCATCTTCTCATAACGTGCGAGATAGCCCTCTTTAACCTTCGGCTCACGCGGCTTCCACTCCTTACGGCGTGCTTCCAGTTCTTCATCGGAAACCAGCACATCGAGTTTGTTTGCCGGGATGTCGATGCGGATGATGTCGCCTTCGTGGATCAGGGCGATCGGTCCGCCGACTGCTGCTTCCGGACTCACATGGCCGATGCTGGCGCCGCGGCTCGCGCCGGAGAAACGTCCGTCGGTGATCAGTGCCACGCTGGAACCGAGTCCCATGCCCGCGATCGCGGATGTGGGGTTCAGCATCTCACGCATGCCGGGGCCGCCCTTCGGGCCCTCGTAGCGGATGACGACGACGTCGCCTGCGACGATCTTGCCGCCCTTGATGGCAGCGATCGCATCCTCTTCGCAGTCAAATACACGCGCGGGACCTTCGTGCACCATCATCTCCGGAACGACTGCGGAACGTTTTACCACGCCGCTGTCCGGTGCAATGTTGCCCTTCAGGACGGCGATGCCGCCGGTCTCGCTGTACGGGTTGTCGATCGGGCGGATGACATTCGGATCCCGGTTGACGCGTCCTGCGATATTCTCTCCCACCGTCTTGCCGGTCACGGTGATCAGATCGGTGTAGAGGAGGTTCTTCTTATTCAATTCATTCATGACTGCATAGACACCGCCTGCTTCGTTCAGGTCTTCCATGTAGGTGTGGCCTGCCGGTGCCAGATGGCACAGGTTCGGAGTCTTCTCGGAGATCGCGTTTGCGATATCCACATTCAGTGTAACGCCTGCTTCACGCGCGATAGCCGGCAGATGCAGCATCGTGTTCGTGGAACATCCGAGTGCCATATCTACGGTGAGTGCATTGTGGAATGCCTTTTCGGTCATGATGTCGCGCGGGCGGATGTTCTTCTGCCACAGCTCGACGATCTTCATGCCTGCGTGCTTAGCGAGCTTGATACGCTCGGAATATACGGCGGGAATGGTACCATTGCCCGAGAGGCCCATGCCGATGGCCTCGGTCAGACAGTTCATGCTGTTAGCGGTATACATACCGGAACAGGAACCGCAGGTCGGACAGGTCTTCTCTTCGTACTCGCGTACTTCTTCTTCGGTCAGTTTGCCGGCTGCGTAAGCGCCGACAGCTTCAAACATGGAGGAAAGACTGGTCTTGCATCCTTTGACATGTCCTGCGAGCATGGGGCCGCCGGACACGAAGATCGTGGGCACGTTGACTCGTGCTGCCGCCATCAGAAGGCCGGGCACGTTTTTGTCACAGTTCGGGACCATGACCAGAGCGTCAAACTGGTGTGCTTTTGCCATACACTCGGTGGAGTCCGCGATCAGGTCACGGGTGACCAGAGAGTACTTCATGCCGATGTGGCCCATAGCGATACCGTCGCAGACGGCGATCGCGGGAAATACGACCGGAACACCGCCGGCCATAGCCACGCCGAGTTTGACTGCCTCGACGATCTTATCCAGGTTCATGTGACCCGGAACGATCTCATTATAGGAACTGACGATACCGATCAGAGGCTTCTTCATCTCCTCTTCGGTATGTCCCAGTGCATTGAACAAAGAACGATGCGGGGCTTGCTGCATGCCCTGACGTACGGCATCACTTTTCATCTTTGTACCTCCGTTTTATATTTTGAGATTGCTGTTTTCAAATCATCAAATACGTTCTGCCACCAGGTCGCCCATCTGTGTGGTGGAAACCTGTGTGCATCCTTCGGACATAATGTCCACGGTGCGATACCCTTCGGACAGCACTTTCTGAACGGCAGCTTCGATCGCATCTGCCTCGCGGTCCAGATCGAAGGAATAGCGAAGCATCATCGCTGCCGACAGGATGGTCGCGATCGGGTTTGCGATATTCTTTCCGGCGATGTCCGGAGCGGAACCGTGGCTGGGCTCATACATGCCGAGCTTCGTCTCGCTTAAGGATGCGCTGGAGAGCATACCGATGGAACCGGTTACCATGCTGGCCTCGTCGGACAGGATGTCGCCGAACATGTTCTCGGTCAGGATGACGTCGAACTGACCCGGATCCCGGACGAGCTGCATCGCGCAGTTATCTACGAGCATGTGGGAGTAGGTGACCTCGGGATAATCATTAGCGACCTCTTCCACGACTTTACGCCACAAACGGGAGGTATCGAGGACATTTGCCTTATCGACGCTGACTACGTTCTTACGACGCTTCATCGCGATCTCAAAGCCTTTCACCGCGATGCGGCGGATCTCATTTTCATCATAAGTACAGATATCGGTGGCTTTCTTGACGCCGTTCACCTCTTCGGTGTGGCGCTCGCCGAAATAAATGCCGCCGGTGAGCTCACGCATGATCACCATGTCAAAACCGTCGCCGATGACTTCGTCACGCAGCGGGCAGGCCGCTTTGAGCTCTTTATAAAGGTAAGCCGGGCGAATGTTGGCAAACAGTCCCAGCTCTTTACGGATCTTCAGAAGTCCCGCCTCCGGACGCAGGTTCGGGGGCAATTGATACCAGGAGCTCTCGCCGACCTTACCGCCGACCGCTCCCAGAAGAACGCTGTCGGATGCTTTTGCTTCAGCCACGGCTTCGTCCGTAAGCGGAACGCCGTACGCGTCGATCGAACATCCTCCCATCAGAAGTTTCTTATATAAAAACGTATGTCCGTAAACCTCGCCGACGCGATCCAAAACCTTACACGCCTCGGTCACGATCTCCGGACCGATCCCGTCACCCGGGATCAAAGCTACCTTAAACTCCATAACAGAGCCTCCTGTATAAGAAATCCATTCTATGATACCTTGTTTCCACTCGGTTTTCAAGTCTTTTTTCAAAAAACTTTACGGCCACTGACCCTGTCTGGGCTTGATATGGCGCAGCACGCCCGCGCTTTCCAGATTTGTGTAAAGCAGGATGCGCGCCTTTCCCTGATACTCCGGTTTGATCAGGTAGTAAACATAGGTCTCGACCAGGTTGTAGATATTGCCCGTCCGGCCCTCGATCTTGAAATTCGAGAAGCCCATCGGAACGTAAACATCCCAGATCTCTTCGGGGGAAATGACCGTCGGATAATCCAAAACATCGTAGAGCGTATTCTTCTCGCCGTAGTCACAGTACCAGGTCTTCAACGGTGTCTGTTTCTCCGGAGGCAGTTTTCGGTTCTGCAGCACCTGGCGGTGCAGCTGGCCGATGTGTGCGTAGTGCGCTTTGCGGCGCGGGCAGTTCGGCTGGCAACACGGGTTCACCAGGATCTCGATCCGGTCTTTATCCGAAAGTTTCGAGATGGTATCCATCTCGTGGTTCAGATTGTAGTCCAGCACCACCAGACCATAGTCTTTTGCAAGCTCCGCTTCCACCTCTTCCAGAGTCCGCAGACATTTGCAGGTCGAACTGTTGATGGTGTACTTCGGATAGTTTTTGCGGATGTATTCTTCCAAAATATCCGAGGTGACCAGCACCTCGTTCATGCCGTTATCGCCCGCCTGCAGGCAGAAGTTGCAGTACGGATCGGACAGTTCTTCTTTCGTGATGGTCGGGTTCGTGTAGGTGAAACGTACCGGAATGCCCAGGTCATTGACCGATCGGATCGCCAGGCGGATAAAGTTCGCGTCGCACTGGTCCTCAAACGTGAAGCGCCCGCTCGCCCAAAGCGAGGTGGGAAACTCACCGAAAAAAGAAGCAAAGGCAACGCCTTCGCGGAAATAGTCCGGATATTGTTCCAGCAGGCTGACCATCATCAGGTTCAGGGGAAGATTTCCCCGAAGTCCGGGCATATGAAATTTGACTTTTTTATTCTCGGATGCCATTGAAATTCCTCCCGTAAAGCGGAATCAGGCACAGCATATGACTGCTGTGCCTGCTGTGCAAAATTCTATAAGATCTTAATCATTATCCAGTGTGACAACTTCGCAAAGTCCGTCGCTTACGCTGACGCAAGGATAATATTTCGCCAGAAGGTCGGTGCAGAGCTTTAAGATGATCGCTCCGCCTCCGGCGTACAGATCCATGCTTCGGTACTGACGACGGTACTGTTTTAAAGTCTCACCCATCTCTTCCATCATGTCCGCAGCGGTAGGATCACTGTTTCGGAATTCCTCCATATCCAGGATGCGGAATGAAAAGGTAACATACAAAGAAATCGTCCGGCCATCGGTTCCCGCTGCGTTAATGATCGGGAAATATACCTTATCACGAGAGAACGTAAACATAGTTACATAGTTGCGCTTACGCTCAGCCGGTTTGTTTTCTTCATACGTTTTTTTCTTAGGCTTGCCTCCAAATAAAAAGAACATACTCAGCACCTCCCTTACAATAATACCTGGTAATCGGTTTGCCGGGATACTGTTAACTTATTCTCAGTCCGGCTCGACCTGACCCTGCTTCTCGCAATCTACGATCGCAGTTTTTTGCATCGGAATACGGCAGTTTTTGTTGTTTCCAAACTCGACGATAACCGTATCGTCTGCTATATCTATGATTGTACCATAAAATCCCGAACTCGTCAATACAACATCTCCGATCTCGATCTGAGAAAGTAACTCTCTTAATGCTTTTTGTTGTTTTTTTTGGGGACGGAACATGAAAAAGTAAATCAAAAAGATAAATACGCCATAGATCAGGATCAAAACGAGCCAGTTTCCGCCCTGCGGCTGAGCCTCTCCCGTTGTCGCTTCCAATGCCAACAATGAATTAAACATTTGTAAAAATCCTCCGATACGTTTTTCTCTGATGGTCAGTCATCCTCACCGCTCGAAAGGCTTTCCAGTTTTTCTTTTCGGAAAGCTTCGAACCGGTGCTCCGAGATCGCATCCCGGATCTGTTCCATCAAAGTATTGTAATAATGCAGATTGTGCATAACGCAGAACCGCAGGCCCAACATCTCGCCCGCCTTCAACAGGTGGCGGATATAGGCGCGTGAGTACGTCTTGCATACCGGGCAATCGCAATCTTCCGCAATGGGCCGGTCATCGAGCTCATACTTCGCGTTTTTAAGGTTCAGCCGTCCGCGGTCCGTGTACACATGGCCGTGGCGACCGTTTCGTGACGGATAGACGCAGTCGAAGAAATCGATGCCGCGGGCTACCGCCTCGATGATATTGGCCGGAGTTCCCACCCCCATCAGATAACGGGGTTTCCCCTTCGGCAAATGCGGCACCGTCACGTCCAGGATGTGATACATCTCTTCGTGACTCTCGCCGACCGCCAGGCCGCCGACCGCATAACCATCCAGATCCAGCTGTGCGATCTCCTCCGCATGGGAGATCCGGACATCCTCCAGGATCCCGCCCTGATTGATGCCGAAGAGCATCTGGTCAGGATTGATCGTATCCGGCAACTGCGACAGGCGATGCATTTCGTCTTTACAGCGCTTCAGCCAGCGCGTGGTCCGCGCCACCGACTCTTCGATGTATTTGCGCTCCGCTTTCGAAGGCGGACACTCATCGAACGCCATCGCTATGGTCGATGCCAGATTGGATTGGATCCGCATGCTCTCTTCCGGCCCCATAAAGATAAGCCGTCCGTCCACATGCGAATGAAACGTCACACCCTCTTCGCGGATCTTGCGCAGGCCTGCCAGGGAAAACACCTGGAAGCCGCCGGAATCCGTCAGGATGGGCCGGTCCCAAACCATGAACTTATGCAGACCGCCGAGTTTTTTGATCACCTCGTCGCCCGGTCGCACATGCAGATGGTAGGTATTGGAAAGCTGCACCTGTGTGTGGATGGTCTTCAGATCCTCTGTGGACAGGGCGCCTTTGATGGCTGCAGCCGTTCCTACATTCATAAAAACAGGAGTTTCGATCACGCCGTGCACGGTCGTAAAACTTCCGCGCCGCGCCGCGCCGTCTTCGGTCCGAATCGTAAACATTCAGTCTCCTTATGCTTTTTGCTCCGTCTTCTTCTCGCGCATCATCAGATGAGCCAGTCCACCGGCGATACATACGGAAGAGAAACCGCCGCACAGAACGCCGACGATGAGAGGCAGGGCGAAATCACGGATCGCAGCAACACCGACGATGGCCAAAACTACGACCATGGTAAGTGTGGTCAATGATGTGAAGATGCTTCGCGTCATGGTCTGATTGATACTCCGGTTGAAGATCTCCTTCAGTGAAAGTCTCTTGCTTCCATCCAACGAGAGGTTCTCACGAACACGGTCGAAAATAACGATGGTAGCGTTGATCGAATAACCGACGATGGTCAACATACATGCGATGAAGGTCGTACCGACGGTCCAGTTGAACAACAGATATGCCAGGATAACGACGAATACGTCGTGCAGCAACGTAAATACGGAAGCTGCGGCAAATGTAAGGTTGCGGAAACGGAACCAGATATAAAGCAGCATGCAAAGGGTAGCAACGGCTACGGAGATCAATGCATCCTGACGCATCTCCTTACCGATGGCCGCGGAGATGTTCTGCATCTGGATACCATCCTCGGATACTCCGAACTTTTCCTTCAGCATGTTGGTCAGGGCCACACGCTCATCCTGGTTCAATGTTTTTGTGCGGACAATGATCTGCGAGCTGTCGACTACTTTATTCGAGGAGACATTGCTTCGGTTCGTCTCGCCGATCGCTGCAGCGATCTCGGGCTCAACCTGCGCCTGGATCTCTTCCAGCGTCATTTCATTGGGAAGATCGATCGTCGAAGAAGTACCGCCGACGAAATCGATGCTGTAGTTCATCATCTCACCCTGCGTAGCATTGAAGATCAGCAAGCCGATCGACAGGGCAACGGCAATACCGGAGACCGTAAAGAAGATCGGGCGTTTGCCGATAATGTTGAGCTTCGTAGTCTTCGTGGTCTCGCCATAGGCACCCTTACCCTGAATGCCCAGATCGTAGAAACCGGTCAGGAACAGACGGGTAATACCCAGGGAGCTGATCATGGAAAGGATGATACCTACTGCCAGAGTCTGAGCGAAACCGCGTACGGTTCCGGAACCCAGTATATTCAAAATGATCGCAGAGATAAGGGTCGTAACGTTACCGTCAACGATCGCGGACAACGCCTTCGAGAAACCGTTGTTGATCGCGGTGCGAACCGTAGTTCCCGAACCGATCTCTTCTTTAATACGTGCGAATATGATGACATTCGCGTCGACCGCCATACCGATGGACAGGATCATACCTGCGATACCGGGAAGTGTCAACGTGATATCAAAGCCTGCAATAACGACGATCATCATCGTTACATAGCAGATCAGGGCGAGGGATGCTGCGATACCGGGAACACGGTACAGAATGATCATGATCAGGATCACGATACCGAGGCCGATCGCACCGGCTAAAAGAGAGGTCTCGATCGCCTTCTGACCGAGTTTCGCGCCGACCACGTCGGAACGAACTTCTTCAAGAGATACCGGGATGGCACCGATGCGGATCGTGCTGGCGAGGTTTTCTGCTCTCTCCAGAGAATCCAAACCATCGATCTGGCAGGTTTCGCTATCGATCTTATCACGAACATAGGGCGCGCTGACTACTTCATTGTCATACACGATCGAAATCTGCTTATTAATGTTTGCCTCGGTAACATCGGCAAACTTCTTCCGGCCTTCCTCGGTCAAAACCAGCTGAACGATATACTCGATCTGGTTTCCCTGTACGCCATCCTGACGGATCGAAGCCGCCTGCGCCGTCTTGATGTCATTGCCATCCAGAACGACGTTGCCGTTTTCATCCTTGAACTCGAGGGTACCCGGTTTACCGAGTTCCGCAAGGATCGTATTTGCATCCTTTACATTCGGGATATCAACGCAGATACGTGTCGTGCCTTCCATGTAGACAGAAGCTTCCGTTGAGTATACTTCTGCTCTTCTGCGAAGGATCTCTTTTGCATCCGCCATTGCAGATGAAGACGGATTATCATCGACTGCCTGATAGGTGATGGAAACACCGCCGGCCAGGTCGAGACCCAGGTCGACATCATAGAGGCTTCCATACTGTTCATCATCAAATCCAACAAATGCCACAAACCCCATAAATCCTAACAGAAGCAGTCCGAAAAGCAGTTTCAGGACGCCTGTTCCCTTACGATCGCGCATTGTCATTTACCTCCGTAATTCCGGGATATCTTCCCCGGTAGTTTCTTCATTTTCATCCATTTCAGCCAGCGCGGCTTTGATCATGATCGCACACTCGATCCTCTTTTTTTGCATCACGCAACCGATATCGTACGCATCCGTCAGGCTGTGATGGAAGTTGTACGAGTTCGCCGCGCAGCCGCCGCTGCAGTAAAACCTCGCAAAGCAGTTTTTACATTTTTCCTTCGCGTAAACGTTGCAGAGTTTGAACTCATCCCGAAGCTCTGTGTTCACGATCCCGTCGTCCAGATTCCCGAGGCAGAAATCCTCCATGCCCACAAACTGGTGGCAGGGATAAAGATCTCCCCACGGAGTCACGCCCAGATACTCCGTACCCGCGCCGCAGCCGGCCAGGCACTTCGCGACACAAGGGCCGTGATCCAGATCTATGTTGAAGTGAAAAAAGTTAAAACCCTTCCCCTCTTTGCGCCGTTTGATGTATTCGACCGCGAGGCGGTCGTACTCTTCGAGGATCTTCGGCAGATCCTCCTCGGTGATTGCGTATGCATCTTCAGGCTGCGCCACCACCGGTTCCATGGACAGTTTGTCAAATCCCAGATCCGCATAATGGATCACGTCATTTGCAAAATCCGTATTAAAGTGGGTGAATGTACCCCGGATGAAGTAACTTTTATCCCCACGTCGTTTTGCGAATTCCTGAAACTTCGGAACGATGATGTCGTAACTGCTCTTCCCGTTCCGTGTGGGCCGCATGTTGTCATTGACCTCTTTGCGTCCGTCCAGCGACATGACGACATTTGCCATCTCGCGATCGCAAAACTCCATGACGTCTTCATCCACCAGCACTCCGTTCGTCGTCAACGTAAAGCGGAACTTCTTGTGGTGCGGAACCTCCAGGCTCCGTCCGTATTCCACGATCTGCTTCACGACCTCCCAGTTCATGAGGGGCTCGCCGCCGAAGAAATCGACTTCCAGATTGATGCGGTGTCCGGAATTTTTAACCAGAAAATCCAGCGCTTTCTTTCCGACCTCGAAACTCATCAGACCGCGACTGCCGTGGTACGCGCCCTCCCCGGCGAAGCAGTATTTGCAACCCAGGTTGCAGTCGTGCGACACGTTTAAGCACAACGCCTTCACGACCATCTTGCGCTTCTTGAAGTCCATGACGAAATCACGGTAAATGTCCTCCGCAAATAGGAGTTCCTCCTTTGCGAGGACATCGATCTCTTCCAGTGCCTCTTGTATATCCGCGTATGCGTAGGTCTTGCCCAGTTCCTTTGTGATCGCATCATGATCGTAAGCAGCGCCCGCGCCGGACGCTTCGATCAGGGCGACAGCGTCGTAAGCGACGTCCTCCATCACGTGGACCGAACCGGAGTTCACATCCAAAACGATGTTGTATCCGTTATTTTTATACTGATGTATCAAAACTCCTCCTAGCGCAGGCATCTCTGACCGCATATCCCTAAAAACAAGAATAAAGGGATGCCGCACGTATCCGCGCAGCAGCCCTTAAACCTCACTCCGATGAGGCTATGCGATACGACAGGTCCCTGCCGAAGCCGCAAGTCTTAAAACTAGCGGTTTTTGTTCTCGCAGCTCTGATTTCCTACGGTGCAGGAAGTCTTGCATGCGGACTGGCAGGATGTCTGGCACTCGCCGCAGCCGCCCTTTACCATAGATGCCTTCAGGCTCTTCTTTGTCAATGTCTTGATCTTCTTCATGAAACTATCCTCCGTTTATAAAGGTGCATAAAATTACGCATCTATCATATTAACTCAAATATGCAGTCTTGTCAACTGTTTTACATGCCGTTTCAAGGATTTTCGCTCTCTTCTTCCTCTGTCTTTTCGATCGTCAGACGCACTTTCTCCACGCGGTTGCGGTTCATCTTCTCGACCACATAGGTGATGCCATCGTGACGGATGCGCTCGCCGCCTGCGGGCAATGCATCCAAAAGCTCGATCATCAGGCCTCCGAGCGAGTCGTAATCCTCCGAAGTGAGTTCCAGTCCCAGCTGCTCATTGATGTCATCGAGCTTCATCGCCCCGTCGATCAGGTATTCATGATCCCCGATCTTGCGGATGCTGTCTTTTTCTTCCTCGTCATACTCGTCGCGGATCTCCCCGACGATCTCCTCCAGCAGGTCCTCCAGCGTGATCATGCCCACCGGCGCGCCGTATTCGTTCAGCACGATCGTAATGCTCACGCCGCCCTCCCGCATCTGCGCGAGCATCTCGCCCAAGCGGCGGTTCTCGAAAACAAAATGCGGCTTACGCAGGTATCTGCGCAGGGAAAATGTCCGGCCTGGCTTCTCCAGAAGCAGGTCCTTCACGTTGAGGATACCGATGACATTGTCCTTTGAATCCTCGTAAACGGGAAAACGTGTGTAGCGGTTCTCGCGGAAACATTTCACCAGTTCCTGGTAGGAACAGTTCACGTCGAGCATGGTCATGTCGGCCCGCGGCACCATGATGTCTTTCGCCTTCGCGTCGCCGAAGTCGACCACGTTGTTGATCATCTTCTTTTCGTCGGTCTCCAGCACACCCTCTTCGTGGCTCACGTCCACGATGGTACGCAGCTCCCGCTCCGTGATCGCCTTCTCCTTATCGTCCTTCGAAACGCCGAGCAGTTTCAGCACACCGCCCGCCAGCACGTTGGTGATAAAGATCAGGGGCGTCAGGATCCACATGAGCCCGCAGATCGGTGTCACATAAAGGAGTGACAGTTTCTCCGCCTTCACCGTCGCCAACGTCTTCGGGGTCAATTCTCCGAAAACGAGTACCAAAAGTGTCAGCACGCCGGTCGCGATGCCGGCCGCATAGGCCGCAACGCCCGCGCCGAAATTCTGCAGAAGCACCTTCGTCGTAAACAGGGTCGCCAAAGACGACGCCGACAGGTTGACGACGTTGTTGCCGATCAGGATGGCGCCCAGGAGTTTCGAGGGCTCCTCCGTAATGTCGAGCAATTTCTTCGCTTTTTTATTTCCTTCCTCTGCCAGCGCGCGCAGACGGATCTTATTTACCGTCATGATCGCGGTCTCCGCCGACGAGAAAACGCCTGATAAAACGATCAAAATGATCAATACGATGAGCCGTATTATGTCACCGCTGTCCAAAATCTTTCCTCCTATAACGATTTGAGGCTCCTGTGTCAGGGCCTGCTCTATCTTATGTGGTCTCGCCGGCTTTCCGTTCCGCCAGTTTCTTAAGCAGCAACTGCCGCGCCTGGGCCGGATCCGCCTGCCCGTTCGTCTCTTTCATGACGCACCCGAGCAAATGCCCTGCCGCCTTCTCCTTTCCGGAGAGGTAGTCCGAAACCGATTTTTCCTGTGTCTTTAGCACCGCGTCCACCGCAGCCTCCAAAGCACCCTCATCCTTTGTTATCAAAAGATGATTCTCATTTACATATACCATAGGTTCGATGTTTTTGTCAAACATCCGCGCGAAGATGTCACGCGCCGTTTTCGCCGTGATCGCTCCTGCCTCCTGCATCTGCATCAGTTCGGCCAATGCTTCGGGGGTGATCTTCCACTGTCCCGGATCCGCCTTCTTCTCACGGCACAAATACATCAGGTCACCGCACATCCGCGCCGCGACTGCCTTCGCGCGCCGCTTCATTTCGGTACCCTCGGAACATCCTTCATTTCCGTCAGAAGTGTTCGGTCCGCCCGCCTTTCCTGCCTGCCACAGCTGCAGGGTCTCCTCAAACAGGCTCGCCGTCGCCGGATGCCGCGTCAGGATCTGCGCCTCCTCTTCGGTCAGGCCGAACTCCCGACGATACCGGGCTCCCTTCGCCTGCGGAAACTCCGGCATCTGCTCCTCCATTTTCCGGATATATTCCTCCGGCAAATGAACGGGCAGCAGGTCGGGCTCCGGGAAATACCGGTAATCCATGACCTCTTCCTTCGTCCGCATGACCTTCGTCGTGCCGCTCGTCTCATCAAACCGACGCGTCTCAAACCGAATCCGTCCGCCTGCGTTTAGCACCTGCGCCTGCCGCTCCGCCTCATAAGCGATGGCGTGGCGAATGCTCGCAAACGAGTTCAGGTTCTTCATCTCCGTCCGCACGCCAAGCGTCTCCTCGCCCTCCTTACGCAGGGAAAGATTGACATCCGCGCGCATCGAGCCCTCGTGCAGTTTTCCGTCGGAAATACCCAGATACAGGGCGAACATGCGGATCTTCTCCAAAAATGCGATCACTTCGTCCGCATTCCGGAAATCCGGCTCCGTCACGATCTCCAGCAGGGGGACGCCCTTGCGGTTAAAATCGACCAGGGAAACCTGCATCTCCGGGTCGTGCGTCAGTTTCCCGGCATCATCCTCCATGTGCATCTCGTGGATGCGGATGACCTTCGTTTCACCGTTCTCCGTCTGCACCTCGACCTGCCCGCCTTTCAGGATCGGCTCGTAGAACTGCGTGATCTGGTAGGCCGTCGCATTATCCGGATAGAAATAGTTCTTGCGGTCGAACCGACTGTTTCGGTTGATCTCCCCCTGTAGCGCCAGTCCCATGCGCACCGCGCAGGACAGAGCCTCGGGGTTCAGTACCGGGAGTGCTCCCGGAAGGCCTAAGCAGACCGGACACACGTTGGTGTTCGCCGCCTCGGCAAATGTATTTTTGCATCGGCAGAAGATCTTCCGCCGGGTCGCCAGTTCGATGTGGACCTCCAGCCCCATCACGATCTCGTAGTTATTCATGGACAGGTCCTCCCTTCGCGCAGGGCACAAACGGCGCAGCCAGTTGTTCTGCGACCGTAAACATCGCAGACTCCCGGCCCGCACCCGCCATGACCATGACACTGCGAGGCGCATCCTCTCCCGTCGCCGCGACGGGCACACTGATCGCGGGAAGGCCGCAGAGGTTTGCGAGGACCGTCCTTTTGTCCTGCTCGTAACCGGCCAGGAAGGACGCGCTGTCTCCCGCAAAGTCCGCGCGCGGGTACGGCTGCGTAAGCGTTTCCGATACGATCACATCCACGTTGGCGAGCGCTTTCTGCACCTGATCGTAGATCATCCGGCGCACCCGCGCCGCCTGCTCATACCAGTCGCGATAGGACTCCTGCCCCAGGACGAAACGTCCCACCCGGATGCGCCGCTGCACCTCCGGCGAAAACCCTTCCGCCCGTGTCTTCTCATACATTTGTTCCAGGGTCGCGCAGCCGTCCGCGCGGAAACCATAGCGCACGCCGTCATAGCGCGCCAGGTTCGAAGCCGCCTGCGCGCACGCCAGGATATAATAGGTCGCGACCGCATACTCGAGCATGGGAAGCTCGACGTATTCGATCTCGTATTTTTCACAAAATGTCGGCTCCTTCCGCAGGGCTGCCGACACCGCGGGATCCTCTCCACGCAGCACACCTATACGGAGACGGCCGCGGGTTTTCTCTGTCGAAGGCTGAACGAACGTAACCTCGCGCATGGATGCATCGCGGTCGTCGGTTGTTCCGGAACCCGAAGATCCTTGATCATCTTTCCTCGAAGATCGAACGATTTCCGCCGCGTTCGCGGACCGTCTCTGCTCGCAGTATACTTCGCAGTCCAGAGATCCATGGTTATCTTTCTTCGAAAATCGGAAGTAGGATGCCTCACGCATGGATGCATCCTGTGCATCCGGTCCGGCGATCACAGAATAAACCAGCTGTGCCTCTGTGACCGAACGCGTCAGCGGCCCGATGCCATCAAACGCCGATGCGTAGGAGATCAGCCCATAACGGGACACGGTCCCGTAGGCCGGCTTCAGGCCGACCACACCGCACAGCGCTGCTGGCTGGCGGATCGATCCGCCGGTGTCCGAACCCAGGGCGAAATCTACCAACCCCAAAGCGACCGCGGCAGCGCTTCCGCCCGACGAACCGCCGGCCGAAAGTTCGGGATAACGCGGGTTCTTCGTCGCGCCGAACGCGCCTGTCGTCGTAGTCTGTCCCATGGCAAATTCATCCATATTCGTTTTCCCGACGCAGATCGCGCCCGCCTCCTCGAGACGCACGACTGCCGTCGACGAATACGGCGATATATAATTCTCCAGCATATGCGAGGCCGCCGTGGTCCGAACGCCCTCCACGCAGATATTGTCCTTAACTGCAAATACAAGCCCCGCCAGCGGATAGCGCCGGCGCGCCTCCTCCGGTGACAGCCCCTGCAACTGATCATCCAGCTCCCGGGCCATCGTAAACGCCCGCTCCTCGCAGAGCGTCACAAACGAATGATACGCAGGGTCCATGTTCCGGATCTTTGCAATCGCCTCTCGCACGCGGTCCACGACAGACTTCTTCCCTGCAAATACGTCCTCGGTCCGATCGCAAAAACCGGAGCCGATCGTTCTTATCTCCTGGTCATGCATTTTCCCCGGCCCCTCCCTTCGGATCTTCCGCAGGCGTAAGACTCAGCGTATAAGGCACCTCAAAAAGCGCTCCCCGCATCCGGGGTGCGTTTAAGTTTCTCACATCGACCGTACTTTCAGGCACATCCGCTCCATCCGCCGATATTTCCAACGAAAACGCCCCCGCATATGGCAGCGTATGCATCGGCTCCACCCCCTCGGTATCCACCTCCCGGATCTTCTCAAACAAAGCCAACATCCTCTCGATATCCGCCTGAAACACCTTATCCTTATCTAAACTCCACTCCATACCATCCCTGCTTTCACATAACGGACAATGTCTCTAAAACAAAACCATAAAACTTGATCCCTCATCAAATCAATTCCCCGCATCTCCCCAAAGATGGGCTGATCTCTGTTGCCCGAACCGACATGCCGATCCATGCGGGCTGCGCACCGAGGCAGTCCGCCTCGCGGCGTCGGTTTGTAAACCGGCGTCCGTTTTATTAAGCTGCGATCGTAAGGCGGGCATTGATCGAGCTGTAGATGATCACCGTGAACGAAAAGGCGGATAAGGGGCATAAAATCGGACCACAAGTCCGATTTTTGCGCTAGCAGAGTGCATTTTCATCAAGAAAATGGACTCTGTCGAAGCGGGACCCCTTAAATCCGACTTTGAGAAAACGGACTGATCATCTCAGCGCAGTGAACTGCCCGCCGTCGATCGCACTTAAAAAACTAAAGGCGCCGATTTACAAACCGGCGCCATATCGGGACTGCCTTGGTGTGCCAGCCCCTTTTTGATCTACATGTCGTGAAGCAGCCATCAGCCCATCTTCTTGATGCGCTCCAGTGCCTCCACGGTATTTTCATAGCTGCCGAACGCCGTCAGTCGGAAATACCCCTCACCGCTCGGTCCGAAACCGGAACCCGGGGTGCCGACCACCTGCGCGTTCGCGAGCAGATGATCAAAGAAATCCCAGCTCGTCATGCCCTTCGGAGTACGCAGCCAGATATACGGTGCATTGACCCCGCCGTAAACCTCGTAACCGAGTGCAGTCAGGCTCTCACGAATGACCTTTGCGTTGTTCATATAGTACTCGATCTGTGCACGTGTCTGAGCACGGCCGGCCTCACTGTAGACCGCCTCGCCGGCTCTCTGGATGATGTACGGAGCGCCGTTGAACTTAGTGCCGCAACGTCTCGCCCACAGGCTGTTGAGAGTCGTTCCGTCGACCACCAGTTCCTTCGGGATCACGGTGAAACCGAGACGTGTGCCGGTGAAACCTGCGTTCTTCGAAAAACTGCGGATCTCGATCGCGCACTTCTTCGCGCCTTCGCACTCATAGATCGAGTGGGGAATGTTATCTTCATGGATGTATGCTTCGTAAGCCGCATCGAACACGATGATCGCCTGATGCGCCAGCGCGTAGTCCACCCACTTCTGCAACTGCTCCTTCGTCGCCGCAGCGCCGGTCGGGTTGTTCGGATAGCACAGGTAGATCACGTCCGCTGCCTCCTCGGGCAATGCGGGCACGAAGTTATTTTCCGCTACACAAGGCATGTAGGTCACGTTGCTCCAACGCTCGCTCTCCTTGATGTAATCGCCGCAGCGTCCGGACATGGCGTTGGTGTCCACATATACCGGATATACGGGGTCGCAGACCGCGATGCGGTTATCCTCGGAGAAAATATCACCGATGTTTCCGCAGTCACTCTTTGCGCCGTCGCTGATGAAGATCTCGTCCAGCGCGATCTCCACGCCGCGTGCCTTATAATCTTTATTCGCGATCTCACTGCGCAGGAACTCGTAGCCGAGATCCGGAGCATAGCCGCGGAAGGTCGCCGCCTGGCCCATCTCGTCGACAGCCGCATGCATCGCCTGGATGACTGCGGGTGCCAGCGGCTGGGTAACGTCGCCGATACCGAGGCTGATCACGTTCTTATCCGGATGCGCCGCCTTATACTCGCGCGCCTTGCGGCCTACGGTCGAAAACAGGTAGCTGCCCGGAAGTTTCAGGTAATTCTCATTTATCTTAAACATAGTAGTACCTCCGTATATAAAAATACGCATCCATTCTACTATAAGTCCGCGGAAAATGCAACGTCCTATTTCAGGCATTCCGCAATTCTCACACCATCTCCGAGGGCGTTTTACAGCCCCAGTTCCCGGTAGATCTTCTCTATAAACGGCGACTTATACTCAATGTATTTGTCAATGTCCTCGGGAAATAATCGAGCTCCCTCTTCTTTCACCCGGCTGTACTCGCAGACCGCTTCAGGGTGGGAACGCAGATAGTCACGGAAGGTAAGATGCCTCCGCAGTTCTTCCGAATCCTCCGTACAAACATACAAATGATGCTTCCGCAGGCGCTCTTTCCCGGAATAATTGAAGGCTTCGCGCCCGGGGATCCCCAGGTCTCCCTCGTGCTGATACCCGATCTTCTGAAGCGCTGATACTACCGCATCGAAGCAGGAATAGTCCGGGATCACGATATCGATGTCAATGATCGGTTTTGCGGAAAGCCCCTTCACCGACGTGCTCCCGACATGTTCGATCCGTAGCGCAAGGCCCCCCAGGGCTTCCTTAAGTTCCGACTCGATCTGCCGGAAATCCTGCTCCCAGGCTTCATCATATTTCTCAACGATCACTTGTTTTTTCATCTTGAATTCTCCTCCGGCCGAAACAGTTTTACACCAGACGGATTCCATTGGCCGCCAGATGCTCCAGCGTTTCCTCCGGGACATGTCCTTCATGGGTAATGGTCTGCGACTTCCTGTAAAACTGTTCCAGGGTATAATCCAGTCCGTCCAAAACGCGGCGGAACGTGTAACAAAACCGCTCCGGATTCACGATCCGATCCGGAACCATTCGCAGGACCAGATCCATCACCATGGGCATCGGATGCGATTCATACTTGTCAAACCGCCATGCACGTGACAGGACATCCCCGTCATACTCATAGTACTCGCAATTGATGGTGATACCTTCTTCGAAGATTCCCTTCCCGCGGTATTCTTCCGCTGCGATCAACCGACCGGCGTCATCATATTCGTACCATTCCAAAAAAGCAACGCTGTGCGAGGTGACCTTCCCCTGAGACGACCGCACGAAGTATCCGATCGTCAACTGCTTCGATACGTACACGATCACCATTCCGTCGCCGTCGTCGGAACCGGTCTTCGACCATCTCAGCTCGCCGGCAGCATCGTATCGCAAGGTGACGTAGTTCCTCGGATCTGCATTCTTCGGGATCTTCGCCGAAGGCACTTTCGGATAGGTATTCTTTTTGTTCGTGAGGCGCGAGGTCAGGAACTTATCGTACGGGTTCAGAAACCGCCACGCATCATTGAACCTCACATAGCGTGTCGTACCCTCCGCAACTTCAAAGTCCGGCTCATACGAAGCAACGAACTGCTTGTAGAGGGATATATATTTCTTTAATATTTCTTCCTGTGAAAAATCCATAGTCGTCTCCTTCCGGTCGAGCATGCCTAAAGACCCGGATTCGGGCTTCTTTAGTCACTCCATCACTCTTCCATTACACCACTTCGCTTGCCACTTTATACCTAAGGTCATAGTTTCATCTTGCCTTAGTCATTATATCATACTTTTCGAAAGAAACCTACGCCACTTTTCTTGTTTACGAGGATCTTCTGTTCTGCAGTTTTATGCCTAAGCCATCACTTTTGACTTGCTTTAGGCATAATATCAAGTTTCATCCCGGTAGCCTGTCGACAGTTTTATACCTAAATCATCAATACTGGCTTGCTTTAGGCATTTTCGACAGGTGCAACAACATGTCACCTCAAAAAAATATGCCTAAGGCGATGATAATACCTCGCCTTAGGCATATTTCGGCGGAAAACTGTCGCTGCTCGCCTAACCCTCACAGTTCCAGCCGCATGTCTCTGTATTTCTGCGTTCTCTCTGCAAACCCGAGTTTCTTGTAGAGTTTGTATCCTTCGTCGGTCGCCTTTAAGTCGAGCCGGCATAAATGTTTCTCTTTCGCATATGCGATCATTTCGTTCAGCAGTCGCGTGCTGATTCCGCGGCCGCGATACTCCTTCTCGGTAAAAACGTTGAGGACTTCACCTTCCAGTCCGTTCAGGAAGGCCGGATTTGCAGGTTTTTCCACGATCAGCAAAAAGGCCGTCGCCACCAGGCGTTCCCCGTCCCGGGCCACAAAAGCAACCAGTTCTCTTCCGAGTTTTCTTTCAAAATATCCCGGCAATTGTTCTTCCATCGCCCGGCGATCCGCATCGCTGACCGAACCGTAATCATCGATCATGTACGCGATCCGAAGTCGGATCAGTTCCGGAATGTCATTCTTCCCGGCCGTATCAAAAATCAGATCATCCATAAAGCATCCTCTCATTCTGAAGTCGTTTCTCACCCCAGGATCGTAGTGATGAACATCTTGATGTCGTCGATCTCCGACTGCACCTTCGCCATCTCCTGCTCGATATCCAGCTTACCGATCTCGACGTTTGCGTCAAACACGTTTTTGCCCGGCTCGTTAAACGCGAGGACCACGCGGTTTCCGACCACCGTCATGGCAATGCTCTCGTATTTACCGGCCAGGAACTCCAGGCGTTCCATAAAATGCGGCGTAAGCAGATAAAAAGCATCGTGCTCGTAGGGCGAATACACGTCAAACTGTTTGTTGAACCTCGTCGACTCAAGTTCCACTTGCGTCTCTTTCTCTTCCCTGCGGCTGAGCGCCCTGTACTTAAACTTCCGGCTGAACACCGATACGGAGTTGACCAGCTTATTCGGGAAATAAAATACCATCATCCGGCCTTCGAAATAGGTCGTTGAAGATGTATGGTCATCCCGCTCATCTACATCTCTTACATTGACTTCCGCGATCTGAAAGTTCACGCCCGCATAAGTGGCATTGACGAAATCCTCCGACCAATGCCGGTTTCCCATTTCACAGATGCGAAAACTCTCGATCGCATCGTAGGAATAGCCTCCGTTCGGTTCATAAAGTACATCCTCAAAATTATTCTCCAACGGTTCGCGGACGAACGCATCCTTATACAGCGCCCGCATCTCTGCTCTGAGTTTATTGACCCTCGAGCATCCGTACAGGATCACGATCAATCCGATCGGCGGGATGAGCAAGAGGAACGCGCCTACCATAATAAACAGCATCGATTTGCCGGCCGCATTTCTCTTCTCCTGCAGCTTGATTATCGCTTCGTTGGAATTTCGGGTTCCGTAATACATCTCGTCCATAGTGATCCCCTCCGATCAATCTTTTTCGTAAAATACTATGTCCATTCGTTCATTGATCTTTTCGATCTGTCCTGTCCTGTGATACCCCATCTTCTCATACAAATGCAGGTTTCCCTCTTCCTGCAGTATGGTGTCCAGGCACCAGTGCTCCGCGCCGTGGATCTGTTCGACCGCCCGGATGGCGGCCTGCGCGTACCCTTTGTTTCGGTACTCCGGCATGATCCATAGAGGGGAGATGCGTTTTCTGCTTCCGTCTTTCTTATCGACGATCCGGATCGCTCCGACGTTTTCATCCCCGGCGACGATGAAATAATACGTAGTCCACGGCTGTTCATATCTGGCCATTACCTTTTCAAACTTCTCGGCTGCCGGGCTCATATCATAGTCCTGATATTTCTCCAGCAATCCGGAAAATGCTTCGATCTGCATTTTCCATATATTCTCCATGTCCTCTCGCGTCGCTGCCTTTAATCTTATGGTATCCATACCTGTCCCCTCTCTGTCAATGCTGCGGCCAATTCAGCTCGAATTCGGTCTCCTCGTCAACCATGCCACCGGTGCGTTTGAACCCGACGGATTCGTACAGCCGGATCGCATTTACGTTGCTTTCTTTTGTCGAAAGCCGGATATTCGTGGCGCCGTTTTCCCGGAAGTAAGCGATGATCTGTTGCAACGCCTCCCTGCCGTAACCGCGCCCCTGACGTTTTTCATCGATCATGAACCTCCACAACCAATACCGGCTGTCCGGGTCTTCATAATCCGGTTCAAATGCAAACATCGTAAACCCGACTGCCACACCGTCCGCATAGATCACAAACGGTCTGGCGACCGCAGCGTTCTCCCCGGCATCCTCGAGCGAACTTTCATTCGAGGCGATGTAGGCCGCCTGGTCTTCTGTTACCTTTAACCGGATGCAATCCTCCCGGTTTGAGGCATCCAAAGGTCTTAATTCAATATTCATTGTTTTACTGTACTCCCCTGTTTTCGTTAATTAACCTGCAATACCTGTTTTTATTGTATCATGGTATCGCTCATATTACAAACTCAGAAATAATGTTCCATCAAACGTTCGACCCACTCGGGAACGCGTGCATCTTTTTTGTCGTACATGGGATAATACGGTTTGATATCGAGGACCGGCGTGCCGTCCACGGCATCCAGTCCCTTCACGACCAGCACATCTTCGGAAACCGAAACGATCTCGACCGAAGTCATCCCGATCTGGTTCGGGCGGTCCTTCCCTCTCTGGGAAAATATACCCACCAGCGGCATGTCCTCCCGATTCTGCGGCCTGCGCTGCAAATGCTTCTCCCGGACGTAGTTCGCCCGATCCAAATAATATAAGATCGTGACATGCGAGAAATCCTCCAGACCCTTTAAGCCGGAGACATAAGGCTCCTCCAAAACGATGGAAGACACATCATTTCCCCATGAAACATCCTTTCTCTGCGTTACTTCATTTCGAACGTATCCGATCGGTCGCATAAAAATTTCCATAATACTCCCTCCTAAACTCCGAATCTGTATTCCTTCTCGTCCTTTTCATCACGTTTGTACTTTTCCTTTACGGTATCTTCCGAAGAAGATGCCGTCATCGACATATTTCGCCGTTTCGGAGACCCACATCGGGAACTCTCCGGTGGCGAGGGCCGTCTGCCCGTTCAGCAGTCCGGTATGAAAGGAAATGTGGCGGAACTGCCGCAAGATCAACTCCATCCGGGTATACCGGCTGTTCTCCGGCTTCTCATACAGCATTTCGTCCGTCAGCCCATCCAGATAATCCATTGTTTTCTTCTCGATCTGATCCAGATACTCGAGCAACATCTCATCCGTCAGGACCACATCACAGGGTTTCTCCGGATCGTCCAGCCCCTCCACATGAAAGGCAGGCTCCTCATATACGAACGGATTGATAAACCATTTATCCGCCGAATGAAGCGCATGATACACCCAGCGCCAACACGGCGCCCCGTAAAACAAAGCCTCCCGGTCATAGGTCTTGATCGATGTTCTGATGTTCAGGAAATTCGGTTTCACCGTCTCCTTTATGATCTTGCAAAGCTCGTTCATATTATGTTTACCTCACTGTTTTATTGCGTTTTGTGCCTAAACCGAAGGCCTCTTTTCGATTTAGGCTATTTTTCTCTTTTTCATAACCCCGGCTCTAATCGCATCTATGCCTAAAGCAAGTTCCATGAACAGATTTAGTCATTTATTTTCTCGTTCATGCCCCCGGCGCCACTCGCATCTATGCCTAAAGTGAGGTCCAAGAGAAGCTTTAGGCATTTATTCCCTCGTTCAAGCCCCCGGCGCCACTCGCATTTATGCCTAAAGCGAGGCCCAAGAGAAGCTTTAGTCACGTTTTCTCTCATTTGGGATCTTAACTCTACGCATTTTTATGCCTAAGGCAGGGCTTGTGAGCACCTTTAGTCATATATTCTCTTTTTCTTACCTCTGGCGCCACTCACATCTATGCCTAAAGTGAGGTCCAAGAGAAGTTTTAGTCACGTTTTCCCTCGTTCGAGATCTTAACTCTATGCATTTTTATGCCTAAGCCAGGACTTCTTAGCACCTTTAGTCATATATTCTCTTTTTCATGCTCCCGGCACCACTCGCATCTATGCCTAAAGCGAGGTCCATGAGCAGTTTTAGGCATATTTTCCGGTTTCCGGGATCAGGCACGCCCTGCATCCCGGCCGCCACGCAATCGACTCTCCAAAAACTCGCCGATATATTCAAACTTACATCCGGCATTTTGAGCGGTATCTTCATCCTTTTTCTCGTCACCGACAAAAAGGATCTCGGAAACATCGATCTCAAACGCTCTCGCAATGTACTCCGGCCCTGCCTTATTCGGCTTTCGGACGCCGCAGATCTGCGACGAAACATACAGATCGAGTAGCGGCTCCAAAGTCGGGATCGCCTTGCGAAACAACGCATCCGGCATTCCATTCGGCAGGTCGGTGAGGCATGCGACGAGAAGTCCGTCTTCCTTACACTTTCGGATGGTCTGCTCGGCGTGATCAAAAACTTGTGCCTCGAGGGACATCCCCGAAAAGAAGTCCTCGACGATCTTTCCGATCTCCGGCCGGGTCTTCCACCCGGCCGTCGCATCACGAAAGATGATCTCGGGGGCGATCTCTTCCTGCCGTCCGCTGTTTCGCGGATTGTAGGTCTTCAGCACCCGGACCGCCTCCCGGATCTCCTCGTCACTTAGGTTCAGATCATTGCATCGGTCTACATTTTGTATCCCTTGGTAATAATATTCTTCCCAATTCAGCGGCATTCCCTTATATTCCATCAGCGTGCCGCCCAGATCAAATACCACTGCTTTTACCATGTCTGAAACCTCTTTCTCTATGAAACTTCACATATCAAATCCTCACTTCGGCGGATCATCATTCTTCCGAAGCATACTTCTTTAATTCAGCGATCACCCGCCGGAAACGCTCGTCGTCCCGGACGAAATCAAACTTCTCCTTCTTCATATGCCACAGGGGGATATTGCAGTAACTGCCCTGATAGGTTTTACTGGTTCCTTTGTGATCATAACGGAGCCGGTTCACCAGCAGCGAGGTATAATCGTAATCCACGCCTATCGTGCTTTCGAACGCGATCGCGTACTTGCAACATTCCTCCAGAACCCTCAGCGTATTCTCCCTGTCCGAAAGTTCCGCGTACAGATGCGCCAGGTTGAGATAATTCCGGGCGATCTCGTTAGACGCAAAGCCGGTATTTCCATCGGAATACAAGCGCAGTTGGATGTCAATGGCAAATGTGTAGGCTTCGATCATTTCCTCATAGGAAAGCCTTTTCTTCCACGGGATGCCGGCTGCAACTTTAGAAGCCTCATTGATCAAATACATCAGGTAGTTCTGACTCGCCTTTACGCCCTCTTCATCCATGAGAACATGGCACCGCAGATTATATCGATTGACGATAAAATCCCCGGCCATGTTTGCATATTGAAGCGCTTTCTCGTCATCGACACCCTTGTATGCTAAACACATAACTTGGATCGCTCCCTCACGAAGGTCTTGATCCGTCGATTTCTGAAGGATCTCTTCGCCCAGAGCCGCGATACGCTCCACCTTATCCTTGGGCATCGGATCTTCGTCGCACTCACAGAGGATCGCACCCATCAGTTTGCTCATAACACGGCAATCGTTCGGGAATTCCTGATAGGCCTGCTCCAAAACCTCGAGTTTTTTCTTCATATTACCGTCGAAACCGTATTGTCTGCATTCTTCAAAGTACGCGTCGATCTTATCCTCGATCCGGGCACTGTCCACGCCCAGCAGTTCATCTACGGAAACACCGAAATACAGTGCGATCTTCGGCAGGAGCGTGATATCCGGGTAGCCTTCGCCGCGCTCCCATTTGCCGACGGACTGATGCGTGATCCCGAGATACCCCGCCAGTTCTTCTTGTGTAATATTCTTCTGCTGTCGCAAAACGCGCAGCTTATCTTTAAGATTGATCTCCATAAAAACCACCTTTCCGTTTGTTTGTATTCAGTGATCACTTACCTGCATTATAATACGGGCGATCCCCGATTGCAAACACCGCAAAGTATAGTTCTGGATGCTTTTTGCAGCCAATAGTTGCCTCGCATTCATCCATGGACTATGTGAGGCGCTCTCTGAAGGTGCGGTTCCTCCTACAGTCCCTGAATAAACTCCAGCGTCACATCCTTCGCGATCGCCGACGCTTCCGCGCAGTTTTTCTCGAAGAACTCCGTGCCCTTGTGATCCGCGGTGTCGGTAATGCTGCGGATCGCGATGAACGGAACTTCGTTCACATAGCAAACGTGGGCGATACTGCCCGTCTCCATGTCGACCGACAGGGGATGAAAGCGGTCAATGATCTCCTGCCGCCCTTCATCTTCTATGAAGGCCTCGCCGGTCACCATCCTGCCCCAGTAGAGTTTGCCTTTGGTGTGAATGTTCGCGAGCGCTTCCCGCGACTTTGCGACCAGGTCCGCATCGGCCGCAAAGAAGACCGACTTCATCCACGGATGGAACTCCGTAAGGATATTCTCTCCCACATCATGGTAAGCGACTTCGGTCGAGATGACCGTGTCGAAGATCTCCAGGCTCGTATCGATCGCCCCGGCGACGCCGGCATTGATCACGCACTCCACCGGAAACGTGTCGATCATGATCTGGGCGGCGATGGCCGCATTGACCTTACAAACACCGCAATACAACATGACAACATCGCGACCTCGCAGCTTTCCGACATGGTATTTCAGCATGGCTTTTTCCACACATGTTTCTTCCTGAAACTCTTCGAAGAAGGGAGCCAGTTCACTGTCCCCCGCACAGATGATCCCTATCATTTTCCTATCTCCTCCTTGAGGCTTTCGGTGCCTCGATCAAATATCTTCCGGGCTCTCGGCATTCACATAACGGATCTCGCGCTTATTCCAACGCCGGAAGATCTTCTCCTGTCCGTCGGTCCGGTAGCCGTGCTTTTCATAGAACTTCCGTGCCTTCTCGTTTTCTTCCAGCACCCAGATCACACGGTCCGCGCAGCCCGCTTCCCGGGCCTTTTCTTCATAGAACGCCAGCATTTCCGAACCGATGCCCATTCTCACATAGTCAGGATCGACATAAATAAAATGCAGCTCAAATGCGTTTGTTTTATCTTCGTCCTCGCACATGCCGATGCCCATCATTCCCGGGATCTTCCCGGTTTCGGGCTCTTCGTACACATAGAGTGCAAAACGCTTTTCGGATAACCATCTTTCATAGACCGGGATGCGGCCCTCGACCGACAGATTCTGATATAAGTGTTCGTCCGCAACGATATTCTTGTAAGCATATCGACTGCTTTCGACCTCGATCTGTGCGATCCGGCGTGCGTCATTTACAGTAGCTTCACGTATCATTTTTCATTTCTCCTTTATTCCAAATGCCTCTTCGGCCAATGCGAGTGTCTGTTCGATCGTTCTTTCTTCATCCCGCAGGATCACGTGAAAGCCTGAATTCAGCAGTGTATCGTAGGACTCCTGTGAGTTGATCAGTTCCAGACCCTGACGATAGTTCTGCATGGCTTTCTCGGTGTCCGGTTCGTCCAGGATCAGGCGGTACAGGAACTGCTTCTCCGGATCGGGACGCTCGAAGAAACGACGTACGGAGATCTGCGGATCCGCAAGCATCACCAGAACGTGATCCTCCGGAGTGATCTGCCGCAACGTTTCAATGCTGATATTCGTGTCCACAAAAACCGTTTTTCCCTGCGCGCAGATCTCGGGGAGCATGCGCAGCTCCAGGATCTCGCACTCTTTCTTCACGCCGTCGATCCAGGCCTTATACTCCTGCGGCGAGCGGCGTATAAAATCATGCCAGTCGACCAGATCTCTGGTATAGGTCAGGTTCGGAAACGCTTTCGCATCCGGTTCTTTCGGGTAATTATCATGATAATTCTCCGTGCACGCGATGCCGTCGTGTTTCTTCGCCAGTTCCTTCACCGTGGTCGATTTCCCGGCGTAAGCATTTCCAATGATGAAATATGCATTCTCGAAGAACAGGCCTTTCGCCCGTATCATTTCGCGGTACATCCCGAAGCGGACGCCGCACGAGTATACAAACTCGCCATTCTCGATCTTCTTAAGGATCTCCTCCTCCGTCGCCCAGGCGGCATCGATCGCCTCGTCGGGTTGCAGCACGACATCCTCGATGTTCACGTCCTTGCGAAGCAGATAGAGGTCCTGAAAATAATTCTTGCGCTGATAGGTCGCAAACAGAATAAACTCGTCCTCTTTCGCGACGATACCCGTCTCCTCTTCGACCTCGCGCACCGCCGACTGCAACGTGGTCTCGCCCGCGACCGTTCCGCCGCCGACGAACTCCCACAGATTTCCGGCCTTCTGATCCGGATGGCGCTTCTGGATCAAAAACTCGCCCTTCGAGTTCCGGATCCAAACCTCCACGCACACGTAGTATTCTCCCTCGGCAAATGCCTCCCCGCGCACGTGCGTGCGCCCCAGAGGCCTTCGCTCACTATCATAAAGTTCCCATAATTCCATAATGTTCCTCCTCGTATCCTTAGAACAGCTCATCCAACAAAATATAATAATTCAGTTTTTCCCTGTTCGGTTCGATCCCGAGCGCGTCAAACAGCATCTCCGGGTCGAAGTCGGGATAGACCTTACCGCCGAAGGTCCCGTCGAAATTGTGACGCAGGCTTCGGTAGCACAAGGCGATGTCCCGCCACTTATCTCCGATTCCGGTGTCCCCGAGGTCAATGAATCCGCTGATCTTTCCATCCATAACGAGGATGTTCGGCAGGCAGAAATCCCCGTGGGACAGCACGGGCTCGCACTCCGGTTTATGATCGATGAGCCACTGCAGCAGCTCTTCCGAATCTTTAAACCCGCCCTCGCCGTAAGTCGTCGGCTCGGCATCGTTTAAATCGACCATTCCATGTTCGACGCGGTACGCCGCTTCCTTTAGTTCTTCCTCTAGGCTCCGGTCCCTCGGGCAGTCGGAGATATCCACGCTCCACAACATGCGCAAAGCCTCTGCCATCAACTTCAGCAGTTCCTTCGGATGCTCCAGATAATACTCGTCACAACTCACCTGCCCCTGCACCTTACTCATGAGCAGGTACTGATATTCGTCATCTTTTTCGTAGGCGAGCACCTCAGGCACCGGGACCTTCCCCTTCAGCCAGCGCATGACTCCCACGATGGCGTCCTCGTCCTCCACCCCGTTTTTCATGATCTTCAAAACACAGTCGTCAAAGATCCGAATCTGCGAGCCGGATTTTCCGAGATCGTCCAGAGTATATTCCTTTCCGTCGATCCAAGTCCGGATCGTTTCCGGAATAACCATGTCGACACCTCCTTATACAAAATACGGGAGCATCAAATACAGATACTCCCGAGAATAATGATCTATGAAACTAAGCTTCCAGGATATCATCCAGGCAGCGGATCTTCACCGCTGCGGTGGAAACGACGATGACTTCATCGCCCGGCTCGATGGTGCTTTTGCCGTTGGGGATGTGCACCACGCCGTCGCGGATGATGGTCGCCACCAGGATACCCGGATGCAATTTGAATGCCGGGTCCATGAGCTGAACGCCAAACTTCGTGAACTGATCCGCAGCCAGCTCCAGTACCTCGACCTGGTTATCCGCCATGCGGTAGAGCTTCTGGATCTGCTCCGCATGCTCTGTGTTGTTCAGAACACGGATGTAGCGGAGAATGCTGTTCGCGCTGATGACATACGGCGATACCGTATTATCCAGTTCTACGCCGCGAAGGACGGATGCATAGCTGACGTTGAGGACCTTTGTGATGATCTTCGGTACGCCCAGCGACCACGCAAACATCGAAACCACGAGGTTGCGGTCATCCGCTCCGGTGAGGGAAACGCAGGCATCGCACTTCGCGAGGCCTTCCTCCGCCAGGATCTTCTCTTCGATGCCGTCACCGTAGGCGATGGAAACGTCCGGCAGCAACCGCGCCAGTTCCAGACAGCGTTCTTTATCGAATTCCACGATCTTAAGTTTCATATCCGATCTCTGCAGCAGTTCGCCGAGATACAGTCCGATGCTTCCGCAACCGACCATCATCACTTTCTTTACCGTACGCTGCACGACCTTTAATTCTTCTAAGAGTTTCTCCATCTGCTGCGTCTGCGCCAGGATGCTGATCTTATCGCCGGGCTGCAGGACGAAATCACCGCGCGGCACCAGGGCTTTCTTACCACGGGTGACCGTTGCTACCAGCATGGAGATTCCGAATTTCCTATGTACATCGATGAGGGACAGGCCCGCCATCGGATGATGTTCCGTAATATTCTGCTCTGCGAGGAGCACGTTACCGTCCATGAAGGACTGTACATTGACCGCCATGGGCATCTTTAAGAGGCGCAGGATCTCGTTCGCCACGGCCAGTTCGGGATTGATGATATGGTCAATGCCGACCTTTTCGCGGAACACATCGATATCCTCCAGATACTCGCGGCCACGTACACGCGCGACCGTGTGGCCCGCGCCGAGCTCCTTCGCGATCATACAGGCCATAATGTTCGCTTCATCGGTCGATGTAATGGCGAGGAAGACATCCACTGCTTCCATTCCGACCTTCTTCAGAACGCTGTAACTCGCGCCGCTGCCGCAGATACCGGTAACATCATATTTATCCGTCATGGCCTCGACCACGCGCGGTTTCGAATCGATCACGGTGATCTCGTGATGTTCTTCAGCTAAAAATTTGATCAAACAGGAGCCGATGCCGCCGGCGCCTACGATTACTATCTTCATCCCTTATCAATCCTCCGTGATCGTTTTTTCCTGCAATGCCTGATGCACCTTACGCTCCTCGATATTCCGCCTGAGTTTCTTCTTTTCGATGATGTGGTAGACCCGGCCGGTCGTGAGACCCTGGACCAGGATCGTGAAGAAGACCGTCACATAGGTCACATTCAGAAGGATGAGGTAGACATCGGCCGCCAGGAACTCCCTGCAGCCCAGAACCAACGCCAGAGACAGACCGCCTCTAAGCGCGCTCCATGTCATCAGCGAAACAAATTCCACGAGGGAATAATTACTCGGAAGGCGGTTGCGGCCGACGATCAGCGAAGATGCCGTCACGCCGAAGAGACGCGCGCAAAGCGAGATCAGGATCGCCGCCGGGATCAACAGGACGGCGTATTCGGAAAACTCGTGCGAGAACGCCGTGATACCCAAAAGCACAAACAGGATGCTGTTTAAAAGCGTATCGATAATATCCCAGAATTCCTGGTACAGGTGGTTGTGGTCGTACACTTCGCGCTCGCGTTTGATGCGCTCGCAGCGGAATGCGTAGAACATACCGCAGACCACGCTCGCCAGGATGCCGGAGAAACCACAGTGCTCACAGAGCACGTAGACGGATGCAACATTGACCAGACTGATCATGATCTGCTGCACCGGATCCTTCGTACGCTTATACAATTCAAAGGTCAGGAACGAAATGCCGAAGCCGACGGCAAATGCGCCTAGGACTTCCTTACCCAACAGGACGATGAAATTCTCCTGCGCGCCGGCGCCGACCATGCTCTTCACGAATACGAAGAGAACAACGCCGGTACCATCGTTGAACAGGCTCTCGCCCTCGATGACGCTCGTCACGCTCTTCGAGAGGCCCAGTTTATTCAGGATACTGGTCGCCGCGATGGGGTCCGTCGGGGAGACGATACATCCCAGGAGCACACAGGTCCAGAAATCCATGGGCAGGTGCGCGATCTGAGCGAACAGGAAAAACAAAGTTCCGTAAAATGTGGACGAAAGCAAGGTCGTCAGCAAAGCCAGCAGAACGATGGGCTTGATGTTCGAGATAAACTTCGAAAAATGCACCTTGCTGGCGCCGGAGAACAACATAAAGCACAGTACGCCCTCCAGCAGGAAGTGCTCGATATCCACTTCGGTGATGAATTCGACGTCCCAGTCCCACCAGCCGAAATGCTCAGGAGCCACTAAAATGATCCCGATCACCAAAGAAAACGCGACCAGCGCGATATCGGCCGGCATCTTGAAGAACTTCGTGTTCACCATTCCGATGACGACGATCAGGCTGAGCAGGATCACCAGAAGTAAAAGCAAAGTCATGACTTATCCTCCGTTTCCGACTCCTCTATCGGGTTTTATAAGCCTCGATGATCTTCTCGATCTCTTTATACACGGTCTCCATCTCCTCGTCGGTGCCGATGGTGATGCGCAGGCGATTTTTAATGCGCTCCTTCGGCCACCAGCGAACGTAGATGTTGCGCTTCTTCAGTTCGGTGAAAATGTATTCGCCGGGAACGCCGGGATACTCCGCGAACAGGAAGTTCGTCTTCGAATCGGGGACAATGAATCCCATGGCGCGCAGACGCTCCTTTGCAGCCTCACGGGTCTTCATGACCCTGGCCAATACATCTCGGAAATAGGATTCGTCCTCCACGGAAGCGACGCCGAGTGCGATCGTAATGTGGTTCATGGTGTAGGAGTTGATGGACTGCTTCACCGCGTTCATCGTTGAGATCAGCTTCGGGCTGCCGATGGCGTAACCGATGCGAATACCCGCCATGCTTCTGGATTTGGAAAATGTCCGTACGACCAGAAGGTTCTCATATTTTTCGGTCAGGGGAAGCACGCTTTCGCCGCCGAAATCCACGTATGCTTCATCGACCACAACGACACTGTCGGGGTTGTGGCGGATGATATCTTCAATAAAAGCAGCGCTCTCGGCAATGGATGTCGGAGCGTTCGGGTTCGCGATCACCACACCGCCGTTCGGCTTCACATCCCCATAGTAATCCTCGGGACGGATGCGGAAGTTCTCATCGAGCGGGATCTCGGTGAAAGGGATGCGATACAACGTCGCCCAGACCGGATAGAACGCGTACGTGATGTCCGGGAACAGGACCGGCAGATCGCTGTCAAAGAATGACAAAAAGGCCACCGACAGAACATCATCGGAGCCGACGCCGGAGAACACCCGCGATTCGTCGACACCATGATATTTTGCAAGGGCCGCATTTAACAGATGGATATCCGGATCCGGATACTTTTTCAAGATATCGGTCACAAATTCCCGGCTCTTCTCCTGGACTTCAGGCGCCGGCGGATACGGATTCTCATTCGTATTCAGTTTTATTACATTGTCCTGTTGCGGCTGCTCGCCAGCAACGTAGGGCTTGATCTTTCTCAGTTTGTCTTCAAAACTCATCGGTATTTCCTCCTGCATGGCCGCGTTTTCGTTTTCTGCCTATGTGCATCACCAGATAGCAAAGGATCACTCCGAGAAGTGCTCCCGCACTGTCCACACGGACGTCAAACGCAGCGGCCACTCTCCCCGCCACGAAGCTCTGATGGAACTCATCGGTGATCGCGTAGACTGTGGCGAAAAGCCACGAAATTATATACGCGCCCATGTGTTTATAATACGAGGAAATGCAAAAAAATGCAAGTACCGCGAGGATCAAATATTCCGTAAAATGGGCTGTCTTACGCACAATTAAGGAAAATGTAAGAAAGATTTCCGCCTCCGTGTCGTCAGGGTCGCCCAAAAAAGGAAAGAGGGAAAAGAGCTTCGAAACGATCTTATTGCTCAGTGACGAAGACTCTCCTCCCTGCTGCGATGACATGTAAAAGATCAGGCCCATCCATGCCAACAGAAGGATCGGGGCTATTATCTTTTTAACTCGCATACTATGGTCCTTTATATAGTTCCGTTTTCCTTTAATACTTCAATGTAACGCTTCAGCGCGTCCTGCCAGCTCGGCAGACGGTTGAAACCGGCGCGGTCCAAAGCGCTTTTATCCATGCGGCTGTTCGCCGGGCGCTTCGCCTTTACGGGAAATGCATCCGAGGTCAGCGGGCTTACCTTCACCTGGTCCATGCCTGCCGTCTTAAAGATCTCGCATGCGAACTCATACCAGCTGCAATAGCCCTCGTTCGTCGCATGATATACGCCGTACTTCTCGGTCGTGATCATGTCGACCAGAAGCACCGCCAGATCCGGCGTAAAGGTCGGGGAACCGATCTGATCGGCGACCACGCCGACCGCGCCGCGCTCCTGACCCAGTCGGAGCATCGTCTTCACGAAGTTCTTACCATTGACCCCGAATACCCAGGAGATACGAACGATGAAATATCGCTCCAGAAACTCCTGTACGGCGAGCTCGCCTTCGTACTTCGTAAGGCCGTAGAAATTCAGCGGAGCCTTCGGATCGTCCGGCTCCCAGGGACGCTCACCCTGGCCGTCAAACACATAGTCCGTGCTGATGTACAGCATCTTCGCATCGATGTTTTTGCACACGCGGGCAATGTTTCTCGTACCCACCGCATTGACCTTGCGGCACAGTTCCTGCGCATCTTCGGCAGCATCCACCGCGGTGTAAGCCGCACAGTGGATGACCGCGTCCACGTTCTTCGTTGTGATCACACGCTCGACTGCCACCGGATCGGTGATATCCATATCTTCGATATCCACGCCGACCGCCTCGATCTTCCGCTTCGCCAGTTCCTTCATAACGTCATAGCCCAGCTGGCCTTTGACGCCTGTTACCAATACTTTCATCTTACTAAACCCTCACAATCACAGTCTGTTGCCGTACATCTTCTCAAAATAGTTCTGATACTCGCCGCTCAGGATGTTCTCCCACCACTCGCGGTTCTCCAGGTACCACTGGATGGTCATCTCGATACCGGTATCGAAGGTGTAGGTCGGCTTCCAGCCCAGCTCGGTCTCGATCTTCGTGGGATCGATCGCGTAACGCATGTCGTGGCCGGGACGGTCGGTTACATATTTGATCAGGCTTTCGGGCTTTCCGAGTGCCTTCAGGATGGTCTTAACGACTTCGAGGTTGGTGCGCTCGTTGTGTCCGCCGACGTTGTAGACCTCGCCGACCTTGCCGTTGCGGACGATCAGGTCGATGGCTACGCAGTGGTCCAGGACGTGAAGCCAGTCACGAACGTTCTCGCCCTTACCATATACGGGCAGTTCCTCATTGGCCAATGCACGCGAGATCATGAGCGGGATCAGTTTCTCCGGGAACTGGTAGGGGCCGTAGTTGTTCGAGCAACGGCTGATGGTCACCGGAAGCTTAAAGGTGCGGTAGTATGCCATAACGAAGAGGTCTGCGCTCGCCTTCGAAGACGAATACGGGCTGGAAGTGTGCAGCGGAGTCGTCTCTGTGAAGAACAGGTCGGGACGGTCCAGCGGCAGGTCGCCGTAGACCTCATCGGTGGAAACCTGATGGAAACGCTTTACGCCGTAAGCGCGGGAAGCGTCCAGAAGCACCTGGGTACCCAGAACGTTCGTTACTACGAAGATGCCCGGATCCGAGATGGAACGG
Source organism: Lachnospiraceae bacterium (assembly GCA_017550425.1). Taxonomy (GTDB): domain Bacteria; phylum Bacillota; class Clostridia; order Lachnospirales; family Lachnospiraceae; genus UBA1201. The sequence continues at coordinate 15,819 of JAFZPG010000004.1, read as the reverse complement.
TCTACATGGCTCTCTGCGGCGAAATTGATGACAACATCGAACTTCTCCTTCTCGAACAGATCCATAATGAACTTCCGGTCTGCGATATCGCCGTGAACGAAACGATAGTTGGGCTTGTTTTCAACAGGCTTCAGGGTCTCCAGATTACCCGCATAGGTCAGCAGGTCGAGGTTGACGATCTCATCCTCGGGATATTTATTGACCATATAGTGTACGAAATTGCCGCCGATAAATCCGGCGCCGCCGGTTACTAAAATCTTCATGTGATATCTCCTTGATTCTCTGATTATTCAAACGTAAAGGTCTCGGATAATCCTTTCCAGACCTTATCCTTATCGGACAGGCAGATCTCCATGTCCTCGGTGATGGGCCAGTCGATGCCGATCTCCGGATCGCTCCAGAGCACACCGCCCTCATCGCCCGGATGATAGAAATCCGTTACCTTGTAGGCAAATTCCGCCTCGTCGCTCAGTACCAAAAAGCCATGCGCGAAGCCTTCGGGGATGTAGAACTGCTTCTTGTTTTCCGCCGAAAGCACGACGCCGAACCACTTGCCGTAGGTCTTCGAACTCTTACGAAGGTCGACGGCCACGTCGAACACCTCGCCGGCGATCGCACGAACCAGCTTTCCCTGCGGGAACTGCTTCTGATAATGCAGGCCGCGCAGAACGCCTTTTTTTGATTTGGACTGGTTATCCTGAACGAAAACCATATTCAGGCCTTCCGCCTCCATATCTCTCTGATTGTAGGTCTCTACGAAATAGCCTCTTTCATCGTAAAAAACGGTAGGCTCGATAACGCAGAGTCCTTCGATCTCACAACGTGTTACTTTGATCTTTCCCATGTTGATAATCCTCTTTCTGCCGGAAACTGTCGTCCGGATGATCTTTCTTTATCGGCGAAATCCTTATGTGTTCTGCAAAAATTTCCCCTGCATCAAGTCCATCAGATATGCGCCGTACTGGTTCTTCTTATAGATCTCGTAGACCTTCATCAGCTCATCTTTGCTGATCCAGCCGTTCAGGTAGCCGATCTCCTCCAGGCACGCGATCTTGCGGTGCTGGTGGGTCTCCACCGTCTTAACGAAGTTCGTCGCATCCACGAGCGACTCGTGTGTGCCGGTGTCGAGCCAGGTGAAGCCCTGACCCAGCAGACATACTTCCAACTCGCCGTTCTCGAGGTAAATGCGGTTCAGGTCCGTGATCTCTAGCTCGCCGCGCGCCGAAGGCTTTAAGCCCTTCGCGTACTCAACGACCTTATTGTCATAGAAATACAGACCGGTCACGCAGTAGTTGCTCTTCGGCTTCGCCGGCTTCTCCTCGATGGAGATCGCTTTGCCGTCTTTATCGAATTCCACGATGCCGAAACGTTCCGGATCGTCCACATAGTAACCGAAAACCGTCGCGCCGGTCGTCTTCGCCGCTGCATTTCGTAAGCGTTTGGTCAGGCCGTGGCCGTGGAAGATATTGTCCCCGAGGACCATGGCTACCGGCTCGTTACCGATAAACTCTTCGCCGATGATGAAGGCCTGCGCCAGGCCGTCCGGACTGGGCTGCACAGCGTACGTGAGTGAGATTCCGAATTGCTTTCCGTCGCCCAACAGGGACTTAAAACGCGGCGTGTCATCCGGCGTGGAGATGATCAAAATGTCGCGAATGCCGGCATTCATGAGCACCGACAACGGATAATAGATCATCGGTTTGTCATAGATGGGCAGAAGCTGCTTACTGGTTACTTTTGTGAGGGGGTACAGACGTGTTCCGCTGCCGCCCGCTAATACGATACCTTTCATGGTTCCTCCGTTTCCGCCGCCTTTCGCGGCTTCGCTGTATCTCTCATTTCTCTACATAGAACACTGGAACATTCCGGCTTGTTTTGTGATCTTCAGATACCCTTTGTTTTTCAGTTTCTTCTCTACAAAATCCCGAAACTCCGCATAGCGTTCGTTCAGGTATTCGTGCTGGTTGCCGTGGCAGGACAGGATGTAGTCCAAAATGGGCTGTGTATCCGTGACCTTCAGGCTGTCTTCGTGTTGCAACAGCTGCACCTCGTCAAAGGCTTTCGACAGGATCGCCGCGCCGTTTTCGAGTCCGAACACGTCGTACAACGCGACCTCAGACAGAGCCACCCTGGCGTCGAACTCTTTCGCGAGCTGTGAGATCTCCTTCATGTGCTCCCGCCCGTAGGTCGAGGCATAGAAGACGCCGCCCTTCTTCAGCACCCTCTTCACTTCCTTCAGCACAAGGTCGATATCCTTGAGGTAAAAGAGCAGGTGGTTGGCGACCACGATGTCACACGAAGCATCCGGCAGGGGAATCGATGCGGTACAGTCGAAGTTCAAAAACGTGCACTGTTTAGCCAGCATTGTGAGGTTATCCTTCGCGTCTGCGAGCATGCCCGCCGAGATATCCGACAGCAGCAGTTTGCAGGCCGGGACCTGTGTTGCGTTGGTGCGCCACAGTTCGCCGTTTCCGCACCCCAGTTCCAAAACCGTCATTCCCTCGCGAACCCCTAAGTTTCGGTAGACCCAGGCAAACCAGGACTCCGGATTCGTCGCATATCGCTGGTGCAGGCCGATCCGCGTCCGGATGTTGGCGGAATTCTTATACTGCTCCACCAGCGACCGTTCCATGCTGATCATGTGGATCAGGTGCAGCATGCGCTGCCAATTGACCCCGCCTTCGGCGCCCTCCTCCAACATCTGCTGCGTCTTCGTAAGCGCCTCTTCGACGATCTGCAGGCTCTCGCGTTTTTTCTTCACCAGTTCCAGCTGCAGTGCCAGCGACGAGCGAACGTAGTCCTCGTCGTCATCATTGACCGTGATATCCATGATCTCCTCCAGGGAAAATCCGAGATACTTCAGGGTCAATACCTTCTGGAGCTTCGCGAAGTCCGCGTCCGTGTACAGGCGGTAGCCCGACTCGCTGATGTGCGAAGGCTTCAGGATGCCCTGCTTATCGTAGAAACGAATGGTGCGGATGGACACATTTGCCTTCTTTGCAAACGCGCCTGTCGTATAAAAAGTAGCATGTTCCATACGCTTCTCCTTTCCGGTCTTAAGCAGTTCGATCCGTTGCAGTGAGAGGCAGGCCCATGCCCTATTCGGTCACAGTATGACGTTTTCGGTCCAACTTGACACAATACGTCACCCCTCTCATGTTGCCATTATAAGGGGTGACGTAAGGTTAGTGTCAAGCGTTTTTTTCAAATTTTTTTAAAAAACTTTCAAAGGTATTTCTGCGGGGCTCGAAAAGCCCGTATTTTCAGCGTTTCCCGCCTGCGATCACGCTCGCGACCGCGGCTTTCCAACCGCTCAGCAGCTCTTCTCTCCGTATTCCTTCCATGGCAGGCTGAAACGTATCCGCCATGGGATCAGTCGAAACAACGGCGTTTTTATCCCAAAAGCCCACATACAGTCCGGCCAACAACGCCGCGCCCAGAGCTGTCGTCTCGATGCAGGCCGGCCGCACGACCGGACGTCCCAGGATATCTGCCTGAAACTGCATCAAAAAGCGGTTAGCGCTCGCGCCGCCGTCGACCTTCAGGGCCGGAAGTCCGGGAATATCCGATGTGGTTTCATCGGAAAATGCCTGCTTCAGATCCTGCTCCATCGCCGTTACCACGTCCTGGACCTGGTAGGCGATCGACTCGAGCGTCGCCCGCACCAGATGTTCCTTTCGAAAGCCTCGCGTCATGCCGACCAGCGCGCCTCTCGCATAGGGATCCCAATAGGGAGCGCCCAGTCCCGTAAATGCGGGTACCAGATACGCTCCGAGCGTATCTCGGACCGATTCGGCGAGGCCCTCGCTCTCCGCAGCCGTCTTAAGGATCCCTAACGCATCCCGCAGCCACTGTACGCAGGCGCCGCCCATGAAAACGCTGCCCTCCAGTGCGTACTGCACGTTATCATCCACGCGCGCCGCCACGGTCGTAAGCAGCCGGTGCTGCGAATCCACGGCTTTATCTCCCGTATTCATCAATAAAAAGCAACCGGTCCCGTAGGTATTTTTCGCCTGTCCTGCCTGCAGGCAGCCCTGACCGAACAGGGCCGACTGCTGATCACCGGCCACGCCGCAGATCGGAACGCCCCGCAGGCTCGTATCGGCGACCACGCAGGTTCCGTATAGGTCACTGCTCTTTTTTACCGTTGGAAGCATCGCCTTCGGAATGTTGAAATATGCCAGAAGTTCATCATCCCAGCTAAGAGTATGAATATTAAACAACATGGTCCGGGACGCGTTCGTCACATCCGTCGCATGTGTCTTTTCTTTCGTCAGATTGTAGACCAGCCAGGAATCGACCGTACCGAAGCACACCCGTCCCTCCTCTGCCTGCGCACGAAGACCGGGAACATTTTCCAGCAGCCACTGCAGTTTCGAGGCCGAAAAATACGCATCCGGGATCAGGCCGGTCTTCTGACGGATCACCTCACCGAACGGATCCGCCTTCAGTGCCTCCATGGCATCCGCCGTCCGGCGACACTGCCAGACGATCGCCGGCGCTAGCGGCTTCCCGGTCGCGCGGTCCCAGACCACCACGGTCTCCCGCTGGTTCGTGATGCCGATGGCGCGCACCTGTGCATCCGGATCAAACTCACGCAGCCGAACCAAACCGGAATGCATGACCCGCAGCGAAGAATGCAGGATATCCATGGGGTCGTGCTCGACCCAGCCCGCTTTCGGAAAATGCTGAGGGAACTCCTCCTGCTCCGTCCAAACGATCTTTTTATCTTCATCAAACAGGATGCAGCGAGACGACGTCGTCCCCTGATCCAGCGCCATGATATAACCGTTGCCCATATGGATCCACCTCGATTCTCATTTCTGTTTTCAGTATACCACACCCCGCCGCACCTGTCACTCCAAAAAGAACACGGCCCATGCATGAAAAAGCCCCGCACCGGTCGTATGACCCTGCGGGGCTTTTCTTCTGTACACGCCGGCAATGTTGCCCGCATGTCAGATCTTAGTTATATAATTTTGCTTTGGCTTCTGCCGTAAGCGCTGCTCTCTGATCGTAGAACAGACCGGAAGCCGCCGTGCCGTTCGTCACGTACCAACGGTCACTGCCATCGAACTTGCTGAGGGTCAGGTTCACCTTATTTCCTGCAGCGTTGCTCGTCACATAGTAAACGATGTTTAAGCGTCCGAGTTGTTTCAGGGACTGACCGTTGATGGTATCCGTGTTCGGTGCATTGAACGAAAGCGCGACCGAAAGCGGACGCGTCGGATTGAAACCGTTCGATGCCGCAGCGCCTACGAAATACGCTCTCGGCAACCAGCGGTAATCGTCGCTCTTTAACCGATCGTTGAAATAGGTATCCCAACTTGCCTTACCATTGACACCACCCTCGGTGAAACCGCGGCCGAAGGGCTCAATGTCCGCGAAGAGATACTTCATCATGCTCATGCCGATCTCATAGTCAGCCGTCATGCAGGTCACAGCATATACCCAATAAGCGGCAACACTGCCGGGGTCGCTTACATCCACCGCTGCCTTCAATTCTTCCAAACTCTCCGGCTCCGAAGCCAGTGTGATCACACGGTCCTCCTTCCACGCGGCGAGAAGCTCGCCGGGCGCACCTGCCGGTGCGCCGGAAGCCGATGCACCCTGCATAGTCTTATCAAATAAACCCATAATTACCTCCTGTTTTATTATATTTCGAACTTCGTCCGTCTACTCTGATTTTATATTTTACAGAGGAAAATGTCAAGTTCAAAAAAATAACGCCGAGGATCTCATATGATGCTCCACAGGATATGTAATATTATCTCGGAATCGTCCACAGGCTGTTGACGTTTCCGTAAGAACCAAGGTATCTGCATTACATAAGAGGCCATCTGTATGGCCTGCTTGCTACAATCATTCCATACCCTTCTGACTATGCCGTGGGATAGATCAAACTATCCCACAACCGCACTTGTTATCAACCTTGAAGCAATTGTATCGGTTTCTTTCTCGACAAGATCGCTAACGGAATATATGTAATCACCAGGCATATTATCAAAACGATAATGGAAACCGCAATAAGGAGTCCTGCATCCGGTGAAAAAATAGCGATATGCGGTCCATTATTGTCGGCCAGCGATGTCTGCATATGGTTTAGATAACGAAATACGCCCAGCGTAAGCAAATCAGCGAGAACGATCGAAACTATCGAAACAAGCGCTGAATTCCAAAGAAAAATACGGCGGATATCCCTACTCTGCACGCCGATGTCTCTTAGGATACCGATTCTTCTCGCCTGATCTTTAACACTATATCCCAGAAATGTTATCATAATAAATGTAAGTATCACAAATAGCACCGTCAGAATCACATATAGTGCGTCCTTCAGAGTGAACGTCATGTTGCGATACGAATAGATGGACGCACAACGATCGTCATTTATTCGATACCCCGCCTCTGTCAGATCGTGAACTTGCTTCGACATATTTTCATTCGGAATATATAAACACCCCGAAAAGGAATAATACTCTTTATATATTTCCTCGATCCAGCCAAAGACATCCGGCATGAACAAAACCTCGGAATAGCCCGTTTCACTTCCGGTTACGTAAACCCCTACTACATCGACCTTTTTCCCTATTCGATCAAATAAGTTGATCTGATTATCGTATTTTCCCTCGTACTTTGCATCATATAAGTCCGGAAGGCGAAAATGAACAGGAAATGCATTGTTTAAATAGTCGCCGTACCCCATTGCTTTCTCATCCGAAATCAAAACTTCATTCTCCGCCAGCGGTAGCCGACCCCAGGTGAGATCCTGTTCCGTTATATTCTCGGTTGATCCTGCCTGAATTACTCTCTGAGCATAGTCATGAGCCGCCGTCGCCCAAGTCACATCCAAAGCGGGAAGAACTACGGACGACAAATTCCCGACTTTCTCGCCAATCTGCTCTTTATAAAGAAGGATTTTCTCACCTCCCGAAGAATCCCGCAGTTCAAACAAGCCGCATATCATCAGATCTCCTATATCGGTGTGGATCGTGTCAGATACTTTAATTTCAAGTTTCTCGGCCAATGCTTCCGTTATTGCTGCTTCTCCGATACGTTCGGGGCCGGCTCCCTCACTGAACTTAACTCCGCTCGGAATGGCTGCATCAGCGAAAAATATTTCCGCGTTCCAATAATCCTTACCTTCTTCCAACAATGTTAAACTATCTTCTTCATTCTCCTCATAGATATTGACAGGCTTAGAGAAAACCTGTAACTTCCAATCTTCCTTGAGATAGTTTCCTTCAGAAGCAACACTTAACCCATTTATGAACGCTTTTCCGTTGGTTTCCGTAACAGTCTCATCACTCTTTCCGGCATTTCTAACCATTTCGAACGCATCCTCGTCTACGCTTTTCATGTATTTCGAAACAGCTATACTATAATCATTATTTACCATAAGAACCGTAAAGAAAAACAGCGCGGCTAAAAAAGCAGACAGGATCAAGGCTAAAGCCATCTTGCCTTTACTGTGTAGAAGCAAAAACAAGGATTGTCTGAAGGAGTCTCCATACGGAAGCCTTCGGCTCTCCCCTGACCCAAATAACAACATTTCCGAGACTTTCTCTTCCGGAGTAATCACCTTCTCTACCTTGAAGTGCCCGCTCAGGCTATCATAAAAGGAGCCGTTCCACTCAGCATTGCGGATTATCTGCTGTTTCATGTCAAATTGGTTCAGCAGATATTTATCCTTTTTCCCTTGAACATCCACTTCCACTTCATATGTGTCTTCCGAAAGAAGCTTGTTCTTGCTGTTATCTTTGTCTTCGATAACTTTACCTTCGGAAAGAGTAATAATTCGATCTCCATATTCATCGGCCGCGTGCCAATCATGCGAAATCAGCACCACCAGACACTGTTTTGAAATACGATTAAAGAGTTTTAATATCTCATTCGCATTTTCAGGATCCAGGTTTCCTGTCGCCTCATCGGCAAATACTATTTGGGGATTCTTGATGATCGCACGTGCAATAGCCACCCGTTGCTTCTGTCCGGCACTCAGTTGTCCGCAGAGCGCTTCCTTGAACTCTGACAAGCCCACATATTCCAGGACCTTTATAACCTGCTCTTGAGCAACAGACTCTTCATATGTTTGAATCTTCAGCGGAAGCATCAGATTCTCCGCTACTGTCATATCCTCCAGAAGATTAAAATCTTGAAAGACAATACCTATTTGAGTATTACGGAGCCGATCCCACTCCTTTTGGGAAAGATTCGCTACATCTTTTTCATCCTGATATATCGAGCCAGATGTTGGTCGATCGATCCCGGACAACATATTCATCAGTGTTGTTTTTCCGCTCCCGCTGATACCATTGATAAACACCAGACCCTTCTCAGGAAAGGCGAGTGAAATTGAATCCACCGCAAGCGTCGTTCTCTTCCGAGATTGATAGATCTTTGTAAGCTTCTCAAGTCTTAATATCATGTCTTCTCCTACATAAAGCAAAGAGGCCACCGATAATACAACCGGTGGCTCTTGCAATACGGTTTTATTTCTCGTTTTCTCTTACGATACCAAGAATTGCCGTTTCAATAAATTGAGGTATATCCACCTCCGGAATACAATTAGGATCGTCTAAGTCTTCCTGCGTCCACAATAATAATTGTCCAAAATGGTCAATGCGTTGATAGCAATATCCCCAAATAAGAGTATCTGTAACTGGTTGGGAGGTAGCGTCTCGTGCCTCTTGAAAAAAACCCATAGCCGAACTTCCAACATAGAAGAAGTTAAAATTGGGATTCTTATTCGCCAGTTCTACCAAACGGAATGCATCTTCACGAGTTATATTTCCTTTTCCGCTCAAATCGAACATAATTAAATAAACATAGTCGTTGTCACGAAGCACGCTTTCTGTGTCAATATCGGCAACCCTCTCTGAATCAAGCTCGCCCATGTCATAATCATCGCCATAGACCAAGCAAACAAAATCTACATCCTCATTTAGGTACTGTATCCCATTTTTCTCCTCAGGTCCGCTATTTACCACCAAGATGTACACGATCAAGCAACAGACAGCAAAAAAAAATGCTATCCCCAATCCTAACCAAATATGTCCTCTTTTTGATTCCTGCATTTAAACTCCATTTCTATAAACCAGTATCTTATTGTCTAGATATAGCCGGAAAACTCAGTGACAACGTTCCGCTTTTTTCAAATAACTTCCCCGTAATGACATCATAGGATTTAGCTGTATTTGAAGAACTAGCTCCGAATCGCGCTATATATGTTATGTTTAGATATATTGAAGCGTTATTTGTATGGAACTTCGCCATGCTGTTTTGATCTGACCACTCCCTGAAATATGCATTACTATAAAAGGGATTCACTACATGCACTTCGTAATCATAAAGCATACCATATATGCCATCTGCTGTACTACAAACAGTGGTGAAAGACAGATCTGACTTTTTAATATCATATGACAATCCGATAGTCTTAGATTTGTCCGTAGAAGCTCCCAAACTTACCGAGATAACATTATCCGAAGGGAGTTTCTTCGGTGTAAAGTCGTCTAAGGAAGGAAGCTGTGTAACAAACCCACAATATTCACTTAACCCGTAAGCATAAGAATATTTTCCTCCGGATAACTTCTTATATCGTACTGCCGAGACTGAAGGTTCCATGATTTGCCGTACCATAAGAATATAATTGTCAGTCCCTTTCGCTCGAGCTAAACCACACACAAAGAAATATGATCCAATTATTCCTCCGGCTCCAGTTTTAATCGGTACATGCACCATATCTCTCATCCATGCAGTATTGTATACACTAGTGTCATAATGGTAGACATCATACGGAGATGCTCCAGTGCAAACCGGAATTGTTGACAACGCCTCTGCCTTCTCAGGTGTGGTCGCAGAAATCGTTACAGCCACTGCGAAAACAAACAATACTATTCGTTTAAGTGCTTCTTTTATCCCTTTCATTTTAGTACATTCCTCCTGTTTATTCAAGTATCATGCTGTTCGTCATTTGATAACAATACGTTCATTTTTCAACATAATACTATTGTACACCCCCCCCGTCTGATTCGTCAACAAATTTTTTCTGGTTTTCTGATAGTATTTTGCAATTATTGAAACGCAAGTTCAATAGTGGACAACAGACGAATGTCCGCAAATTATTTTAAACAAGGCAAGCTGTTCCATCAGGATGAAGATCGTTTCTTCAATGCCTCGGATATTTCTTGTTCGTTCAATGACCATATAGAAATAAAAAAGCAACTTTCCAAAACGGTAAGTTGCTTCTTCCTTTAAAGTTTGTACTCTTGTTTGTACTCTTCAAAAAACCTCTATGGATTTGCTGAGCCGCTCCTTTCGAAAGAATAAATTTTATGCGGCTTTGCGACGTTTCATGAAGGCATAAAAAAGCGTGCCCGAAGGGATTCGAACCCCCGACCCACGGCTTAGAAGGCCGTTGCTCTATCCAGCTGAGCTACGGACACAAACTGCGATACGCAGCGTCCACCTTTGCAAAAACGAAAGTCCCGTCGCCGGGACATGTTTCGCAAAAGTAATCGGGGCGACAGGATTCGAACCTGCGACCTCTCGGTCCCTAACCGAACGCTCTACCAAACTGAGCCACGCTCCGAACTGATTGTGTATGAGATCGATGATCTCAAGCTCCCCGAGTAGGACTTGAACCTACGACAGCGCGGTTAACAGCCGCGTGCTCTACCGACTGAGCTATCGAGGAAAATTGTTACCTTGCATATTATAGCGACTTTGCAAGGGATTGTCAACCGTTTTTTCAAACTTTCGCAAAAAGGTCGGCCGTGACGCCAAAGCACCACAGCCGAATACTATGCGAACGATCGATTAAGCCAGTTTAGCCTTAGCAACCTCAGTCAGCTTTGTGAAGCCTTCTGCATCGTTGATCGCCATATCCGCAAGGATCTTACGGTTCATCTCAACGCCTGCCAGCTTAAGACCATACATGAACTTGCTGTAGCTGATCTCGTTCATACGGCATGCTGCGTTGATACGAGCGATCCACAGCTGTCTGAACTGTCTCTTCTTCTCTTTTCTGCCTGCGTATGCGGATGTAAGAGCACGCATAACAGACTGCTTCGCTACTCTATACTGCTTGGATCTGGCACCTCTGTAACCTTTTGCCAGCTTCAAAACTTTATTATGCTTCTTCTTAGCGTTTAAGCCGCCTTTAATTCTAGCCATTTTTGATTCCTCCTAAATCTTATAAATACGGTAAAACCTTCTTCATATTCTTAACATTGGTCACGTCTGTGATAGCGGACTTTCTGAGATTTCTCTTTCTCTTCGTCGACTTCTTTGTTAAGATATGACTCTTATAAGCCTTATTTCTCTTCAAAAGACCGGAAGCGGTTTTCTGAAAACGCTTAGCAGCGGCGCGCTTTGTTTTTAACTTGGGCATGATTTAAATCCTCCTATACTATTGAATGTACCGACGGCGTCAGGAACGCTTTTCGGCCAATACCAAGCTGATGCTTCTTCCTTCGATTTTTGCAGGTTTCTCGATGACTGCGATCTCCGACAGTTCCTCGGCACACTGGTCCAAAAGTTTCTTGGACTTCTCCATGTATGCCATCTCACGGCCACGGAAACGCATCACCATCTTAACCTTATTTCCTTTTTCCAGGAACTTTTTGGCGTCATTTACCTTGCGGTCCAGATCATTGGTATCGATATTCGGCCGGATCTGGATCTCCTTGATCTCGATGACCTTCTGCTTCTTTCTCGCTTCTTTTTCTTTGCGGGCAAGTTCATAACGATACTTACCATAATCGATGATCTTGCAAACCGGAGGCTTCGCCATCGGGGCGATCTTGACTAAGTCAAGCTCCGCTTCTTTTGCAAGCTTCATGGCTTCCTTTGCGGACATAATACCAAGCTGGGATCCGTCCTCTGCTACGACACGGACTTCTTTATCCCTGATCTGTTCGTTAATAAATAATTCGCTGATGTCTGACACCTCCATTCGATGCAGTCTCCGAAACCGGAGCAAAAATGAAATAAAAAAAGCCTGCATAACAATGCAAGCCATCACTCATAACAGCCGAAAATAAACGCGCACACGCGAACCTTTCCGGATATGAACCGTAGTCACAGTCTATGCGATCTTGCGATGCATACGTGCTATGGTGAGAGATGAACTCTGCTTGCTTGTTAAATCAACGTGAGTATGATACCACGTTTCTTTCCGGCTGTCAAGCATATTTTGTAATTTTTTTCTTACTGCTCTTTCTCTTCCGTTTCTTCTTCCTCGTCGTCATCATCCTGATCCAGGAAGGTCGGGCGTTCATTGGCCGCCATCTCTTCGTAAAAACTCTCGGGCAATGTACGGCGGATCTCAATGGTCAGATAGTATTCCGCGTGAAACAAATATGCGATCAATGCACGTTCCGAGCGCACATGAAGTTCCGGTGTCAACTGCTCTTCATACAGGTCGCCTTCACAGGTCTCCAGTTTCTCCTGCACATCCTCCGGGATGCCGATCACTTCCATCAGTTTCTTCCACAACGGCTTGAAACGAAGCATCGTCATGTGAGAACCATACCCGTAGAGGTAGACCTCGTCGCCGTACTTTCCCTTCGACGTCGAACAGATAGTGATCAATTTGCGTTTAATGGTGCTCGTAATCCGGAAAAAATGCATGCGGTAGATCTTCTTGCGGCTGAAGATGACTACATCCAGAAGGTCACCTAAAAAAACGAAACTGAGCAGGAATGATAAGATCGCGCTCTTTACGAGACTCGTATTCGCCAAAAGGGCCACGCCGCCGATATAGAAGAAGAGGATGCCGCCGAGCGCTATCAGGCGATTCTTAAGGGTATTAGCAAAATAAACGGAAGGGATCTTCTTCTCCGCGACATCCATAGAAACGTTCTCTTCGTTCATGTTCTCCGGCATAGGAATACCCCCTCTCGTTCTTTATATGATGGAATTACTGTTTGTCGTTCTTTTCGCCCTTATCGCGGCGGTTCTGCGCGCGACGCTCCTGGATCATGGAGAGCACGAACAGGAAGATCAGGAAGCCTACCAGTAACACGATCACGACCGCTATAACGATGCCGAGCCAGTTCAACCCGCTTCCGCTCTTCTCTTTTTCGATCGTCTCTTCGGTGGTCGTTTCCTCTTCGGTCGCAGGTGCGACAGTCGTCGTTTCCGCCTCCGTGGTCGTTTCCGCCTCGGTCGTGGTCTCCGCCTCCGTCGTAGTCTCGTCCTCGGTGGTCGTCTCAGCCTCCGTAGATGTCTCAGCCTCCGTAGATGTTTCGGCCTCGGTCGATGTCTCGTTTTCGCCCTGCGATGCCGGAGTTGACGCATCCGTCTGCGTTTCCGGTGCTGCCGTAGTCTTCTCTGTCGGAGTTTCCGCAGGTGTGCTCTCTACGGGTGTCTCCGTGGAAGGATCGGTCGTATCCGCCGACGTCTCCTCAGGCGCTTTTGTTGTCGGCTGCTGGATCTCCGGGAAGGCTTCCTTCGGAATGTTCAGATGGCCGATCATAGACGCATATACAAGCCGTGAAACTTCGGACAGATGCGTTGTAACTCTCTCTCTGAAGTTCGTGTCCAAAAACTCGAAGTTATCATACTCCTCGTTATGCATGATCTTTCCCTTGGGAACCAATGGGGAGTCGGTCTGGTACATATTGTCCCAGTCACCGCCCATCCAGTTGCTGGCCTCAAAGTAGATGTAAGGCTTCCCGGCCGCGGCAAATGCGGCATGGTCGCTTCCGGTCATCTTCGTCGGTACCGGGAAATTTCCGTTCACCTCGGGATGCATCGAAAGTTTGACATCGTATTCGTCCGCCAACTCCATCATGCTGTATAACGGCCACAACTCGGAAAATGTATTGGTCTCGGCATTGTAGTTGCCGCTGTAGATCATCAGGTTGTCGCCGGCCGCTACGCTGTCCACGTTGATGACGCACACGATGCGGTCCATCTCTTCTTTAGGCAAGGAAGCAACATAGGCCGAGCTGCCCATGCATCCCGTCTCCTCGCCGTCAAACAACGCAAAACGGATGGTGTAAGGCAGGTCCATCTTCGCGACGCGTTCCGCATTTTCCATCAGAATGCCGACACCGGAACCGTTATCGTCGCAAGCTGCCGACCAGGCGCCATCATAATGCGCACTGATCAAAAGGATGTAATCCGACTGTCCCTTCTTATCGAAGATCAGGCTCTCGCCGGAGAACGGCCCCCATCCGTGCGGGCTGTCGCCGCTGAACTCACAGGTCGTTACCTTGTATCCCCAACCGGTCACCAACCCCTTCAGCCATTCACGGCAGTTGGCGTTCGCTTCCGTGGTCGAGATACGAAAAGAATACTCCTGACTCAGTTTTTTCATGTATTCATAGGCTTTCTCGCCGTAGACTTCGTCCGCGTACACATCCTGTGTGGCGAACCGCAAGCCGGAAAAACCTATTCCCTGAAGAAACAGCGCACATGCGAGAAGCAGCGAAACAACTGCTGCCGCAAGCTTTGTTTTCATCCCATATTTCATCCTTTTATGCTCCTTCTATGTAAGCAGTGCTCTCCATAGTCCGTTCATTCACGATCCTACAACGCTAAAAAACTTAGAGGCAAAAAGCACCACCTCTAAGTATAAATGAATCAATATTATTTTTCAAGTCATTTCTTCATCGTCAATATCCCAGATCCGCTTTCAGATCTGTCACCATGTTCCGAATCGTTTTTGTATTCAGCGGAAATCTTTCGGTTTCAAACGTCCAGATCAGCGAACTGCGCCGAAAAGACGATTCATATTTCCGTATCTTCAGGAACGCGTGATTCCGATATTCCATGTCGTCCATCATTCCGAAATGTTCCCAATACAACTCTCTTCGTTCTCTTATGTTCAACAGCGTAAAATCCGGATAGACTGTCCCCGCCCCGATCTGCAACGGCTTTTCATATAAAAACGAAACGGACATTTCATCCAAAATATCTGCTATGATCACTTCAGACTTCGACCGAACCCGTAATCCCTGTCTCGTATAATACTCCGGTGCTTTTTCACCGAACTCCGGACCCGTATAGTCTTTCTTCTTCCATTCGCGGATATAAGTTTCATCCGATAAACGATGGGGGCGGATCAGCTCCCTTTTTCCTGAAACCATCTGATCAAACGTATGATCAAATGGATCTGACGAGAAAGCGCATAGCTGTTTCAATCCCGCGATCTGCTGTTCTATATTCTTGATCAGCTTTCGATCATATTCGATCTGAGCCAGAACTTCCGCTTTTTCCTTATTCTTTTTTTGTATATAGTCCCCTGTTGGTTTTGAGCCCTGATGCCTCATAAAATATTGATAACCTCCGCCACGACGGATCACGCGAAGGCCGGCTCCTTCAGGGACCAACGGAGTGATCTTTTCCAACTCGGAAGAAACACTCCTTAATTGACTCTCTAAAGTCTCTATTTCTTTTTTTATATCTTTTTCCCTAAACATCAAACCTCCCTATATTTACTGAATTATCATGAGTCGACTCATCCCCGATGTCGGCTCTCCCCTATGACGATTTCTTCATTCCCATGTAACCTGTTCAGTCACCTCCTTCTACACCATTATTCGCCTTTTCAGGCCCTTTTGTTCGCTTTTCCTGCCTTCCCTCGGGCTATGTCCGGCTCGACAGGCGAACAAATTCAGCTTTTCAGCCCCTTTTGTTCGCTTTTCCTGCCTTCCCTCTGGCAATTACCGGCTCGGCTGGCGAACAAATTCAGCATTTCTAACCCTTTTGTTCGCTTTTTCCGCCATCCCTCTGGCAATTATCGGCTCGGCCGGCGAACAAATTCAGCATTTCTAACCCTTTTGTTCGCTTTTCCTGCCATTCCTCGGG
>JAFZPG010000038.1 GCA_017550425.1 Lachnospiraceae bacterium | reverse complement strand
TAACGCCATCGGTAGCTGCTACAACGAGGATAGCGCCGTCCATCTGAGCTGCACCTGTGATCATGTTCTTAACGTAGTCGGCATGTCCGGGGCAGTCAACGTGTGCGTAGTGACGCTTCTCGGTCTCGTACTCAACGTGTGCGGTAGAAATTGTGATACCACGCTCTCTCTCTTCCGGAGCCTTATCGATGTTCTCGAAATCTACTGCAGAGTTACCTGCTACTCTCTCGGACAGAACCTTAGTGATAGCTGCGGTCAGTGTGGTCTTACCATGGTCAACGTGACCGATGGTACCAATGTTACAATGGGGTTTTGTTCTTTCAAACTTAGCCTTTGCCATTTTAAACTTCCTCCTAAATTTACCTTACGGTTTATAAAATTGTATTTTTGAATTAAAACAGGCTATCTCGAGTATAAATCAAATCTCACTCAAATGCAAGCCCTATTTCTAAAAATGCGGTCTCGTAATTGAATTGCGAAGCCTCAGGATCATTTACCGGTCTTTGCGGACAATACCTTATCTGCAACATTCTTCGGAACCGGCTCATACTTTTCGAAGAACATGGAATAGTTACCACGGCCCTGTGTCTTGGAACGGAGGTCGGTCGAATAACCGAACATCTCTGCAAGCGGAACGTAACCACGGATCATCTTACCGCCGCCGATGTCATCCATACCTTCGATACGGCCACGACGGGAGTTGATGTCACCGATAACATCGCCCATGTAATCTTCGGGGGTGCTTACCTCGACCTTCATGATCGGCTCAAGAAGGATCGCGCCGCCCTTCTGCATAGCTTCCTTAAATGCCATGGAACCGGCAATGTGGAATGCCATTTCGGAAGAGTCGACTTCATGGTAAGAACCATCAAATACGTTAGCGTGTACGCCGAGCACGGGGAAACCGCCCAGGATACCGCACTTGGTAGCCTCTTCGATACCCTCGCCGACTGCGGGGATGTATTCCTTCGGAATAGCACCGCCGACTACCGTAGACTCGAACTCGAAGGTCTTCTCACCATTGGGTTCCATAGGTGTGAAGATAACCTTACAATGTCCGTACTGTCCACGACCACCGGACTGCTTTGCGTACTTACTGTCGACGGTAACTTCCTTCGTAAAGGTTTCCTTATAAGCAACCTGAGGAGCGCCGACATTGGCCTCAACGTGATACTCTCTCTTCAGACGGTCAACGATGATCTCCAGGTGAAGTTCACCCATACCGGAGATGATGGTCTGGCCTGTCTCCTGATCCGTGTGAACACGGAAGGTCGGATCTTCTTCTGCAAGTTTCGAGAGTGCCTCGCCCATCTTACCCTGAGCTGCCTTAGTCAGCGGCTCGATAGCGATATCAATAACGGGCTCCGGGAATACCATGGACTCGAGGATTACCGGGTGCTGCTCATCGCAGATCGTATCACCGGTCGTGGTAAGCTTGAAGCCTACGGCTGCGGCGATATCACCGGAGTAAACCTTATCGAGTTCGGTTCTCTTATTTGCATGCATCTGAAGGATACGTCCGACACGCTCCTTCTTTCCTTTTGTTGCGTTCAGTACGTAAGAGCCTGAATTCAATGTTCCGGAATATACACGGAAGTATGCAAGCTTACCTACGAACGGATCCGCCATGATCTTGAATGCCAGAGCGGAGAAAGGCTCTTCATCGGAAGAATGACGAACGACTTCGTTTCCGTCCAGATCCACACCCTGGATCGAAGGAATGTCGGTAGGTGCGGGCATGTACTCCAGGATCGCATCCAGAAGCTTCTGAACGCCCTTGTTACGATATGCGCTACCGCAGCAAACCGGGATAATGGAAACACTGATCGTTGCAGCACGAAGTGCTTTCTTCAGTTCTTCGTTCGAAGGCTCCTCGCCCTCAAGATACTGCATCATCAGATCGTCATCGGTCTCACAGATCGACTCGATCATGTTGGTTCTGTACAGTTCCGCGTCATCCTTCATATCATCCGGGATGTCGGTAACCTCTACGTCCTCACCCTTATCGCCATGATACAGGTAAGCCTTCATCTCGAAAAGGTCAACAACTCCCATGAAGGAGTCTTCCTTACCGATCGGCAACTGGATCGGAACTGCGTTGTGACCCAGACGGGTCTTGATCTGCTCTACTGCACTGTAGAAATCAGCGCCCAGGATATCCATCTTGTTGATGAATGCCATACGCGGAACGTTGTACTTATCCGCCTGACGCCATACGTTCTCAGACTGCGGCTCAACACCACCCTTTGCACAGAAAACGCCGACAGCGCTATCGAGTACACGCAGGGAACGCTCAACTTCTACGGTGAAGTCAACGTGTCCGGGGGTATCGATAATGTTGATACGATGCTCAAGAGCACCCGGCATCTTCTTTGCTTCTTTCTCCAAAGTCCAATGGCATGTCGTAGCGGCGGAAGTAATCGTGATACCTCTCTCGGCTTCCTGCTCCATCCAGTCCATGGTCGCAGTACCCTCATGAGTATCACCAATCTTGTAGTTAACACCGGTGTAGTACAGGATACGCTCGGTCAATGTAGTCTTACCTGCATCGATGTGCGCCATGATACCGATGTTTCTGGTTCTCTCTAACGGATATTCTCTACCAGCCAAGGTTTTTTCCTCCTATTACACGCATCAGAATCTGTAGTGAGCAAATGCCTTGTTTGCATCTGCCATCTTGTGCATGTCTTCTTTTCTCTTAACGGATGCGCCTGTGTTGTTTGCTGCATCCAGAATTTCATTGGCCAATCTCTCTTCCATGGTCTTCTCGCCTCTCTTGCGGGAGAACATGGTAAGCCAGCGAAGGCCCAAAGCCTGTCTACGGTCTGCTTTAACCTCGATCGGCACCTGATAGGTAGCGCCGCCGACTCTCTTAGCCTTAACCTCGAGAACAGGCATGATGTTGTTCATGGCTTCTTCAAATACTTCGACTGCAGGCTTGCCGCTCTTGGCTTCCACGCGCTCGAATGCGCCATAAACGATCTTCTGAGCAACTCCTCTTTTACCGTCCAACATGATGTTGTTAATAAGTTTTGTAACAACCTTGTTGCCGTAAATAGGATCTGCTAATACGTCTCTCTTTTGAGTATGTCCTTTACGTGGCACGTATCTTCCCTCCTAACTCATATTTACCGCTTTGCGGTAATAAATTACTCATCGGTACTCACAAAATAATTGTGTTCGCGCTCGGTTCTTGTATCCTAAACCCGCCGCGTATCGCGGCGTCTGCAACCGTCAGGGGTTTTCGTTCGAATGCCGGCACTAATCTTTATTTTGAATTACTTCTTTGCGTCTTTCGGTCTCTTAGCACCGTACTTGGAACGCGCTTGTCTTCTCTTTGCAACACCGGCAGTATCCTGTGTTCCGCGGATGATATGGTATCTGGTACCGGGAAGGTCCTTAACACGACCGCCACGGATCAGAACGACGCTGTGCTCCTGAAGGTTGTGACCTTCGCCGGGGATGTAGCTCGTTACTTCAATACCATTGGAAAGACGAACTCTGGCAATCTTACGAAGTGCAGAGTTAGGCTTCTTCGGGGTAGCTGTCTTAACAGTTGTGCATACGCCTCTCTTCTGAGGAGCGCTGGAATCTGTCATAACCTTATGCAATGAGTTGTAAGCCTTCTGCAATGCAGGTGCTGTGCTCTTCTTTGCTGCAGTCTGTCTACCCGTCTTAACCAGCTGATTAAATGTAGGCATTCTTTTCACCTCCTGTGGAAATTTTTAAAATCTTACCGCTGCAACGATCTGCATCCCGCCTCATGGCCGGTTGTTCCATGCGTTTGCATCCGTATTTTCGGAAAACCCCCGAAAAATGGGCGCAAAAAGGGCGCAAAAAGCCGCATGCCAAATAATTATAGCAATGCGGCTTTGGTTTGTCAAGCGTTTTTATTTGGTTTTCTCTTTCATAACTCCATCTGCCACGGAGATGGTTCCGTCACATTTGATGTCTTTGCCGTCGGCGCGGTAGGTCACCGTGCCTCCTTCGATCTTTACGGAAGTGACTGCCTGGATGGCGTCGTCGCCCGCATCGATCTCTATGGTGCCGCCTTCCATAAGGAAGAAACCTTTCTCTGCATCCTCCTCGTTGGAAACCTTGAAGCCGTCCTTAATGGCGTCAACTTTGATGGTTCCGTCCTTAATGGTGATGCTGTCATTGCCCCGGATGCCGTTCTTTGCCGCCTTCACGGTAATGTTTCCGCCGCTGATCTTCAGATCATCCTTCGTCGTGATACCATTGTTGTAATTGCCGTTTACGATCAGGGTTCCCTTACCCTTAATGGTCAGGTCGTCTTTCGAGAACAGGCAGGCGTTCGGTTCCTCGTCGCCATCCGAAACGTCATAGGTCTTCGAATCGGTCAGCGTATTCGTCGTTTCTTTCTTCAGCTCGATGACTACCTTATCCGCGCTCACTGCATAGAATGCCGGTCCGTCCGTGTTGGTGATCTCCACGCCCTTGAATTCGATCTCGACTTTGTCGTCCTTCGTCACCTCGACGCGAAGCTGTCCATCCTTCAGTGTTCCGCTGATCACGTAGGTTCCGGGTTTCTGGATGATGACCTTCTTACCTTCGAGGAACACACAGTCCTTCGCTCCGCCTTCGACGGTCGTTTTGCCATCGGCCAAAGTGATCACGGCCTTTTCTTCTTTATCCGTCTCCGTCTCGCCGGGTGCTTTCGTTTCCTTCGGAGCTTCGGTCATCTTTACTTCGTCGGTCGCCTTTGTATCCTCCGGCTTCGCTTCGGTCGTATCTGCGGGAACTTCCTGCGTCGCCTTCGTATCGTCGGCCGCCGCAGTCGTCTGCGCGGCTTCCGTTTCGGGATCCACGGGTTTCGTCGGTCCCGCCTCGAGGCCGCAGGCTGTCATGGACAGTGCCATGCATCCGGCCAGAAGCAGTGTCTTTATCTTTCTCATTCGGTTAAGCCTCCGATCTTCCTATTAAACATATAAGAAGTTCTTTTCATTTTCTTGTGTTCAAAAACACAGCCCCCATTATAACACAAAGTTCTCTTTCGTACAAGCCCAAACGGTACGGCCTACTCCCATACAGTCGAATTGTGTCTATGCAAAGTGCAGTTCAAACATTTTCCGTTGATTATTCTGACAATTAAAGAGTTCACAAAAATTTCACAATTTTTATTAGCACTCACCTATTGACAGTGCTAACAACATGTGCTATAACATAGGTGCAACAAGAGAGAAGGAGCTTTTTAAAAGCCCCGCACAGGCCGCGTAAGTTCGCGGCAGAAGGAGGACATTATGTCGAGAAGAAATTATTTGTCAAATGACTTTGCAAAAACCATGTGGGATGACCTGTTCAGTAACGCTTTTTGGCCGATGTCGACGCGCAAGACCGAAACCATGATGAAGACCGATATTAAGGAAGATGAGAACGCTTACCACGTTATCATGGATCTGCCGGGCTTTAAGAAAGATGAGATCAACGCGGAACTTAAGAACGGCTACCTGACCGTCACCGCTACACATAATACGGAAAATGAATCCGAAGACCAGGATAAGCACTACATTTGCAGGGAGCGTTACAGCGGCCACTACAGCCGTAGCTTCTATGTAGGCGACGAAATGAATGAAGACGACATTCAGGGCGCGTTCCAGAACGGCGTGCTTACCATCACGGTTCCTAAGAAACAGCCTCAGCCTGAGGTAGAAACGAAGAAGACCATTACCATCTCATAATGAAGATATAGTTATATGATCTTTTACCTCAAACCGGCCGCCGGAGGTCAAACCTCCGGCGGCCGGTTTGTTTTATTCTTCCACGATCAGGCTGAACTCGTCGTCCGGTAGGCGTCCCTGCGTATTTCGCAGGATCGCCAGAGGATCGTACTCGGTCAGGCCGTTCTCTTTCAAAACATACTTCAGCTGCGTGCTGTTACCGCCGCCGATCCCACAGCGCGTTGCGACCAACTCTTCAAAATCCTCGAAGTCCGGCCTCGATACGATGCCAAACGCCTTCTTCGTATGATCCAGCGTGAAATCCTTCACCCGGATCTGGCGTTTCTTATTATCCGCATCGATCAGCGTACAGCGGTAGTCCCGCCAGCAGAACCAGAAGCGATGCGGCATCTCCCGCTTCGGCACCTGGAGGCGCTCTTCGATCTGCGGGTATTCCCATAAGATCCTGGCCAATGTCACGACCGGTCCCGTGACCGGTTTATCTTCCGACTCCCAGCGCTCGATCGTTTTCGCAGACACGCCGAGGAGGGCTCCGAAATCCCTCTGTGTCAGATTCAGACGCTTCCGAAGGGCATGGATCTCTTCGGGAAGGATATTTTTTGCCAGCGCATATTCCAACTCTTTCTTCGTTCTTCTCATATCAGTTCTCCAAAGTCCTCAAATTGAGGGAATTTTCTATATTTTACCCCTTATTATGAGGGTTTGTCAAGGTCTTCCGGCACTTTTCTGTTTTTCCGGATACATCCTTGTATTTTTATTTTCCCTGTGCTATACTTTATGTCTAAATGATATGCCGACGGCAGTGTCATTTGGAGCAACTTGAGTTCATTTATTTCAGGAGGTAGAACATGAGCGAAACGATGAAGCCGATCAAAGAAGGCAAGGTTCGTGAGATCTACGACAACGGCGACAGCCTGATCATCGTAGCCACCGACCGCATCAGTTGTTTTGACGTAATTCTCAAAAACACCGTTACGAAGAAGGGCACCGTGCTCACCCAGATGAGTAAGTTCTGGTTTGACATGACCCGCGACATCCTTCCCAACCACATGATCACGGTAGATGTGAACGAGATGCCCCCGTTCTTCCGTAAAAAGCGTTTCGACGGCAACAGCATGATGTGCCGCAAGCTGAACATGCTCCCCGTGGAATGCATTGTCCGCGGATACATCACCGGCAGCGGCTGGAAGAGCTACTGCGAGAACGGCACCGTTTGCGGTATCAAGCTTCCGAAAGGCCTGAAGGAGTCCGACAAACTGCCTGAGCCCATCTACACTCCTTCCACGAAGGCAGAGATCGGTGACCACGACGAGAACATCTCGTTCGAGCAGTCCGTCGACTACCTGGAGAAACGTTTCCCCGGTAAGGGTCGTGAATACGCCGAGAAGCTTCGCGATTACAGCCTCCTTCTGTATAAGAAGTGCGCGGATTACGCGCTGACCCGCGGCATCATCATCGCAGACACGAAGTTCGAGTTCGGTCTGGATGAGGCGGGCAATGTTGTCATCGGCGACGAGATGCTCACACCGGACAGCTCCCGTTTCTGGCCGCTCGAAGGTTACGAGCCCGGCCACGGCCAGCCTTCCTATGATAAGCAGTTCGCGCGTGACTGGCTCAAAGCCCACGACGAGAAGGATCACAAATGGAAACTCCCGCAGGAAGTTGTCGACAAGACCATCAACATCTATCTGGAAGGCTACGAGAAGCTGACAGGTAAGAAGCTCGAGGGCTACGAGAAGCTCACGAAGAAGAAATAATCGAAATTACTGTAACGCCGACGGGGCGCATCGTACACGTACGATGCGCCCCGTTTTTATTTACCGATCATTATTACGGCAGGAATTTGCCGGATGCGAGGTACAGGCGGTACCACTCCTCGCGGCTCAAATCGACCTTGCACGCGTCCACGATCTCCTTCAGATGTCCGGGGTTCATGGTGCCCGCGATGGCCTGCATTTTCGCCGGGTGGCGCAGGATCCACGCGATCGCGATGGCGGTCTTCGACACGCCGTACTGCTCCGCCAGGTTATCCAGCGCGACGTTCAGGTCCGGGAACTCCGGATGGTCGACAACCACGCCGCGGAACATGCCGAACTGCAGCGGCGACCACGCCTGGATGGTGATGTCATGGAGGCGGCAGTAATCCAGCGCCCCACCGTCGCGCATCACCGACATGTCGGTCGTTTTGTTGTTCATGTACAGGTCCTGGTCGATCAGCTGCGACTGCTCCAGGGAGAGCTGCAACTGGTTGATGATGAGCGGCTGCTTCACGTATCTCTTCAGGTACTCAATCTGCATGGGCAATGTATTGCTCACGCCAAAGTGGCGCACCTTTCCGCTCGAATGCAAAAGGTCGAACGCTTCCGCGATCTCCTCGGGCTCGTACAAAAGGTCCGGGCGATGCAGCAGGAGCACGTCCAGATAGTCCGTCTGCAGGCGGCGCAGGCTGTCGTCGACGCTGCTCAGGATGTTTTCCTTCGACCAGTCAAAGGTCTGGCGGTCGAACCGCAGGCCGCATTTCGACTGCAGGATGACATCCTCGCGCTTCAGCCCCGTCTTCGGAAATGCATCGCCGAAGCGCTGCTCCGCCTCGCCGTCGCCGTAGCACGTCGCATGGTCGAAAAAGTCGATGCCCAAGTCGTACGCATTGCGGATGACATTGGCCGTTTCATCCACGGTCAATGCGGGCATGCGCATGCACCCCAGCACGATCGCCGGCACCCCAGCCGGCCCATTAACGATGTTGATCTTCTTCATGTTGTAAACCTCCAAAAAATATATGTGACAACGGGGACGGTTCTATTTGTCACGTCGGGCGTTTCCTGCATATAACCATCTCCGATGATACATTCAATAGGATCCCGGAACAAACACGTACTTCTTTTTCAGCCACCTGTTTCTGCTGTTCATTCGGTGCATGAAATTCCCCCATGATACTTCCTTTCACAGACTTCAAAAACATGTTTACTTCTGTGTTTATGATACATGTGATAGCATAGGTTGTCAAGCAACGAGCATACAAAACCCGGGGCCCGACGTGTAGCACGCCGGGCCCCGGGTTTATATAGAGTTATTACAGTTCGACTATTAAACAATACCCTGTGCCTTCATGGCGTCTGCAACCTTCAGGAAGCCGGCGATGTTTGCGCCTGCAACGTAGTTGCCTTCCATACCGTACTTCTTAGAAGCATCGTCCAAGTTGTGGAAGATATTTACCATGATGTTCTTGAGCTTAGCGTCAACCTCTTCGAAGGTCCAGCTCAGACGCTCGGAGTTCTGGCTCATCTCGAGTGCGGATGTAGCAACACCGCCGGCATTTGCAGCCTTACCGGGAACGAACTTAACGCCGTTCGCCTGGAAGTACTCGGTAGCTTCGAGGGTGGTAGGCATGTTAGCGCCTTCGCAAACTGCGATAACGCCGTTAGCAACGAGCTTCTTCGCATCGTCCAGATTGAGCTCGTTCTGGGTTGCGCAAGGCAGAGCGATGTCGACCTTGATCTCCCACTGATTTGTGCCTTCGGTCTTCTTATCATGATACTGAGCAGAAGGTCTCTTCGCTGCATATTCGGTCAGGCGAGCACGCTTAACTTCCTTAACTTCCTTAAGAAGGGCAACATCGATGCCTTCCGGATCGTATACCCAACCTGTGGAGTCGGAGCAGGTAACCGGCTTAGCGCCGAGCTGCTGTGCCTTCTGGATCGCGTAGATCGCTACGTTACCGGAACCGGAAACTGCAACAGTCTTACCTGCGAGCGCGATTCCGTTGCACTTCAGCATCTCTTCTGTCATGTAAAGCAGGCCGTAACCGGTAGCTTCGGTACGTGCCAAAGAACCGCCGTAGGAAAGGCCCTTACCGGTCAATACGCCTTCATACAGTCCGGTCAATCTCTTATACTGTCCGTACATGAAACCGATCTCACGTGCGCCGGTACCGATGTCGCCGGCAGGAACGTCGGTGTCAGCACCGATATATTTGTGAAGCTCTGTCATGAAGCTCTGGCAGAATGCCATAACTTCACGGTCCGACTTACCCTTAGGATCGAAATCGGAACCACCCTTACCACCGCCGATGGGCAGGCCGGTCAAGGAATTCTTGAAGATCTGCTCGAAACCGAGGAACTTGATGATACCCAGGTTTACCGAAGGGTGCAGACGAAGGCCGCCCTTGTACGGTCCGATCGCGGAGTTGAACTGAACGCGGTATGCATTGTTCACCTGAACCTGACCCTTATCATCTACCCACGGAACGCGGAACAGAAGCTGACGCTCGGGAGTTGTGATGCGCTCGAGCAGAGCGTCTCTCTTGAACTCTTCTTCATTTGCCTCGATAACTACGCGGAGAGACTCAAGAACTTCCTTAACTGCCTGATGGAACTCAGGCTGAGCGGGGTTCTGGTCTACCACTCTCTGATACACTTCATCAACGTATGACATATTACTGTCCTCCTTAAAAATATATGCTTAAGCTTAGCGTTTCTGTAGCCTAACTAAAAATCATTGTAAAGGACGCTTTCCCATTTTGCAAGCAAAAACCCGCGGGAAATGCTCATTTTTTTGTGTTTCTTATAACTTCTATCATTCATACTTAAGAATCCTATAAGCAGGACTGATAATGTGACAGTGGGGACGGTTCTTTCTGTCACATTGTTATGTCATAAGCACCGCGCTGTCGGCGCTTTGCGCCTTTACCGTCGCCCCATCATTCGCGGCTCACGCCCAACTTCGTCGGGCTTCACTGCTTATAAGCAAATGCCGTTCTTCCGGCACAGTTCCTTTGCGCTTTCCACGGAATCCACGCCGGTCTTGTTTTTGATCGGGGCGAATTCCTTCTCGCGCACGACTTCAAACGGCAGGCAGGAGTCCATCAGATGGATCATGTCCAGCACGAGGGTCTCGTACTTATAGCCGTTCGGGCTCTTCGGCTCCACATGCTCTCCGTTCTCATCGATATGCGGGATCTTTTTCTCCACAATGTGGAGCGGCATGTTCTTATTCATGATCTCGCGCAATTTATCCTCGCGGAACAGGTAGTTCAGGATCACGCCGAAGTTATAGGCGGGATCGCCGTTCTCATCCTTCGCTTCCATCAATTCGTCGGTAAGTTCGTAGTACTCCACGATGGACGGGCGCCCGTCCTCGAGGCACATGACGCCGACCTTTTCATCCGGCGCGGCCTTCTTAACGACCTTGGAACCGACCACGCAGTCGCGGGCAATGGTCGCTCCGACGAATACCGGATCTGCGATCCGCTGAAGGACATTGTCCACGGCAAATACATTCAGCCATTCGATGCCGGCCTGCTCCACGATATCGAGCATGCCGCAACGCGCCATGGAACCATACCAGCCGCCGTTGCCGTTCGGGCTGGTCGCGATCTTCCACGGCTCCTCCATGTAAACGCGGCCCTCGTAGTCCGACGCCGGCGCCATCTCCTGAATGAAGAAATGCACATAGGCAGGGTCGTAACCGAAGTAGTTCTTCTCCTTGAAGAACGCGATGGTCACATCATTATTCTTATCGCTGGTCATGACGAAGAGATGCACGGGGGTCTGCGCCGCGCGCACCACATCCTGCAGGTTCTCGATGATCCGCTGGAAGATGAAGACTTCCTTCGTCTCGCCGATGTTGTACATGCCCTTCGGGGCGTCAGAACCCAGACGCGTTCCCATGCCTCCGGCCAGCAGCACCGCACCGACCTTTCCTGCGCGGATCGCTTCCAGACCGATCTTCTCGAACTGCTCGCGCTCCGCATCGATCTGGCTCAGCTGCATCGCCGCCAGCGGCGTGATCACGCCCTTCTTCGCCCGGTTCTCCTTATCCTGCGCCAAAAGCAGCGGCGAAAAATCCGTCGCCTCGATCTGCGCCAGAAGCTGCGCCTGCTGCGTCTCCGTCAGCTGATCGAAGTACTTCAGCACATGTTCCTGCTCCCCATACTGCTTCAGCTTATTCAATGCCTCTTGATAATTCATGTCTACTCCTTACTCACTTGTTTTTCCTTATGATACCACGGGTCTCTACACCCGATACGGTCGTTTTGTTGCTTTTTCAGCTGTCCGGCAGTGTCTTACATCAAGTCTTCGTTATATATTGCCCGGCCGCCCCCGATGAATTTCGGGCGCGTGCGCGCGCAAACCACGTGTGCCTCGCCGATGGTCCTCTGCTCGGTGCGAACGGGCACCGCTACATCCTGCAAATGCATGCCGATCAGCGTGTCGCCGATATCGATGCCGAGTGCCGCCTTCACATGTTCTACCGCAACGGGCTCAGTCAATGTCTCAAATGCGGCCGTCGCGAACGACCCGCCCGCCTTCTTCTGCGGACGAACATTTACGATCGGATAGCCGAACGCTTTTGCGGCCTCCTTCTCCAGGATCAATGCACGGTTCAAGTGCTCACAGCACTGCGCCGCAATATATAAGCCATTTTCCGTTGCCACTTTGTGAAGCGACTCGAAGATCACGCGTCCGACCTCTCCGGACGATGCGGTGCCGATCTTCTGCCCGCACACCTCACTCGAAGAGCAACCCACAACCAAAAGGTCACCTTTTGAAACCTTCGCAACCTTCAAAAGCTGCATCAAAACCGTACGCGCCTGCAGCGCGATCTCTTCCAAATTCAAAACTTCTTCCTGATATTCCATTATGGTACCTCCCGATGGCAGCCTTCTGCTGTCGAACGTATCCCAAACTTCGTCTTTCCGCCTGTACATCCTTCTGCGGGCCATGCCTCTGCCCCGCCCGGATCCTCGCAAACACGTAGTGTTTCGCGGTGGTGGAAACCTCTCTGATTGTATCACAGATCATGCCCCCTTGCAAGCATCCGAGCCGCAGAACCGCTCGGGCGACCTGATCCTCCTACGTCCCTTTTTTCGTCGTCCGATCTTCTGGACATTTTCCGGATTATTTGTTACACTGTTTACGATGTGAATGCAAGCCCCCATTCTCGTATACATTTAAAAGTCGGCGGCCGCTCACTCAACATTCCCGCGGAGGTATGCTTATGTTTCGCATGTGGTGTAAACTATGGAAAAACAATCATCTTTTGGCTGACACGACCATCGAGGATGCGTCCGATCTGAACCGCACGCGGAAGATTTTTGCAGCGTTGGAGTCTGCATGCCATCAGTTCGACCTTCCGGTGCCCATCTGGCTCAATTCCAATATCGACGAATTCAAAAAAACTTCAAAAACGCGGTTCCGCGATGACAGTTTTATAGAAAAGATCCCCTTTGACTACCTTGAGATTCAGGTGATCGAAGAGGATATTTGACTAAATCATACTTTTTTTCATCTTGCGGCCAATGATCTGCGCCATCTCTTCAACGGATCATTGCCCGCTTCTTTTTTGTCCCCGCATCTGACATTCCCAAACGCAGTACCCTTTCTTTAGTTTAAATAACCGCATCAGTATCCAAGTGTATTCTTCAGATTTTTCACCATTTTTCGAATCTCTCTGGTGTTCAGCGGATACTTCCCGGTCTCAAAGGTCCAGATCATGGAGCCATGTTGATACATTCCATCCGCTTCATACTTTCGGATCTTCAGGAACGCATTGTTCCGATAATCCATGTCGTCCATCATCCCGAAATGCTCCCAGTACACCTCTCTTCTTTCCTTAATATTCAACAGGGTGAAATCCGGGTGGACGATATTTCCGCCGAGCCGCAACGGCTTTTCATAGAGAAACGGGACCGACATTTCGTCCAGAATATCCGCAATGATCACTTCAGATTTCGACCTGACTCGCAGTTCCTTTCTGGTATAATACTCCGGATAATTCTCTTCAAACCCCAACCCATCAAACTTTTGTTCCCGCCAATCCCTGATGAAAGCTTCGTCGGAAAGAAAAGGAAGTTTCACCAGAGAGCGCTTTCCGGGAGCCATCCTTTGTAGTGCAATTTCAGCCGGTGCATTTTCCCAAACGGATTCCAATAACTTCATTTTTTCCAGTTCTTCTGATAATAAATCTTCCAGTTTCTCGTCATATTCAATTTGGGCTAGTATTTCTGCGATCTTCCTATTTCTTTTATCCAAGTATTTTCCACTCCCGTCGACACCGGGGACCCTCATGAAATATTGATATACGTTGCCACGTCTTACTGCACGGAGTCGAGCCCCTTTCGGCACCATCGTCCTTAATTTCGTCAGTTCAACATTCAAGCGCCGAAGTCTCTCCTCGAGTACGTTTATTTCCTCTTTTATTTCTCTTCTTCTAACCATTTTGCCTCCTTATTTCCTATTATATTAAATCGTGTTCCTGCTATCCATCTATTACGAATCGGTAGTTCACCTTTTGTCTTATCCTCCCCACGGCGACCTGCACCTCTCGCTCCAATGCTAACAGATCTTGCTTTTTCCCCTCTTCCGTTAGCATCCTGCCTCGGCGGCGGCCTGCATTTCCCGCTCCGATGCTCACAGATCTTGCTTTTTCTCCTCTTCCGTTCGCATCCTGCCTCGGCGGCGGCCTGCGTTTCTCGCTCCGATGCTAACAGATCTTGCTTTTTCTCCTCTTCCGTTAGCATCCTGCCTCGGCGGCGGCCTGCGTTTCTCGCTCCAATGCTAACAGATCTTGCTTTTCCCCCTCCGCTCTGCACTTCCCCTGCATCGGCGGCAATAATTCTTCCACATTTCACCTCCTGTGTAATCTTCCGAAATCCCCAAGCGCCGGGGCCGACATAGTCGGCCCCGGCGCTTGAAAGACGCTCACGGATCGACCGAAAGGTTCCGCCCGGTGAACTTTCGGTCGATCCGCCGATATACAATTGTATAACCTCACTCAATTTGAAAGGCGAATGAGAGCAGAACTCACGTCCACTTCGTGTACAAATTTTCCAGCTGGCTGGTGAATGCCGCCAGATCTTTGTTGGTTCCGCTTTTGTTAGCTTCCACGGCAACACGGAGCTTTTCATAAGCAGCCAGAAGACTGTCGTAAGCGCTGTCCTTACGACGCTTCTCCTTTTTACCCTTTGTCTTAGGTTCCGGTGCGCCTCGAAGAGGGATCGGAGCCTCAAGCCGGATCCATGCGTTCGTTGCCAGATCAAAGGACGAGCCCGAGTACGGAGCCTCCGCCGCGCGGCCTACACGCTCTTGGATCAGTTCCGCCAAAACCGGCATCGACTCGTCGGTTCCGTGAGTCAGGAAGATCCGCGCCGGGCGCGGCGAAAAATGATCGATCCAGTTCAGCAGTCCCGCCTGGTCCGCATGCGACGACATATCTTTCATCATTTCAATATGCGCGCGCACTTTGATCTCTTCGCCAAACAGTTTTACAGTATCCTCGCCATCCAGCAGCACACGTCCCAGCGTGCCCACCGCCTGATAGCCGGCAAATACGACACTGCACTCCGAGCGCCACAGATTATGTTTCAAATGATGCCGGATCCGACCGGCGTCACACATGCCCGCCGCCGAAATGATGACCTTCGGTTCCATATCGAAGTTGATCGCCTTCGATTCGTCGGCCGTGACGGACAGGTGCAGGTTGGGAAATGTGATCGGGTTGATGCCCTGCTCCACGAGCGCCCGCGTCTCTTCATCGAAGCAGTCCTTCAAATTCTCGTGGAAGACCGCGGTCGCCTCGACTGCAAGCGGGCTGTCCACATAGACCGGGAAGCCGTCGTGCCCCTTCACCAGCCCGTCCTGCTTGATATGACGGATCAGGTAGAGCAGCTCCTGCGTACGGCCCACCGCAAACGCCGGCAGGACCACATTGCCCCGACGATCCAGTGTCTCCTGGATAATGCGTGCCAGGTCGGACACATGGTCGTAGACATCGCCATGCAGGCGATTGCCATAGGTGGACTCCATCACCACATAGTCGGCCTCGCGAATGTACTCCGGATTGCGAATCAGCGGCTTGTCATCATTGCCGATATCGCCGGAAAAAACGATCTTCTTTTGAACATCGCCCTCGCGGATGAAGATCTCAATGCTCGCCGATCCCAGCAGGTGCCCTGCGTCGATGAAACGAATGCTTAGGCCGTCCGCCAACTCCACGCGCTCGCCGTAACCCACGCCGCGAAAATGCTCCAGCACCCCCGCCGCGTCGTTCAGATCGTAGATGGGCACGACCGCCGGCTTACCGGCACGCTGCCCCTTGCGGTTCTTTTGCTCCGCGTCGCTCATCTGGATATGCGCGCTGTCACGCAACATGATGTTCGACAGGTCCTTCGTTGCGTCCGTGCAAATGACCTCTCCGTGAAACCCGAATTTGTAGGCATATGGTATCATTCCTGCGTGGTCAATGTGTGCATGTGTCAGCAGGATATAATCCACATCCGAATACTTCACCGGCATCGGTGCATTTTCATAGACATCCTGTCCCTGCTCCATACCACAGTCCACCAGGATCGTCTTTCCACAAGCTTCCAAAAGATGCATGGAGCCCGTGACCTCGTGGTCGGCTCCGAGAAACGTAAGTTTCATATCTTCCCTTTCCCTGTTCGCCCGGGCGATTTCTTTCGGCCGTGCGTAATTGATCTATGTTGCTATTATACCAAAAAAACTCGAGAAACGCCATAGAAAACAAACCAAATTCCCGGCGCCAAACCAAAATGCTAACAGAAGTTCAAAAATAGCAAATTCCGTTAGCATCGCGACCGAAGATCGAGCCCCATAGCACTGCAAAATGCTAACGGAAACTCAGAAATACCCCCTTCCGTTAGCATTGCGACCGAAGATCCGGCCCCATAGCACTGCAAAATGCTAACGGAAACTCAGAAACAACCCTTTCCGTTAGCATTGCGACCGAAGATCCGGCCCCATAGCACTGCAAAATGCTAACGGAAGTCCTGAAATATCAAATTCCGTTAGCATCGGGACCGAAGATCGAGCCCCATAGCACTGCAAAATGCTAACGGAAACTCAGAAATAGCCCTTTCCGTTAGCATCGCAAATAAATATCCGGGCGTCGAAGCCCGGTGGCTTCGGCGCCCGGAATATTTCAAACGTTCAGCATCCGACACATTACAGTCTCTTCATCAGAACTTCACGCTCTGCCTCGTATCCCGGCTTGCCGAGAAGGGCGAACATGTTTTTCTTGTAGCTTTCAACGCCGGGCTGGTCGAAGGGGTTTACACCCAGGGTGTAACCGCTGACGCCGCAGGCGAACTCGTACATGTAGAAAAGCTGGCCCAGGAAGAATTCGTTTTCCTCCGGGATGTGGATCATCAGGTTCGGAACATTACCGTCGGTGTGCGCCAGAACGGTGCCGTTCATCGCAGACTTGTTGACGAAATCCATGGTCTTGCCGGCCAGATAGTTCAGGCCGTCCAGATCCACCGGCTCAGCCTCGATCGTGATATCTTCCTTCGGAGTGTCCACGCAGAGAACGGTCTCGAACATAATGCGGGAACCATCCTGGATGAACTGGCCCATGGAATGCAGGTCGGTGGTCAGGTCCACGGAAGCCGGGAACAGGCCGCGCTGATCCTTACCTTCGCTCTCGCCGAACAGCTGCTTCCACCACTCTGCGATGTAGTGCAGGCTCGGCTCGTAGTTGCAGGTGATCTCGACACTCTTGCCTTTACGAAGCAGGATGTTGCGGACTGCCGCATACATCAGTGCGTCGTTCTGCTCGTACGGCAGGCTGAGTGCAGCCTCACGTCCGGAAGCAGCGCCCTCCATCAACTTCGTGATGTCCGCGCCGGAAACGGCGATCGGAAGCAGGCCGACTGCGGTCAGGACGGAGAAACGTCCGCCGACATCATCCGGAACCACGAAGGTCTCGTAACCCTCTTCGGTCGCAAGCTTCTTCAAAGCGCCGCGGCTCTTATCGGTCGTCGCATAGATACGCTTAGCAGCGCCTTCCTTACCATAGCGGTCCTCCAGCATCTTCTTGAAGATACGGAATGCGATGGCCGGCTCGGTGGTCGTACCGGATTTGGAGATGACATTGACCGAGAAATCGCGACCCTCGACCAGTTTGCACAGGTGCTTCAGGTAGGTACCGGAAATCGAGTTGCCGGCATAGTAGATCTCGGGCGTCTTGCGCTCGCTCTTCGGCTGATTGTTGTAGAAGCTGTTGCTCAAAAACTCGATCGCCGCACGCGCGCCGAGGTAGGAGCCGCCGATGCCGATGACGATCAGCACTTCGGAGTCGGAAGCGATCTTCGCTGCCGCCGCCTGAATGCGCGCAAACTCCTCTTTATCATAGTTTACGGGAAGATCGATCCAGCCCAGGAAATCCGAGCCCGCGCCGGACTTATTCACCAGTGTTGCCTTAGCCGTCTCGATGATCGGCTTCATGTTCTCGATCTCCTTTGCAGAAATCACTCCCGCTGTCTTCGAATAATCAAATGATACCTTACTCATAAATAACCTCCTGACGAGTGTTGATACGTTATACAATGAGTCAAAATGTGACCCGAAGGCAGAACTGCGTCATACAAACCGCCTCAAACCTATTATAATTCTTCCGTTCGAAATTGCAATATGACCGCCTGAAAAATGCGGGAAATGACATCATTCGAGCCGATATTTCACATGTTTCCAAAGGATGCGTCCGACGCCGTCTCATGCCTGGGCCACATAGGTGATCCTAAGCGAAAACTCCGCCTGCGAGATCTCCTCGCCGCCCTGCAGCACGCGGTACGCCGCGCTCGCTGCGGCCCCGTCGTAGTCCTGCGAAAACATAAGTTCACTCGTCTCGATGTCAAACAACAGCGTCCCGACCGGTGTCTGATACGGGCAATGCGTGACCTCCCCGGTCACGAACACCATCTTCGTCCGGATCGGTCCGCGCCGCGTCAGCGTGATCCGGCACGCCTCGCTCCCGGTATCGGAAACGTATGTCTCCGCCTTCATCAGCGTCGTAACGACCTCCTCGACGCCCGGGATCCTCTCCTCGAAGGAAGTATAAAAGCCTCCCTCCGTTTCCACGCAGGACGCATCCCCGGAATACTCGGTGACTTCTTCCGCTCCGTCCACACGCGTCACGATCTTAAAATCGATCACGGCCGATCGTTGTTTTTCATACATGGGCACTCCCTCTAGCGAAAGGAAAGGTTCTGCGCCACCGTTGCTTCCTGGTTTTCGATATGCTTCCACATGGCCTTGCGCGCAGCCTCTTCGTCCCCCTTCTCCAGGGCAGAAACGATTTCCTTATGCTCCGCGACCAGGGCACGGCGCTTATTCGCATCCTTAATATACTCCAGGCGATAGCGGTACATCTGCTCGCGGATGTTGTTCATCAGCTGCAGCAGTTTGTCGTTCTGCGTCGCCAGATAGATCAGGTCGTGGAACTTCTCATCCGCCTCCGCGATCGTCGTCGCATCGTCCGTGGAGAGAGAAAGTTCAAAATAGGAATTCGCCCGTTTAAGCTCGAGCAGTTTTTCTTCGGTAATGCGGCGGCAGGCCAGGCTCACCGCCAGGTCTTCCAGCGTCCGGCGCACCTCCAGTACGTCACGCAGGTTCTTCTCGGAGATCCGCGCGACCTCCGCGCCGCGCCGGGGGATATTGACCACGAGGCCCTCGAGCTCGAGCTTACGGATCGCCTCGCGCACCGGCGTCCGGCTGACGCCCAGACGCGTCGCCAGCGCGACCTCCATGAGGCGCTCGCCCGGTGCGAGTTCCCCCTTCAGGATCAACTGACGCAACGTGTTAAATACAACATCGCGCAGGGGAAGATACTCATTCATATTCTGTTTGATATATTCATCCATCTTATCGTTTTGCATAGTCTGCTCCTTACTCCGAATAACGGGGCGGCTGATATGCCAGCTCCGTCGCCGGATCATAGAACTCAGTGTATATGATACGTCCGGGAATGCGATGCGCCTTCAACGTATCATATGCCTGCTTCATCGTTTCAAAATCCTCAAACAGGCCGAAGACCGTGGGTCCGCTTCCGCTCATCATCGAGGCAACTGCGCCCAATGTAAGCATGTCCTGTTTGATGTCCGCGATCACGGGATGCATGGGAATGGTCACCTGCTCCAGACAGTTTCCCAAAAGTTTCGGCAGATCCCCCTTCGGCTGCTCGATCTCACGGATCATAGCATCCACATCCGGATGCCGCAAGGGCTCTGTGAGTTCGTCCAGATCCGTGTAGACGCGCCGCGTCGATACCCCGAACGGCGGCGTCACCAAAAGCACATAGTAGTGCGGAGCCGGCCGTAGCCTGGTCAATTCCTCTCCGATTCCTTCGGCCAATGCGGTCCCCCGCATCAGACAGAACGGCACATCCGCCCCGATCTGCAAGCCCCGCTTCATCAGCATACTACGGGAAATGGGCAGATCGTACATACGAGAGATCGCAAACAACACGGACGCGGCATCCGCACTGCCGCCGGCCAGCCCTGCCGACGCAGGGATCTTCTTATTCAGATCGATCTCAATACCTCCCGGCAGATGAAACTCATTAAACAGGATCTCGGCCGCGCGATATGCCAGGTTCGCCTGGTTTGTCGGCACGTGGCGGAAATTCGTCGTGATCCGGATCTCCCGCTCCGGGATCTTCAAAAGGTAGATATCGTCATACAGGCGCAATGTCTGCATGATCATGCGTACTTCATGATAGCCGTCCTCTCGCTTTCCCACTATATCCAGCGCCAGATTGATCTTCGCCCTGGCCCGGGTCCTCATTTGATTGACCATACTAACCTCCCGATCATCATGTATACAGTATACAACATGCGCGCAAAAAAATCAACCGCCGCGGGCTGCATTTCGGCCTGCGGCGGTTGTTTTTTTCGTACGTTCCCTCACGGGCCCGCTATTTTAACGATAGTAATCTTCTCCGTTCTTCTTACGGGTAATGACCTTCTGATACTCTTCGGAAAGTTTCTTCTGGAACTCAGTCGCCTTCGCGATCTTTGCGTCGTCCACTACAAACTTCGGGTTCAGGATATCATTTTCCAAAGTTTTCTCGGTCTCGGTATCGATGCAAAGCAGGGACTCATCAAACCGTACGGCTACCTGATGGTCGATGCAGGTACACAGTTCCTCGAGGCCGCGCCAGAACACGTCCACATGCGGAACATAATCCTCGCCCTTCATGCCCCAGTATTTGCGCTCATTGTTCTCCTTCATGTACTCGATCGCTTCGGCGATGTTCAGGAATTCCACGCGCTCCATCTCAGCCTGCAACATGTCATCATCGTACTCATCGGAGAATGAAAGCACATTGCTTCCGTGCAGATTGGACGGGAATACGGCATCCATGCCGTTCTGGTTTACACATCTCTTATATTTCTGATATGCAGCGATCACCTGCTTATAGAGAACCTGAATATCTTTCTTCGTGCAAGTCTGTTCGATCTGTGCGCTTTCGGCGGTGTGCATCAACTTACCGCTCTCGTAGGTATGGCCGGTCAATGCATGCAGTTCGCGAACCAGTTCGTCGATCTCATTTACCGAACTCTTCAGGCGGGACTCTGCGTTCTCCTTTGTGTTCTCCTTCATGGTCAGGATGACATTATCCAGAGTATCCAAAAATCCTTCGATCCTGGACAATGCCGTCCGGCTGCTCACACTCTGGCGGATCAGTTCCACGTTACCCACATACTGGGACAGGCTGCCGCCCGGCATGATCGCGTTCACCTTCGCGCACGCGATATCATTGATCGTATCGATGCATCCGGAGATCATCGCAGAATATTTCTTCTTCAGTTTCAGTTCGCGACCCGGAAGCGGTCCTGCAGCCGCACGCGGCGCTTTCTTGCGCTCGGGCTCTGCTTTCTTCTCAGGCGCATCCTTCGTCTCTGCAGGCTTTGCATCGTTATCTGTCTTCTCAGACTTCGCATCTTTCTCCGCGTTCTTCAGCTCTGCCTGTACTTCGTGTGCCAGTTTCGCAGTCAACTGCTCTGCGATCTTTGCCAACGGATCATCCGAAGCTCCGTCTTTTCTGGCCGCCTTACGCGACTCGCTTTCCTTCGGTGCTTTCTCCGCTACCGCAAGTTTTGCTGCTTCTTCCGCCTCACGCTTCGCTGCTGCTTCACGCTTAGCGGCCTCCTCAGCCTCACGTTTCGACGCTTCCTCTGCTGCCTTATCAGACTGTGCCAAACCGCTTCCGCAATAAGGACAATAGTAAATGATATCGCGGAACTCAAATTTCTTCTTACATTTCTCACATGAATATCGCATGTCTGGCACCTCCTTTCCTTCCTTAGTGTAACCGGTTTCGACGCTCCTATTTCCTGATCGTAACGTCACGCCGTATGTTTATTTTTCCTCATCCTCCGCCGGTGCGTCCTCGTCGGCCACATCCTCCTCCGGCTCCGGGATCAGAGTTTCTTCTTCCGTATCGTCATCCCGACCCGCCTCTCCGTTCATCTCTGCGATGGCCGCC
The DNA here is from genome assembly GCA_017550425.1 of Lachnospiraceae bacterium. Taxonomy (GTDB): domain Bacteria; phylum Bacillota; class Clostridia; order Lachnospirales; family Lachnospiraceae; genus UBA1201. The sequence continues at coordinate 35,147 of JAFZPG010000038.1, read as the reverse complement.
TGACGGTCTAAGATCTTCTGAGTGTATATGTCCATGATCCTTCGCATCGGGAATGCCGTAAAGAAGATGTAGATACCGCCGATAAAAACGATCAACGGGGGAATGAAGACCACAGCCACCACGCAGGCCGCCATGATCGCGAGGCAAATGAGAGTCGTTCCGAAATGTCGGACAGACATCGCATATGCCGAAATATACATCGCTTTTATGCTGTTCGAAAACTTCGACAGGATCGCGAAGATATACATGGATCCGATGATCCAGATAAAAGCCATGATCAAAAAGAACAAATACAGGTAGGCGCTCATCTGCCCCTCCTGGCCATAATAAAACCAAAGATCGTAGCCGATGAATACTGCCAAAGCGATATTGAGCACGCCGATGATCGCTCCCTGGCGAAAGTTTTCTTTGAATGACTTCCAGAACAACTTATAAACGTAGCTTTCTTCGTTGCGGACCATTTTGAATGTGACATAATACAACGCCGTGGTTGCGGGACCCGCACCGATAATGGTGAGGCACGCCAAAAGCCATATGGCGCCGAGCAGCATGGCGTCGGCTAATTTGCCGACAAATGTCCAAAACGGGTTCTCAACGTTGAACAATCCACCCATGAACATACCTCTGTTTCTGACGGGAAATGATATACTACTTTATTATACCAAACTGCCACGGAAAATGCAAACCCTTTTCTTCTATTTTCCTCTACACAGGCATTTGTTTTTGTGGTATGATAGGTGATGTCGCAAAATGTGACTCATTTATCCCCCATTTCAGGAGCATATCTATGACAGAACAGGAAAAAGAGCGCCAGAGCGTCAACAAAACGTTCAAAGGCGAGATCAAAAAGATAAAAGAGTTGCCGGGCTTTAAAGCCAAAGTCGGCTATATCTTCGATTACTATACACTCCATATCATCGTGATCGTGGTGTTGATCATCCTTACCATTTCGATCGTCCACCATTACATGACCCGCAAAGACGACGTCCTCTTCGGCATCGTTCTGAATCTGTCCTGTGTAGACACGGAAGTCTTCAGCGGGCAGCTGGACGAATACATCGGCGTCGGCCCGAAGGAGAAAACCTTCCTCGAGCGTGGCCTTTTCATGGGGCAGTACGGAAACGACGTTGAGCAAAAGCTCGTCATGTACATCGCGGCACACCAGCTCGACTATGTCATCACGGACGAGGACGGCCTGAACCACTTCGGAAAGCAGTTCTTCTGGAAAGATCTGCGCGAATTCCTTCCCGCCGACCTCTATAACGATCTGAAAGAAGACATCATTGTCCGCACCTTCACCCAGAAGGACGAAGAGACCGGTGAAAGCGAGACCCGGGAGCAGACCCTCCTGCGCATCAATGATTACCGGATCGCCCGGGAGCTGGATCTGTACGGCTATGATGACGGCTCATCCTTCTACCTCGGTGCCTACCTCTATCCGCCCGACGAGGCCAATGTGATCAAACTGTTCGAATATGTTCGCGACCTGGGTAAGGTCGCGCCGGCGGAAGAATGACCGAAACGGTCGTCCGAGACGTTTGTGTAAGGCCTATTAAAACAGGCAACCCGCATCTCATGGAAATATGAGATGCGGGCTTTTTCGTTTTCAGTCATCTTTCAGAGCCGCAGTGACCGTATATAGGCAAATGTCTTCTCTTCGCCTGCGTCCGCCAGCATGCGGAGCAGTTTCTCCAGGATCTCTCCCGACTTCGGGTGAAGATGCCCGACATAGTGTTCTTTATTCTTCAGGTAATACTCCAACGGCATGCGGTCGTTGTAATGCCCCCGATTGTAGATCTTACTCGCGGCAACGCGATCGCAGAACATCTCGATCACATACCGCATGGGCATGGGCACCGGCTCGTACTGTTTCGTCACGACGTTGTGATCCGACCAGTATTCAAAGTGGTGCTTGTTGCGCCCTTTGTGGTGCATCCACGCGCGGGAGTAGCCCTTATCCTGACGTTCTCCCTCATTCGGGCTGTGATCGCCGGCGAAATACTTCACGCCCGGCAGGAACTCCTCCGGAAGATATTTCGACAGATCGTGTGCCAGCCCCTGCAGCGGGATACCCGCCTTAAAGCAATGGATCATCACCTGATGGCGATGCTTCGTGATCGTTGTAAAATGTCCGTATAAGCGGTGTAAGGTATCCTTCATCTCTATGTTCTCCTGAAATGCTTTCCCAAAATCTGCGCAGGCCGGTCCTCCGGTTCTTCGGCCGCCTCCGGCACTGTCAGATCTTTACGAAATAACAGCCGTCCGTCCTCTTCGCCCACCTGTGAAAAACCCAGTTTCCGCAGGATGTATTTGGATGCGGAATTCTCCCGGCGGGTGCAGGCCGTTACCATTTCGGCATGTAACCAGCCGGTGGCAAAATCCAGCGCCATTCGGCAGCACGCCGTGGCATATCCGTTCAGCCGGCAGGTCGGGTAGACATAATAGCCCAGCGACATATCCTCTTCCTCTGTCGCGGAATATCCGCACATTCCTATGAGTTTTCCGTCGGATCTGCGAAACATTCCCCACAAGCCAAATTCATAAAACGAATATTGATGCTCGATATAGGCGGCAAACCGCTCGGACAGTTCTTTCTGTTCCACGGCAGAGAGTTCTGTCCATTTCACATCCGGAAGTGTCCCGAGAATGCCCTTCAGATCGATATAGGACCGCATATCCTGTTCCAGGCGGTATAATTCCACGAGGTCACCCGGCACGAATTCGCGCAGGATCAGCGCTTCATTTTCCCCGATGATCCAGGGTTTATGACAAAAGCGGGCGTAGACACGGCCGGCAAAGGCAGCGTCTACGCTCTCCTCATCTTCCACCAGATAACCGCCATCGGGGATCGGCGGCAGATCCGAGTCCGAAAGCACACCGATGACACACTCACCGCGCGCCATGTGCGCCACTAACCCCTCTTCTGCGGACAGCACCCAAACACGGCCGCCGTCCTCCATGATAAACTCTCTGGCCATCTTTTAGTATTTTACGACCTCCGGGTAGGTTACGCCAAATGTATCGACCGTTACTTTTTCCATAATGACCGGTGTGAGCGGACGATCATTGCGGTCCGTGCGGACCGTTGCGATCTCGTCGACCACATCCATGCCCTCGATGACCTTACCGAAAGCAGCGTACTCGCCGTCGAGGTGCGGGGATGTCTTATGCATGATGAAAAACTGCGAACCCGCAGAGTTCGGCATCATGGAACGAGCCATGGACAGAACGCCCGGGGTATGCTTCAGCGGATTGTCAAAACCATTGTGGGAGAACTCGCCGGCGATCTTGTAGCCGGGGCCGCCCATGCCGGTGCCCTGCGGGTCACCGCCCTGGATCATAAAGCCGTTGATGACGCGGTGGAAGCACACGCCGTCATAAAAACCCTTTTGGATCAGGCTGATGAAATTATTGACCGTGTTCGGGGCAATGTCCGGATAGAGCTCTGCCTTGATGACCTTACCGCTGTTCATTTGAAATGTTACGATCGGATTCTGTTTCTCCATGTTCTCAGTTTTGGGGCAAATCCTGTTTGCCCTCCTCCTTCTTTAGTACTGTTACTGCTTCTTTTTCTTCGCGTACCCTGCGTTTTTCTTCCGCCCGACGCTCGTGCTCCTGCTGTTTTTCCTCGCGCCATGCCGCCGCGGCGGCCCGCCACGTAACGCGGCGGCCGTCCTTCGGCCTGCGCCGGCGTATCTCAATGTCGCCCCGGCCGGAGGCTACCACGAGACTTATGATCAAAACGACCATAAATACGGTCGCTATCGTATATCCGGTACTCCAACCAGCTAACATAATTTATCCTTTCATCGCCTGCCGGAGGCACACTTCTAAGGCGCTCCGGCGCCTTAGAAGTGCCCGCCGCTTCCATGGCCGCCGCCACCGCCGCCACCACCATGGCTGTGGCCGCCGCCACCGCCGCTGGAACTGGACATGCGCACACGTGTCGTGGTACGAACACGGAAGTGATCACTCTGCTCCAAAATATTAAACTGATTTCGGTTGCTGTATACTTCGGGATCCGTAACGGTCTTGGGTTTATGTTTGGTCGCGCAGACCGCTGTTGCGATGCCGGAGATCGCCGCCGAGATCACTCCGAAGAGTCCGAATCTGCCCCACAGGGCTTTGCGATGACCATCCAGATCATAACGCTCATAATTATCCGAATATTGGAAAGCCTCCAGCGGAGCATCATCGAAATCCGCATGTTTCTCCGCGTATTCCAGGAAGGTCGTCGCCGCTGTCGCAAACGCTCTTTGCGATTCCTCCCGCGCATAAACGCGGTTGTTCATACCCGTCGAAAGATTCGGTTTTACCGCATCAAAAATATCATCCAGTTCCACCTGAAGATAGCGGTGGTACTTGTCGATATCTTTCGACCACTCGTACGCCATAGCGTAGCGGTTGCTGACGCTGATCGCGAACATGATCACGTAGCGGTTCTCGCCATAACCATAGCCTTTTTCCCGGCACACGGCACCTAAATGTTCGCAAGCCGTATTGGCATAGTCGGAAAAATAATGCTCAGTCAGAAAGATGATGTCAACACCGAGTTCCTCGGATTTCTCTGCAAACAGTTTCTCCAAACGTTCTGCTTCCGACTGGCTCAGAAGGCCTTCCTCATCATCAATATGATGTCCATTATAGGCTGTGGACGTGGAATTCGAAGTGTTGTTCGCCGGCTGAGCTTCTGTTGTTCCCAGGATCCAGTCTCTGTACTCCACGGGATCAAACCCATTGTCAAACTCTTCGGCCGCTTTGACTGCCGAAGAACATGCTGCATCTTTTACGGTGCTTTCATTGAGGCAGTCGATCATGATATCCAAAATACTGTTCAACTGCTCATTGGTCAGGTCGGTATTATGGGATCGAACCGTTGCCGTATTCGTCAGATCGCTGAGCATCAGAATGATACAGGGCGTAGAACTCTGAAGATAGTCGTTCAAATACGGGAAATCCGTCGGAATCGTTTCATCCTCCGGAAGATCTTTTGACGTTGTCAAAAATACACACTGAAGGCCGGTATCGGCGTACAGATCATCATACAGAGTGTTGATCTCATCCTTGTCGCCGCTCGAGAGGTAACCGGCTTCATCGTAGACATTTGTTGTGCCATCGGCAAAAACATCCCCTGCGGGAATTTGCAGCGTAAACACCAGGATCAGCGCTGCGCAGATCACGGAAAGTATTTTCTTCTTCATCAGAACACACCTCCGAACGCTGTTAATAAGCCCCAGATCACGGCCATGATCGATCCGAACATGATGCCGGCCTTCGCTTTGCTGACGGGCAACACACCGACCGTTTTTCCGGTCTGCCCGTTCATCGCGAACCGGTAATGCTCCCCTTTATACTCATAGTTGATGATCCAGACGGGCAGAAGCACGTACTCCGTCTTCTTCAGGCTCATCCGGATATCTTTTCCTTTTGTGATCACATTCGCGTAACCCCTGATGGTTCCGCGTGCATGTGCCTCGCCGTACTGCGCCACACGCGTCTTTACACGAGGCGCCATCTCCTCGTCCGTGTAGCTGTTTTTCTCGGCATAGAAGCCGGACAGATACGGCATCTCAAACTGCTTCATGGCAGAATAATTAAACGGTTCCAGGCAGTCCATCATGTGGTCGTCCATTTCTTTGGACGCATCTGCCGGCACCATGTCGTATTCTGCATGTATCTTACGATGCACATCGTAGTGATCGGTGTGCGTCAGGCGGTACTCGCCGCGGATCTCGTGGGTAATGATCTGGCCGTCTGCCTGGTAATTGACCAAAACGCCGTAGTCAAAAAGCCAGAACGGAACGTAGATGCCGACCGTCTTCTCGAGGTTTGTCTTCGAACGGAAGGTGCTCGGGGTCAGGATGCCCTTATGAGTCCACTCGCGGAAAGCCTCGACTGCCTTATCCTTTTGGATCATGAACGGGATCAGACGGGACGGACGCTTCTGGCCGGTCAGCTGCTCCGCGATCAATGTCGGGTTGCCGCAATAACTGCAGAAAGTCGCCGCCGTTACGTCGTCGGTCAGGATCTCACCGCCGCAGCTGGAGCATGTATATACCCGAAGATCGATCTGCTCCTCTTCTGTATGAGGTCTGTCATCCGTATGCTCGATCGAAGTTGCCGCAGAAACGGAATCTACCGCTCCCATACCAACGTCGATATTGACCGTATCGATATGCCCGGTCTCCATCTCTCCTGCAGCGGCAGCCGCTGCCTCTGCTTTTGCCTCTTCTTCCAGATAGAGCTGCTGCATGGTCTCGACCGTCTCCGCACGGCCGCAGAACGGGCATTCCATCTTACCGGTCGTCTCGTTGAAATTCATCGCTCCGGCACACCCGGGGCATTTGTAGGTAAGAATCAATTCCCTTTCCTCCTATATCAGATATTTATAAAACCAATGCCTTTAAGCCGATTTTGATTGTAACATCGATCCGGCACGAATTCAATGCGGCCGGCGTATTCTTAAAGGTTTTGTAAGAAGCCGTAAGGGCTTTGTAAATCTTACTCGGGAATGACATCCAGGCACGCCTGTTTATACTCGAGATACGAAGGATCATTCCCATAACCTTCTTTTCCGGACAGGCGGATCGTCATGTTCGGCAGGGCGCAACGCAACTGCACTTTACCTTTTTCATCCTCTTCGCTGCGGGCGCAGAAGATATACGTCGCGCCGACGCTCGGGAGAATATCATCTGAGAAAACCACATATCGACGGTTACTCTTATTCAGTCCGCCGACTTTCGTGACTTCGACCTTGCTGTCTTTCTCCAGTTCGCCTCGCAGATTCTCGATCACGCGCACCGAATAGACGGTCTCCGGAAAATCCTCGACGTTGGTACGGATGTATTTTTCGACTACGCCGACAAATACATTGTCCGAGAAGTCTACTACCTGGGTAATGTTCTTGATGTCCGCTTCCTCGCCCAATGCGCGCTGGTAGGTAACAAAATCTTCAAATTCTTTGTAATCCGCCAGGTCTTCATACTTCGTCTTCATGCGCTCCGTGCCGATGATCTTCGCGATCGCCGCATCGGAGTAACCGGCCAGATACACGACCAAATATACCAAAATACCAAAAACCACCACGAGGATGCCCGTCACGGGGATCAGCCAACGCTCCTCTTCAAACAGACTTTTCTTCTGCTCTTCCATGTTTGATGTAACTCCTTACAACCAAGGTTTGCCGTGCAAACCATTTATCTTTTTCTACCGGTGGAAACGATAGCCGACGCCCCAGATCGTCTCGATGTATTTCGGCTTCGCCGGATCGACTTCGATCTTTTCGCGCAGTTTTTTGACATGAACGGTGACGGTCGCCGTATCGCCGACCACTTCAAAGCCCCAAATGTTCCTAAACAGCTCGTCCTTCGTGAACACCGTGTTGGGATGCTCTGCCAAAAACAGCAGAAGATCATACTCTTTCTGCGTCAGCGTGATCTCGTTTCCTCGCACGACCACGCGTCGCGCCGCACGGTCGATGGATAGATCCAGGATCTCGATGATATCGTCGGTCTTGCGGTCTTTCGCCGCGTTCATCAGGCGGTCGTAGCGGCTCATATGCGCATTGACCCGGGCCACCAACTCACTGGGTGAAAACGGCTTCGTCATAAAATCGTCCGCGCCGAGACCGAAGACGCGGATCTTATCCGAGTCCTCTTTCTTCGCGGAAACGACGATGACCGGCACCTCCGAAACACTGCGCAGGCGACGGCAGATCTCATAGCCGTCCACGCCCGGCAGCATCAGGTCCAGGATCACCAGGTCATACTCCTCATGCATGACCATGTCCAGGCCCTTATCACCTTCATTTGCCACCTCAACTTCATAGCCGCTGACTTGGAGATAATCGCGCTCCAGCTGGGCAATGCTGACCTCATCTTCAACGATCAATATCTTCTTCATCTTCCCTGTCCTCGTCTTCATTATATATGTTCAGTTCGATCGTGATCTTCGTTCCCTCGCCGAGCGTGCTGGTCGCATAGACCGTACCGCCGTGGTCTTCCACCACCTTTTGGACGATCGAAAGCCCGATCCCGCTGCCTGCCTGATTTTGGCTCCGCGCCGCATCCGCCCGGTAGAACCGGTCGAAGATGTACGGCAGGGCATCCTCGCTGATGCCCGGGCCGTTGTCCATCAGTTCCGCATAGACCTTGCGGTCATCCCGCCAGAGGTGGATACCGACAACGCCTTGCGGCTTATCCATGTACTTAACGCTGTTTCCGATAATGTTGTTCAAAACCCGCCGCATCTGCTCGGGATCCGCTTTCACGAGAATGTTGTCCTCGACCTCACAGGCAAACTCCAGCTTCATGCCCCGCGAAGTCAGATCCAGTTCGGTCTCATCCACGCAATCGCGGAAGAAATCCGCGATCGGAAGCGGTACGAAGTTATACGGGATGCGGTTCGTATCGATCCTGGAGTAGAATGTCAGTTCATCGATCAGACGCTGCATGTCATTTGTCTTGTTGTAGATCGTGGTAAGGTATCTCTCCCGGCGCTCCGGCGTATCGGCAATATTGTCGAGCAGCCCCTCCACATATCCTTTGATCGCCGTCAGCGGCGTCTTCAGGTCGTGGCTGATGTTGCTGATCAGTTCCTGGTTCTCCGCGTCCGCCTCCGCCTTTATCTTCTCTGACTCCTTCAGGCGCAGGCGCATCTGGTTGAAGTCATCACAGAGCGGTTTGAATTCCTTATCCTGAATATCCAGCTCGTAATCCAAGTCGCCGTCCCGAACCTTTCGGGATGCCTTTTGGACTTCCCGGATCGGCTGGATCATCGACCGGGCGATCGTCGCCGTGATCAGGGCCGTCACAAACAAAACCAAGATCACGCTGGCCACCAAAAGTTTCAAAAACTCTTTAAACTCGGGGCTCTGCTGGTCTCCGTAAGTCGCCACCACGATGATGCCGTATTTCTTCTGGCTCTCCGGATCGGTATTCACGACCTTGAAGAACAGATTTTCATCCGCGAAGTATTGAACTTTATCCTGTCTGGAAGCTGATTTGATCTCCGCGACCAAAGCATCTGTAACACGGGTGCCTCCGTAGTAATACCAGCTGTCGCTGATATTGATCTTGATCAAAAAACAATTCATGTTCTTCATCAGGTAGAGGTTGTATTTGTTCAGATCCCCGGAATCCTCATCCCTTGAGCAGAGGAAGCGTCCCGAATTCACCTCGAATTCGAGCGCAACGCTTTTGCCCGCCATGTCACAGATACCGGAAACACTCTCGGCGCTCAGATAACCCTGCCGGTCCATCTCGATCTTATAGATCTCCTCAAGGCGATCCCGCTGGGAATTGAAAAAGATCATTCCAAGCAAAGCGATCAGGAGGATCGGGAGAAACAGAACGATCAAAAACCCGGCCATCAGACGATATCTATATCTCATTCATTTACCCCTGTATCACACACATTATCAATACATCACACTTCCCTCTCGGGGAACCCTCGAAAGATCTTCCGCGCCGCCCTTTCACAGCGCACACCTTTCCATATAACAGTATATAAAAATCAGGCGGAAAATGCAAGCAAAAAACCTCTCGTAGGGATTTGTCTCTTGAAGCCTTCCCTCCCCTATGATAAAATATTACTATCTTATCATAAGCACGTAGGAGGAATGTATCTATGGATTTTAAAGCTGAGATCAACTGCATCCCTGAGAAGAAGGAAAAATATGATTATATTCTGTCGCTGGGCTATGGTGAAAAGGCCGCCTGTGTCCTCGCGATGCTGACCTACGGATCACTCGAAACCGCCTGTCTGGCTTCGATCTTTCCGCGGGAACACCGTCTGGACCGGATCTATGACTGGCTTTTGGAGCAACCGAATTACTCTTCTACCGATATCCGCAATTATATAAAAGAGCACATTTCGGAGCTTCCCGACGCGATCCGCAAGGAAGCGGAACCGCTCCTGTGCCCGGAAAACGATCCCCGTCTCTTTGGCGTACCGACCGGAGCCTCCGCGGGTATGGGCATGCCCGGTCCCATGATGATGGCGGCAGCGACCGGCGGCGGCATGATGACGAGCAACGCCATGTTCTCCGGCGGAGTCATGAAGGCCACCATGTCCATGGCGCAGCCTGCCATGCCTGCTATGGGCATGAGGATCGACCCCGAGAAGATCGCCACGGACTCTTATGAACTCATCGAGGAAAAGGACGCAAAATCCGTTCTGACCTCTCCCACCTCCACCTTCCGGATGACCACGAGCACAGCCTCGGTCGGCATCCTGCTGAACCAGCGCCGGAACGGTCGGAGCATCGACATTTCCCAGGTCCGCATCGAGGAGCTTCTGAACTACTTCGATTACGATCACAAAGCGGCAAATGCAGAAAAAAAAGCTCCGTTTAAGATCAACTCGGAGCTCATGGATAAAGGCAAAGACAAGAAACTGTTGTATATCCATGTCGAGGCAGACGACACGCCGAAGGAGCATCAAAACATCGTCCTCCTTCTGGACACCTCGGGCAGCATGACCTCGCAGCGGAATGTCACGATCGAGTCCCTGGCTACGATCGTTTCGAAGCTGAAGGAAGGCGATGTCCTGAGTCTGATCACTTACAGCACCGAGGATCATACGATCTTTTCGAACCACGTGGTCGGCGGCAGCGGCGATCTGGAAGACATCCTGGGCGACATCCTGACCATCTTCATCACCGGTTGCACCAACGGCTCCGCAGGTATCGAGACCGCCTATGCCATCGGCGAAAAAACCTATAAGGACGGCTGGAACAACCAGGTCATCCTGATCACGGACGGCGACCTGAACTTCGGCATCAACTCGAAGGACGGGCTTAAAAACCTGATCGAAGAAAAGAAGAAAACGGGCATGTTCCTGTCGGTGATCGGCACGGGCCTGTATAACTACAAAGACGATAAACTCGAGGTCCTGAGTAAGCACGGCAACGGAACCTACTGCGTGGTCAATGCCGTCGAAGACGTAAAGGAAAGCATTGACCGCAAGTTTGTGAGCCTCACGAACATCGTGGCAAAAGACGTGAAGGCGCAGGTCGAGTTTAACCCGAAATACGTGCAGAAGTATCGCCTTCTGGGCTACGAGAACCGGACCCTGAACCACGAAGATTTCCGCAACGACGCCGTTATCTCCGAGCCTTACGGCAGCGGCGGCCACGGCGTGGCCCTCTACGAGCTCCCCATGGGCAATGCAGTCGAAGAGCCTGCGGAGAAACTGAAATACCAACGTCTGATGACGAACGACTACGAGGAGCTCGGCACCGTCAGTGTGCGTTTCAAAGCGCCGCTTTCCGAGGTTTCCGAAGAGATATCGGAGATCATCCCGCTGGAGCCGAAGGCGACCGATAACTCTAAACTCGCTTATTTCCTCTACTGCGTTTCGGAAGTGCTGCGCAAGTCCGACAAACTCGACGATGACGACTACGCATTCCTTCTGGATATGCTGAATGACGAGAAGTATAAGACGCTTGCAGGCGATAAACAGGAGGCGCTCGATCTTCTGCTTCACGAGATCGACACCGATATCGTGACGAAAGCCCGCGAGGATCACAAAACCAAAGAGGCGGAACGTGCCGCCATTCAGATGGGCCTGCTTCAGCCGAACCCGGATGGCAGCGGATTTCATTATGTGGATACGACGGACCGCCCCATGAGTCCGCCGCCTATGAACGGTTTCATCGGCACCCTGGGGCAGGGCGGACCCATGATGAACCTTATGATGCAACAGATGAACCAACAGCAGTCAGCGGATCCGACGCTGAATATGGTAGACGGCCCCGGCTCACAGAAGTCCAAGCCGGAAAACCTCGTCACGGATGGCAACACGTGGGCATGTCCTCTCTGCGGATGCAGTGCAGATAACCGCGGCAAATTCTGCATGACCTGTGGTGCGGTCCGGCCGGCGGATGTCTGGCAGTGCTCGTGCGGTCGCTTCACTACCGCCAAATTCTGCCCTGACTGCGGCTCCCCGAAGCCCACAACCAACTGATACGATAGGCACAGCACCTGGGGAGGTTATTTATGCGAGTGATCTATGAAACCCCGGATCCGGAGGAAGAGGACGTCATCATCGTCCGCTTAGCTTCTCCGGATGAACGGCTCGTTTCCATGCTGAAAACCTATGAAACTTCCCAAACGGGTCTCACCGGCTATCTCGAGGATAAGATCGTCCCTCTCAAACTTCAGGACGTGTTTTATTTCGAGGCCAATGAGAACCGTGTGTTTGCGTACTGCGATTCCGAGGTCTACGAGGTCAAATACAAACTGTATGAACTGGAAGAACTCTTCGGCGCCGCCGATTTCTTCCGATGTTCGAAATCCATGATCCTCAACATGGAGAAGATCGAATATCTGTCTCCGCATTTCAACGGAAAACTGGAGGCGCACCTGCAAAACGGCGAGCGCATCCTGATCTCCCGGCAATACGTACGTGAACTCAAGGCGAAACTGAGCCTTGGAAAGGAGGACTGATGGTTAAAGAATTTTTCGTTTCGCTTCTGCAATATTTCCTGGCCATAACGACCGGTGTCATTCTGGTAGCTGCAGTGTTCTTTTCATTCTCCGGCCGTCAGCCCGATTTTGCGGTCTTCTGGCAGATCCTGTTCTATGCGTTTATCACGGCATTGCCCTCGTCCCTCTTTTTGTGTCTGGACACAAAGAGCGCAAAAGTTTCACTGGCGTTGTGGACCGGCCACTACATCCTGATCTATTCGCTTACGCTGCTTCTGCTGAAGGTGTTTCAGTGGTGCGATATCACGCCGCCGGTCGCTCTTTACACTTTTTTTGCCGTTTCTTTCATTTATTTTTTCACCTGTTTTTCCCACTATCTGTCCGACCGGAAACACACGGCGCTCATGAACGAACAACTGAAAAAAAGATATAATCGGAAGGCTTGACATAAGGTCAGGCCTTCTTGACATTTATATATAAAAAGACTATACTTGATTCTATATTGCAATTTAATCCAACGTATTATTTGGCGCCTCATCGAACGGAGGCGTTTCGGAGGAAGTATGATCAAAATTATCAAACAACTGCCGGGCCGGGACAAAATGATCGCTCTGCTCTGCCTGGCGCTCGTAGCCTGCCAGGTCTGGCTGGACATCGAGCTACCCGACTTCATGGCTGAAGTCGTCCAAAAGTTGGCATCCACAGAGGAAAATCTCACGGGAGATATCCTGATCTCCGGTATGTGGATGCTTTTGTGTGCCGCCGGAAGCGTGGCTCTGTCCATCACGGTCGGCTACCTGGCCGCCCGGATCGCGGCGAACTTCAGTTACACGGTGCGTGCGACCCTGTTCAACAAGATCTCGGATTTCGGCACCGCAGAGATGAAACATTTCTCACCCGCGAGTCTCATTACCCGTACGACAAACGATATCACCCAGATTCAGATGGTGATCTCCATGGGCCTGCAGGTCATGGTCAAAGCTCCCATCACCGCGGTATGGGCCGTCGTGCGCATCCTCGGTAAGAGCACCTCGCTCTCCATCGTGGTCGCTGTGGCCGTTGCCATTCTGGCCATCACCATCACCACCGTTATGCGCTTCGTCATCCCGAAATTCCGTCTCATCCAGCGTCAGGTGGATGATGTCAACCGAGTGATCGACGAAAGTCTGACCGGTCTCAAGGTCGTACGCGCATTTAATGCAGATGAATACCAGCAGAACAAATTCGAGCGTGTGAACTTAAACCTCACCGCCACGAACCTGTTCACCATGCGGGCCATGTCCTTTATGGGACCCGTTATCGGCCTCGTAATGAGCAGTATCCAGCTCGTGATCTATTACATCGGCGCGGTCATCATCAATGCCTTCAACATCGGCGGTACGTCGCCGAGCGGCAGTCCGATCACCGCGGCCAATGAACTCGTTGCCGCCCGCAGTGAGTTCTTCGGAGATCTCGTCGTATTCGGAAGCTACGCCATGATGGTCGTTATGAGCTTCATGATGCTGACCATGATCTTCATGATCCTGCCGCGTGCGCAGGTTTCCGCGAAACGTATCCGTGAAGTTCTGGATGAGGAGATCTCCGTCACCGGCGGAAACGATTATTCCGTGGATGACGCACCTTCCGCTCCCGAAAGCAGTTCCGTCGAGGCTCCCGCGAAACTCAAGGGGACCCTGGAATTCAAAAATGTATCCTTCCATTTCCCCGGCAGCAGCGAAAACTTCATGCGGAACCTGAATTTCACGGTCCATGAAGGACAGACGCTCGCCATCATCGGTTCTACCGGTTCCGGTAAGAGTACTCTCCTGAATTTGGCGGCGCGCCTCTATGACGCGACCGAAGGCGAGATCCTCCTGAACGGACATAATGTAAAAGATTATCCTTTTGAGATCCTCTATAAAAAGATCGGTCTGATCCCGCAGAAAGCGACCCTGTTTGCGGACAGCATCCGGGACAATGTTACCTTCGGCGACCGGGAGTCCTCCATCACCGAAGAGGACATCATGAATGCGCTCGATATCGCTCAGGCGACCGAGTTCGTCATGAAGAAAGACGGCGGTCTCGACTTCATGGTATCGCAGGGCGGAAGCAATATTTCCGGCGGCCAGAAGCAGCGTCTCGCCATCGCGCGTGCCATTGCAAAGAAGCCGGAGATCCTGCTCTTCGACGATTCATTTTCCGCTTTGGACTTCAAGACCGACCGACTGCTCCGTAAGGAGATCGCCGATAAACTAAAGGATACGACCTGCGTGATCGTGGCCAGCCGTATCGGCACCATTAAGAACGCCGACTGCATCCTCGTGCTGGCAGACGGCGAGATCGTAGGAAAAGGAACACACCGCGAACTGCTTCAGTCCTGCAGTGTTTACAAAGAGATCGCCCAGTCTCAGCTCACCGAAGCTGAGCTGGAAGCGTAAGGAGGTGATCGTATGCCACCTATGATGGATCGTATTCCGGAGAAACCGAAGAACTTCAAAAAAGCGGTCACGGAAACTCTCTCCTACGCTTCAAAATCCCCGGTTCCCTTTATTATCGTGCTTATCCTTTCCATTGGTTCGACCATCCTCATGATCGTAGGACCGAACCAGCTCGGAAAGATCACCGATGAGATCACAAAAGGTCTGGCCACGTCGATCGACATGGACGCCGTGCTGAAGATCGCGTATTTCATCGGTTTCCTGTACATACTCAGCGCACTGTTCAGCCTGGTCCAGGGCCTGCTCATGGCGAGCATGACGCAGAACATCGCGAAAACGCTGCGTAGCAAGATCAATGCGAAGATCGCCCGTCTGCCGCTGAAGTATTTCGCCACACATTCTTACGGCGACGTGCTCTCCCGCGCAACGAACGATGTCGATCTGGTCAGCCAGTCGCTGGCGAACTCATTGACCTCGATCATCTCGGCATTCGCCCAGTTTGCAGGCTGTCTGGTCATGATGATCATCACCAACTGGATCCTGGCCGGCGTTACCGTCGCTTCGACCCTCCTCGGTCTGTTCTTCATGATCACGGTCGTTAAGCACTCCCAGCGCTACTTCAAGATGCGTCAGGTCTCCTTAGGTCAGCTCAACGGTTACATCGAGGAAATGTATAACGGTCACGACGTGATCCGTATCTCCAACGCAGAGCAGTCCGTTAAGGAACGTTTTGTGAAGCTCAATGACGCCGTTCGTACGGCGAACTTCAAATCGCAGTTCCTGTCCGGCCTGATGCCGCCCGTTATGAACTTTGTGGGCAATCTCGGCTATGTTGCCGTCTGGGTCGTAGGCGCATTGCTCCTCTATCACAAATACATCACTTTCGGTGTCATCACCTCGTTTATCATCTACGTTCGTCTGTTCGAAGGTCCGCTGCGTCAGATCTCGCAGAACATTACCAACCTGCAGTCCGCAGCAGCCGCATCCGAGCGTGTATTCGCCTTCCTGGATGAGGAAGAACTTCCGAACGAAAGCCAGAAGCAGGATAAACTTCCGGGCGTCGGCGCTGTCGAGTTCGACCACGTGAAGTTTGCCTATCCGGATAAGCCGGAGAAGGAAGTCATCCACGATTTCTCAGCTTCGGTGAAAGCCGGTCAGAAGATCGCCATCGTCGGTCCTACCGGCGCCGGCAAGACCACCATCGTCAACCTGCTCATGCGCTTCCACGAAGTCACGGGCGGCCAGATCCGCATTGACGGTATTCCGATCACCGACGTTTCACGCGAAGAGATCCACCGCCAGTTCGGCATGGTGCTTCAGGACACCTGGGTGTTTGAGGGAACGGTCCGCGAGAACCTGGTCTACAACATGGAGGGTGTTTCGGATGAAGATCTGGTGAAGGTCTGCAAAGCCTGCGGTCTCTACCACTTCGTTGAGACGCTGCCGCAGAAGTTCGATACCGTGCTCACGGCGAACTCCGACATCTCCGTCGGCCAGAAGCAGCTGCTCACCATCGCCCGTGCGATGATCCAGAACAACCCGATGCTCATCCTGGATGAGGCGACCAGCTCCATCGATACCCGTACCGAGATGCTGGTACAGCGCGCCATGGATAACCTGATGGCATCCCGTACCTCCTTCGTCATCGCGCATCGTCTCTCGACGATCCGCAACGCCGACCTGATCCTCGTGATGCAGAAAGGCGACATCGTCGAGCAGGGCAACCACGACAGCCTGATGGCACTCGGCGGAGCCTACGCAGACCTGTACAACAGCCAGTTTGAAACTGCATGATTTAACAGCTTGAGATATACAAAAAGAGGACGCCGAAAGGCGTCCTCTTTTTTGTGCGCCCCTGCGTTTCCGTCTTGCTTCTACGGTTTGCATGCGGTCGGTGCGGGCAGTTCACTGCGCTGTGAAAAACCTGCCTCTCGTTCAACGAAGAATTACGGGCTCCGCATCGATGTCGGCCGTTTTCCTGATAGCGCCAGGCTCACGCCTGTCGCGAAAACGACCTCGGCGATGCGCAAAAACCGATTTCGGAGATTCGGTTTTTGACCCTTATTCTTCATCTCACTCGACTGGTTTTTCTACAGCTCGATCAATGCCCGCCGCCGACCGCATGCAAAACCTTCTCCCACGAAAACGCAGGGGACGGCATAAAACCGGGGGCGTCATCCGACGCCCCCGGTTTGGATTTTTACTTCTTTTCGTAATCAACACGCACTTTGGAAGTCAATCCGGTAATTTCGGTTCCCTGGTCCGCGATCAAACTCTCCAGTTTCGTATTATTCGATATATCCAGAGCAGTCACGTTATTGTGTGCGCAGGCTAAGATCTCCAACGCAGAGTTATGACTCAGATCCAGATCGGTCAAATTATTATTATTACAACTCAAATAAGTTAAAGCCGGGTTGTGGCTTACGTCCAGATCGGTCAGACTGTTATTATAACAGATCAGGTTCACCAGCTTAGGGTTTTGACTGACATCCAGCGCCGTTAACTTGTTATACTCACAGTGCAGCGTTTCCAGAGCAGTATTGTGACTGATATCCAAAGAGGTCAGCTTATTATTTGAGCAAAACAGCTCCTTCAGTTCCGTGTTGTGACGGATGTCCAACTCGGTCAATCCGACACGGTCACATACCAAACTTGAGAGCGCCGTGTTCTGACTGATATCAAGGCCGGGGAGCTTGACACTGCGGAGCTGCAGTGACTGCAGATTATAAAAGTATTCTATGCCCTGCAGACCGGTCAGTTCCAAGTTAGACAGGTATATCTCTTCTGCCTGACTCAGTTCTTCGGGACTAAGCACTCCGTTATCATCCTGATCAAACTCTTCTCTTACATAATCGCGGAAGGCCTCCGCCGGGAAATTCACCTCATTGATCTCAACTTCCGTCCCCGGGTTCGGTTTCGTCGGTTTGGTTTCCTCCTCTTCGGTGGTCGGGGTTTCCGGTTCCGGTTCAGGGCCTTCACCGATCCACAAAACAGGGCGGACGCCATAGCCTTCCGAACTTACTCCGGACTCGTAGTGCGGTCCTGCAAATCCATTGGGGAATACTGCACACGCATCCCTGTCCCAGCCCATCGTACGCAGCCACCAGTATGTTCCTTCCAGATCAGCTATGGACGCCTGATAGCCCTTGGGCGCATAACCATCAAACCAATACTCATCACCAATCGGTCCATCAATACAATCCTTTGCTTTGAAAGTCCGCATACCATGCGCCTTTGCATATTCCGTGGGCAGAGTGATCAGGTCCTTGCAGAAGCCGAAGAACGCGTATTTATCAAGTTCAAACTTGTAATAGCGCGATGCCTCTTCCAGGCTCAGGCAGAACACCTGATCGTCCGTATCGTTTCCTCCCGGCATCTCAACACCGCTGTTCTTCAGGTGCACCTTCGGGATCAATGTCTGCTCCGCCTCGTAAAATGCCTCATTCAGGAAATCCTTGTTTAGCCATTCTCTCAGCGAACTGGTCTCCCATGTCACATCCTCATATTTGTTGTTAAACGGAACACAATCCAGAATATATCTGCTGATCACAAGCTTGCCGTTTTCATTTTCTTCCAGAACGACCCACTCGATCGGCTCCTTACCGTTCGAGGTATCGCCATCCTGCTCGTAACGGCCGAAAACGACATAGCCGTCATCGTTTACATCGGGTACAGTCATTTCTTTTTCAAACAACGCTTCAGCCTGAAGCAACATGTCCACCGCATCATTCTCAAACACATAATCATCGAGAACGAAATCTTTATAACCATCGATATGAAGTGTCACTTTCGTGGTGATCGTTTTGTTTTTCTCTCCCATCGGAATATCGAAGATCACAGAACCGTCTTTACCCGTCGTTTGTTCAGGGTTCTTGCAGGTCAATTCCGAATTCGATATCGTAAGCGTGATCTTCTTTTCACTGATCGGCTTAAGGGTATCCGCCTCCAAAGCAAATACCGTGAATTGTACTTCCTTCTTTCCTGGTCTTTTCAGTTTGATCCAGTTTTCCAAATACTTGACCTGCCCTTTCTGAACAACGAGCGGATTTTCAAGATCCTCTCCATCCGGCCATTCATAATCTTCATAACCATCTGCCTTAACAGTTAAAGTATACTTTCCTTCCGGAAGTGCGACTTCAAAATGGCCTTCACTGTCCGTTTCAGGCAAAACCTTCTTGGTGGGATCTAAATATGCCACCTCTCCGGTTTCAATGTTTTTAAATTCTATTTTCGCTTTCCCGATTTTATTTTCCTCGTGATAGCGCTCAACCACATAACTCATAACGATGCCGTTTTCAGGATTCACAGCGTTCCTTGTCCCCTTTGTTTTAAAAGCATCGCTAACTGCTTTCTGCGCGTCGACCATATTACAAGAAGTGCACAATGAACTCTTATTCGCTTCTTTGGTGATGATTTCTTTTACTTCCGCACCTGTCAATGAGTTGTTCGCACTCCACACCATAGCCGCAACACCGGCAACGTGAGGGGCTGCCATTGAGGTACCGCTCTTGGTTCCGTATCGGTTGCCCGGCAAAGTTGAGTAGATATCCGGATTGGCGCGAAGTAAATCCCTTACAGTTGGGGTCACAGCTATATTGCAAAAGAAATCGCCCAGACCGTCCAAAAATGAGGAGCCGCCTCCAGGCGCATAAACATCTACTCTATCTCCTCCGTTCGAATCATGCGCTATGTTCAGAGTATTATCAACAGATCCAACTACAATGATACGATCATAAACATCTGGGAAGTCTTCCCTTCGAATGAGTGTATTCCAAGACGACAACCGACAATCAATATGACCTACTGTAAGATTTGAATCGTTTCCTGCCGCACTGACGATCACAAAATCATATTTGTTTTTCTTCAGCATTCTTTCAAGGAAGTCTCCCAATGCCTTTCCCTCTTCGGACTTCTTCAGAATGTTCGAAGGGGTCTCCATCATTTCTTTCACTTTTCCATAGTCTTTGCTGTCTGTCAGGGGATTATAGGCACCCTTAAATTCAGAAAACTTATACCAATTAAACCCCCAACTGACATTGATCACCTTAACATTCCTGACGATCAACTCCGCATATGCTATTTTCAGGTACATCACTGAATTCAATTGCTCTTCAGGAGTCGCGAAGCCGTTGGAAACCCCATATAAGTTATAGGCGCCATATGGATACACACCACAAATACCTGCTGGATTGTCACATCTTGCAGCCATAATACCTGCTACATGAGTGCCATGACTTACAACATCAGACTCCAAATCGGTCGTTCTATTATTGGCTCCTCGATCATAAAAAACTTCTGCAAAGGCTAAATCATCGTGGGCAGTATCAAATCCGCCATCGATCAAGCCAACCTTTACAGGTTTCACCTGATCCTTGTGTGCATTTAATTCATCCCACGCACCGAGCGTATTGATGGCTTCGAAGCCCCAACTCTTTCCTAATCCTTCGGCTATCTGTAAGTCACTTTTCCATTCTTTGCCATAAGAAAACCCGTCACGTTCTTCCGTATCTGCATTACCGGAAATCGGAGCAACGTAATTATACGAAGCACCTGTTACGATGTCTTCACCCTTGATTTTTAACAGAGTGTTATCCAGTTCTTCTTTCGTTACCGTTTCAGCCAACCGAAGTTGGTAATCTCCGGTGATCTCGATCGCTCCGACGATCTCGCTGTTATATTTTTCCGCCAACTCGCGGACCTGCTCTTCCGTTACCCCATCTTTAACGACGATCAGGATCTCGTTATCCACATACATTACGAGATCATCTTCTGCTATATGTTCTGCTTCGACCGGCGCATAATAGAGTTTTCCGTAATCCCCGGGAGCCGGATCGTTCATGTCAACCACGGTCGTTTGAGACGGCTCATTTCCGTCCGCCGTTGTCGTCGCGCTCGTCTCTTCCTCTCCGCCCTTTTTACATCCGCACAGGCTGCCCGCCACCAATGTAGCAACAAGCAAAATTGCAAATCCTCTTCTTCTCATGATTTTAATCTCCCTACTACTTCGTAGTATATTTCACTCCATTGTCCTTGCAGTACTGCTCGGCGTAGGAGCCTGCCGTCACGATCACGGTCAGGTTCGAGCACCCGGCAAACGCATCCTTACCGATCTCCGCCACACCGGCAGGAAGTTCCAAACCGGTAAGTGCAATGCAACCAGAGAATGCCTCCTCGCCAATCTTCGTCACATTGGCAGGTATCTCAATCTCGTTCAATGCACTGCAGCCGTAAAACAACCCCTTCTCAATACACGTTATGCTGTTCGGGATCTTGAAGGAGGTCAGGGCGGTACAACCAAAGAACGCCTCCGATCCGATCTCCTTCACGCTATCCGGGATCACAATGGTTTTCAGACTCGTGCACCAGGTAAATGCCTCATGATTGATCTTCGTCACACTGTCTGGGATCACTACGTTATCCAATGAAGAACACTCCTGAAATGCACTGCTAGATATAGCAGTCACGCTGTTCGGAATGATGACTGAGGTCACTTTTGATTTTCGAATAAAGGCAAATGATCCTATATCGGTTACGCCATCCGGGATAACGACTGTCTCATCCTCTCCTTTATAGCGCGTCAGTTCAGTGTTGCTGAATTCAAAATCTTCTATATTCCCGGCGAGTCCGCCTTCGGTCTCTTTCGTTGCCTGTGTTTGTGAAGCTTTTGTTGTCGGAGATTCTTTTGTGGGCTCGCTCTTCGTTTCTCCCTGTTTTGTCGCTTCAGTCGCGGCAACCGCGGTATTCCCCTCAGTTTTTGCCTCTGTATTTGAAGTCGGCTCCGGCTCACATCCTACAGTGCCGAAGCTCATTAATCCTGCCAATGCAATTGCTTTCCACGTCTTTTTCATCTTCTGTACCTCCATGAAGCTGAGATACCTATATTATAGCATTCCGCGCTTTAAAATGCTAGAAATCATGGGGCCGATAATAAGATTTCAAAGCAAATATTCCTAACTTATCCGTAATGCTAACAGAATGGCCGAAAACAGCATATTAGTTAGCCGCCCGCGGCTTTGGAAGACCCGAAATACGCTGGAATTGCTAACAGAACTACCAAAATCAAGAAAAATGTTAGCATCCCACGGCTTTGGAAGGCCCGAAACATACTGAAATTGCTAACAAAATGGCCAAAATCAAGAGAAATGTTAGCATCCCACGGCTTTGGAAGGCCCGAAACATACTGAAATTGCTAACAGAATGGCCAAAATCAAGAGAAATGTTAGCATCCCGCGGCTTTGGAAAGCCCGAAACCAGAAAACCCGGGACCCGGCGCGGATTCGTGGCATCCGCGCCGGGTCCCGTAATTAAACCATATATCTAAAGGCAACGCTTTCTGCAATATAGCGTCCCTCAAACTTCCTTAAGCTTCGCTCTTTACTTCGTGGCTCAGGCTGATCACGAGGGCGATCTGCATGCCTAAGATGAAGAAGGCTACAGCCGCGGGCGGGGTCAGGATGCCGAGGATCAGAGAGATCACAGCGCCTGCGATAGCGGCGATGCGGTAGCTGATCGAGCGGTACAGCCAGCTAAACGGAAGCATGTGTGCGGCATGCACGATGGCGAAGGCCATGACCATGCCTTCCGGGCGCTCCGAATATACCCACATTACGATGAGGAGGTAGAGGAGCTGGTTCAGGGTGAACAGGAAGCCGGCCTTACTCAGCGGGTTTGTGTGGTCCACGATCTTCACATGCATAAAGTGTGCAAACAACAGTGCCAGCGGCATGAGAAGCGGGGAAATGCAGAACGTGATGAGGTTCTTAAGCCCGATCTCCAGGCTCGTAAGCTGGACGATCCCGATCCCCAGCCAGAGGATCACCGACGCTACCATGAACGGCAGACCCTTCTTCTGTGTACGCGCGCAATCCGCGATCATTTCATTTAATGCTGTTTCATGATATTCCTTGTTGATCGTTCTCATAATCTTGTCTCCTTTCATTCTGGTACGCTTTTAATTGCTGTGTGTAAACTTCACCTCGTTTTGCAAACACAACACGATCCAGAACTACCGAGATCAGATAGGATAGTACGAACGTTCCGACGAATAAAAGCCAGAGCACTGCATTGCCCGAACCGGTAAAAATGCCCATCCAGTAGAAGCAGGCCACTTCGAACGGCAGGAAGGCGATCATGAATACCGTCAGGCGAAAGATGAACGGGCGCCCTTTCAGGATCAGCTCGGAAAATGCTCCGCAGAAGATCACGGATGCGCCGGCGCAGAAGGCCAGAAGCTTCAGGGAAAATCCCACCGAGAGCGACTCTTTTCCGCGGGCCGCTGCGACCACCAGGACCAGGAGCATCAGCCACGTGAACGCGATCGTAAATACCATCTGGAACATCAACAATGCATTCTTTACATTGGCCCGTCCCATTTCTTTCTTTTGCTTATCTCTCGCTTCATTCATGCTCCGCACCTCCTGCGATCCGCTCCTTAAACGCCTTCGCGTACCGCCGCGAGATGTACAGGATCTCGTCATTGTCCATGGTCACGCGGATATTCCGGGTGATCTCCGGCCGCAGCGCGCGGATGTGATAGATATTCACGATCAGCGACTTGCCACAGCGGAAGAAATCGCGGGCGCTCAGCAGCGTCTCCAGTTCGTATAACTTCCGGTCCGTCTCGTACACACCGGACTGGGTGTACAGGAAGACGTTGTTGTCCACCGCTTCGATGTACAGGATGTCCCGCACGGATACGCGGGCCATGTCCTCGCCGACATGTGCGATCAGTTTTCCGTCGTAATTTCGAATGTACCGTTCGAGATCGCGGACCTCGCCGGTGATCTGCCGGCACAGGATCTCTACGCGCATCTCGTCTTCATTGCTTGTCGTGTTTACAAATACTTTCATTTCAGTCTAACATGTTCTCCTGAGTCCCCCGTCGGGGAGGTCTGTGTTTCAAACCTGAGTCAACAATAAAGCAACGCATGAAAAAAAACAAGAGGTCGGTGGGTAAGCGGTACAAAACCGAAAGGTAAGCGGTTCACTGCTTGCTCCACACGTATGCGAACGCCTGTGTTCTGCCCGCGAAGGCTTCGGTGGCGAGCAGCTCGCGGACTTCTTCTTTGGTGTACCAGCCGGGGCGGATCTCTTCGTATTCCGAGGTGCTCTCGGAAAATGTCCCGCGGGCGCGGCCGACGATGGTGATGTTCTTCTCATTCGAAAAGCCGACCGCCGAATAACTCTCGCCGATCACGTCTTCGATGGCGTAAAGCTCGAGGCCGGTCTCCTCGCGGAGTTCCCGGACCGCGGCCTGCTCGGGCGTTTCGTCCGCGTCGATCAGCCCCGCCGGGAAGTTGTACACCCAGCCGCCGACCGCGAGGCGATACTCCCGGTCCAACAGGATCCGCTCCCCGCTCTCGTCAAAGATCGCCATGACCACCGCGTCGACCTTTCCGCGCCGGAGCGCATTTTCCGAGTCCATATTCGGGTCACGGCTGATCATCTCATAGACCTTTTCGTGGCCGCCCTCGGTCTCGTAGGTCACATCGTAGCGGGTGATAAAACGCCCCTGATGCACCTTCTCTATCTTCTTAAACTTCATAGTTCTTCTCCAGCCATTTCACGGATTTTTTCAGGGCTTCGATGGTCTTCGTTTCCAAAACGCACCGGGCGTTTCTACTCGAAGCCAGGGCCAGCCTCGATTTAAGGTCGATCTCGCCGTCACCCAGCGCCAAGTGGTTTCGCGGCGGCTGTTCGGAGCCGTCATGGATATGAAAATGGATCAGCCGCTCCTTTCGCTCCATGATAAACGGAACGTCTTTCTCCCCTGTGCCCTTGGAATGCCCGATATCCCAGGTCAGGCCGAAGGCCGGACTCTGAAGCAGCAGATCGATGGCTCTCTTCTCATATTCACGGAACCCGTCCGTGTTCTCCACGGCGATCCGAATGTCATCGCCCGCGATCCACTCCTCGCACAAAGAACGATATTTGGCAAACGAGGCGATATACGTGTCGAAATCCCTGTCATACATTTGGACTTTTCGATCGGGCAATGTAATATAGATCCCGTGGTTCATGTGCATATTCAGGGTCAGCGGCTGCGCCCTGTCCCCGTAACGGTCGCGAAGCGGCAACAATTTCTTAGCGACTTCGATCGACCGCCGCACCGTCTTCAGATACGCATCCGTGACCAGAGAATTAAAGTCCGCGATATTTAAGTTTTCATCCAAATGGATCGTATAATAGATCCCCGCTCTCTCCGCCGCTTCGATCAGCAGATCGATCTGCTCCAGGCGGTCCACCTGGTACTCCGGGAAATTCATGTTCAGCTCAATAAACTGCAGGTCGAGACTTTTACAAAGGTCGACATTGTCCTGCAGGGTCTTGTTTTCGACCAGCGTCGGCATTCCAAACTGCATTTTTTTCTCTCCTTTTTTTGCGTGACAGTGGGGACGGTTCCACTTGTCACCAAATCGGCCCTCTATAAGCCCCATTTTTCCAGGGTTTCGTGCACGGAAAATGTGACAAAAAGAACCGTCCCCATTGTCACCTCAATCCTTGCTTTCGATCACGATGCAGTAGCCGTCGCATCGGATCTCGCCTTCCTTCGCGGTCAATTCATTGCTGACCGTAAGGCTGACGCTGAAATCTGTGCTCACATCCTCGGCCGGGTATTTGAAGCCCTTCATATACAGGTGCTCCAGGCGGTCACCGTAGGGCAGCACGGAAACGTAGGTGCCGAACGCATCCTTCTTGCGTAGCGTGCAGGCGTCGCGCACCACACGCACGCGATTATTCGCATCCAAAATATACGCCTCGATCCCGGCGTCCGTCGCCTGCTTTAGCAGGCCGATGCTGCTGATGGTCTGGTCCAGGCGCGTCCCGGTGCAGCCCAGCATCAGGATCTTCTTCGGTCCCAGGCTGATCGCATAGCGCAGCGCATGCTCCGTGTCGGTGTCATCCTTCTCCGGGATCAGTTTTTCCACATGCGGCAGCGCGTGAACGCGCTCCCATTGCGCCGCATTGACCGAATCAAAATCGCCGATCGCGCGGCTCGGCTCCAGGCCGGCCTCCAGAATCGTGATGGTGCCGCGGTCCACGCCGATGAGGAGCACCGGCGGTGTCGCCTCATCGAAAACCCGACGCACCAGGGCTGCGTCCACTGTACCGCCCGCGACCAGGATCACGGTCTCCCCGTATTTCGCTATATCTTTCTTCATTTCGTCTCCTTATACGTCCAACTCCGTCAACAGGTGCAGTCCGTTCTCCTCTACGATCTGCATCGCGACATTCTCGCACTCCGGCAACCGGATCTTGCTCACATGGTGCGCATCGGCCCCGAAGATCACATCCATCTGCTCCTCGCCGGCGATCTTCCAGAAGCGGCGGTCCGGGTAGTTCCGCCCGTCCCAGATGCCCAGGAAATTGATCTCGATCGGCAGGTTATATTCCTTCACCTTCTTACACAAAGCGCGGATATGGCGCTCGTAGACGGCATCCTCGCCCTTAAAATTCACGAGGTCCGGATGCGCGAGGTACAAAAACTTTCCTACGGCCAATGCTTCGACGATCTGGCTGCAGTATCGCTCCAGCACCCGCTCGTCCTGCGTCGGAAAACCGACATAGGTGCCGTCATATTCATTTTCCGTGTGATGCTGCGCCAGCAGGAAGTACTCGATCGGGTACGGCTCGCACAGCCGCATCAAATCCTCAAAATGCTTCGGGTAGTATTCGACCTCCAGTCCGAGCTTGATGTCGATGTCCTTCTTATACTCTTCCTTCAGATCCAGCGTTTCCTTCACGTAATCCTCGAGTTCGTTCGGCAGCATCCGGATCGGCGAAACGAAGCCGTTGTTGTACGGATAGGGTGTGTGATCGGAAAATCCGAACACGCGGAAGCCGGACTCGATCGCCTTTTCTACATATTCTCTTTGTGTGCCCGTCGCATGGTGGCAGCGGGTCGTGTGACTGTGATAATTTGCTGTCATGGTTGTTGCCTTTCTGTTTCGTAAACCCCGTAAGCCGCCGTGGCGGCCTCACCTACAATTCTACCAAACCATACACCGGATGTAAACCATGCAACGCAGTGCTAAACCTGATTTTGTACCTAAAACAAAGCTTTTGCGCGCTCTTAGGCATGAAATTCTTCCGCGTACCCTCCCGTCAAACTTCGCCTCTATGCCTAAGATGAAGTCTTCCCCTGGTCTTAGGCATAAAAGGTTTCCGCATGCTCTCCAACCAAACTTCGCCTCTATGCCTAAACGGATACTTTTGCATGCCTTTAGGCATAAAAGACTTCAGCATGCCCTCCCGCTATACTTCGCCTCTATGCCTAAGAGGAAGTTTTCTCCTGCATTTAGTCATGAAATGTTCCCGCGTGCCCTCCCGCCAAACTTCGCCCCTATGCCTAAGATGAAGCTTTCGCCTGCCTTTAGGCATAAAAGGCTTCCGCGCACTCTCCCGTCAAACTTCGCTTCTGTGCCTAAGATGAAGCTTTCGCCTGCTTTTAGGCATAAAAAGCTTCCGGGTGCTCTCCCGTCAAACTTCGCCTCTATGCCTAAGATGAAGCTTTCGCCTGCTTTTAGACAAAAAATGCTTCCGCATGCCCTCCCATCAAACTTCGCCTCTATGCCTAAGATGAAACTTTCACCTTCTTTTAGGCATAAAAGTTTCCCGAGGGCTCTCCCGCCATACTTCGATTTGTGCCTAAAATGATGCTTTTCCACCCCCTTAGGTATAAAACTTTTAGATCGGCCGCCGAACGACAGCGACAAGGCGACGGGGCGCGCGGAATTGTGCGTTTTGCAGTACGAATTACGACAATTCAACCGGGTTTTTGATTGCAAGAAGCACACATGCTTGCAAAAAATAAAAACCGCCTGTTTTTAATGTCGAAACTTTCTTTTTTCGTTGACATCGCAGGCGTTCTTTGCTAAGATATGCGCGGGGAAAAACCCCCTCGTAGCAATACATTTCAAGCATAAATCATTTTAGGAGGCCTTATGCAGGATAATAATAATTATTGTGTAGAAAAGGGCGAACTTACCGAAGATTATCTTCGGAAAATGGACGCCTACTGGCGCGCAACGAACTATCTTGCCGCAGGACAGTTGTATCTGCTGGATAATCCGCTGCTCCGTAAACCGCTAACTCTGGACAGCATCAAGAAGAAGATCGTAGGTCACTGGGGAACCGTTCCCGGCCAGAACTTCGTATACGTTCATCTGAACCGTGTTATCAAGCGTTACGATCTGGATCTGATCCTTCTGTCCGGTCCCGGACACGGCGGAAACTTCTTCATCGCCAACAGCTATCTGGAAGGCAGCTACAGCGAGATCTACCCGGATATCAGCGAAGATGAAGCAGGTATGGCAAAAATGTTCAAACGCTTCTCTTTCCCGGGCGGCATGCCGAGCCACTGTGCTCCCGAGACTCCCGGTTCCATCAACGAGGGCGGCGAGCTCGGATATGGTATCGCACATGCATTCGGTGCCGTATTCGATAACCCGGATCTGATCGCTGCCGTTACTGTCGGCGACGGTGAGGCCGAGACCGGACCTCTTGCAACCTCCTGGCAGTCCAATAAATTCCTGAACCCGATCAATGACGGTGCGGTCCTTCCGATCCTTCATCTGAACGGTTACAAGATCGCTAACCCGACCATCTTCGCTCGTATGACCCACGAGGAGATCGAGTGCTTCTTCAAGGGTACCGGCTGGAAGCCTTACTTCGTAGAAGGCGACGATCCGATGACCATGCATAAGAAGATGGCTGAGACCCTCAATACTGTTATCGAAGAGATCAAGGCGATCCAGAAGAACGCTCGTGAGAACAACGATCCCACACGTCCGATCTGGCCCATGATCGTACTTCGCACACCGAAGGGCTGGACAGGCCCGAAGGTAGTTGACGGTAAGCCCATCGAAGGCTACTTCCTGGCTCACCAGGTTCCGATCAGCTTCGAGAAGCCGGAGGAGCACCTCCAGATCCTGAAGGATTGGCTGGCTAGCTACCATGCAGAGGAACTCTTCGACGAGAAGGGTGCCCTGATCCCCGAGCTGAAGGCTCTCGCTCCTGTCGGCGATGCCCGCATCGGCGCTAACCCTCACGCAAACGGCGGTAAGCTTCTGCGTGACCTGCGTCTGCCGGATTTCCGCGACTATGCAGTCGAGGTTAAGGCTCACGGCGCTGAGGATGGTCAGGATATGATCGAACTCGGCAAATTCGTTCGCGACATCTTCAAACTCAATGCAGCCAGCAAGAACTTCCGTATCTTCGGACCGGACGAAACAAACTCTAACCGTTTGAACGCCGTTTTCGAGACCGAGAACCGCGATTGGAACTCCGAGATCTATGACAATGATGACCATCTGGCTGTAGACGGCCGTGTAATGGACTCCATGCTTTCCGAGCATATGTGCGAAGGCTGGCTGGAAGGCTACCTGCTCACCGGACGTCACGGTTTCTTCGCAACCTACGAAGCATTTGCCCGTATCATCGACTCCATGGCTGCTCAGCACGCTAAGTGGATGAAGGTCTGCAACCAGCTTCCTTGGAGAGAGGAGATCGCTTCCCTCAACCTGATCATGGCATCTACCGTATGGCAGCAGGACCACAACGGATTTACCCACCAGGATCCGGGCTTCATGGATCACATCGCAAATAAGAAGGCAGACGTAGTCCGCCTGTATCTGCCGCCGGATTCGAACTGCCTGCTCTCCTGCTTCGATCACTGTATCCGCAGCCGTAACTACGTGAACGTCATCGTTGCTTCTAAGCATCCGCGTCCGCAGTGGTTGACCATGCCTGAGGCAGTAAAGCACTGCACACAGGGTATCAGCATCTGGGATTGGGCATCCAACGATCAGGGTCAGGAACCCGATATCGTATTTGCCTGCGCAGGTGAGACCCCGACCCTCGAAGCATTGGCCGCAGTATCGATCCTCAACGAGGAGCTGCCGGAAGTTAAGATCCGCTTCATCAACGTTGTCGACCTGTTTAAGCTTCAGCCGAACACCGAGCACCCGCACGGCCTGACCGACGCCGAGTACGACATTCTCTTCACACAGAATAAGCCCGTACTCTTCAACTTCCATGGATATGCTTCTCTCATCCATGAGCTTACCTATCGTCGTCACAACAACCGTCTGATGCACGTACGCGGCTACAAAGAGGAAGGTACCATCACGACTCCTTTCGATGTTCGCGTACAGAACGATATCGACCGTTTCCACCTGGTAATGGATGCGATCAAGTTCCTGCCTCAGCTCGGAAACCGCGGCGCTTACCTCTACCAGAAGATGAGCGATAAGCTCGTTGAGCACAAGCAGTACATCCACGAAGTTGGTCTGGATCTGCCGGAAGTTGCAAACTGGAAGTGGAAGAGATCCTGATAAGATCGAACTCAATAAAACCATATAAACACACAGGCCCGGCGGGTTTCCCCGCCGGGTCTGTGTGTTTATACTTCGATCTCTTTGAAGTTTTTGACGGTGTCTTTAAGCAACAGGAACAACATGATCTGCAGGATCAATGAAAGAGAACAGGTGATCCAGGCGTCTCCCATAGATTGGATCAACCAGTTTTCACTGGTTATTTTAAAAACGATGATCAAAATCGCTGCTATCGCTGACAGTGCGGCATAAGCCGGAAACAGATAGTTCCAACGAACGGACGTTTTTACATCGACCGGCTCCGTCAGCTCCGCCATCACTTTGTGCAAAAACCAGACATAAGCCACCGTACCCGCAATGTTTTGGAGCAGATATTCGATCTCACCTGTTTTTCCTCCGATCAGGGTTTTAAATTCCGCCATGTTATATAATGTTACCATAACAATACAACTGATCGCGACCTGCCAAAAGCCTCTTTCAAACTGTTTCAGTTCTACATAATATACGAGTTCGAGGAGGATCAGAATCAGACATGCCAGTCGGGCAAATCCCAGAATATACTCGGATTTTTCAAACAAAGAATTAACAAACCTAGCCGACCTCGATCCCGAGTTCTTCAAATATGAACTCAACCCGAGCGTTCGGATAATGTCGATCCCTAATACTCCGATCTGTATCCACAGAAATATCTTTTGGAGTAGCAGATTCTTTTGAAGTATCCCTGTAGCGCCCTTCAGATAGCGGACTCTTTCCTCCCACTGTTCCTCATCCATAATATCCTCTTCTTCGGTCTCCTCGACCTCCGCTCCGCAAACCGGACAGATCGTCATGCCCTCCGGTAATTCCTCACCACATGAATTGCAAAACATTTTACATTCCTCCTTCAGTTATCGTATCAGTTCGCTCGTTCTTTTCAGATGCATATAAACGGGCAATCCAATGGCAAATACCAGCAGATATGCGGCCGCAATGCATAGCTCCATCCCCTTGATGGTTTTAACGGCAAGAGCCATATAAACTCCTAAAGCGCCCGCTGCAAGATAAGCATAGATCCACAACGTCAGCAGGCGATCCCAACGCTCGGAAATATCACGGTTCAAGGGTCTGGTAAAACTGCTCAACTGCTTGAAGAGCACTACTGCATACAGAATCTCGAGAATCAAAGCAGCACCCTCTGCGAGCAGCCGATAGTATACATTGGTCATATCATTCGTGAGGAATTGTTCGACCACGAGGACCGTGGCGATCAAACCTGCGTGCAAAAATCCTTCCCCGTAACTACTCATTGCGAAGAGAGCCACCAGACTCAAGACCATAATGACGATCTCTACCCACTTGATCGTATTAGCGGACTTCTCGAGAAAATCATAAAAATTCGCGCCGGACTTTGTAAACAGACGCTCCAGATGATTCAAATAGTAAAACAACATGAGTGCAATAACAAATTGGAATACATATATGATCAGCTGAAGTCCCTGAAAACGGGCAAACCAGACGAGAGGGTTCGCACCGAAAGGCTTCTTCCATCCATGTGTGACCACATTCGTAGGGGTCTGCTGTTTATCTTTCCACTCAGTACCTGTTTCCTGCGAAAAAATGGTATTGTCCGGGATTGCTCCACACTCGAGACATACACTCATTCCCTCGGGGATCTCAGCCCCACATGATTTGCAACGCATAGATGTTTCCTCCTTATTTTCTTATTTCCTTTCCCTCTATTATATCAATAGAACGAGGCAAATGTAATATTTCAGTTCTTAATTCTTTTGGATTTTTTTACAGGTTTATATTCGTATTTCTTACGGTCTTCTTACGATCGTACTTACGAAGCGGCTCAGATCCGCACGGCTCCCTTCCGGTATTCGCCGGGCGGACATCCCATATGCTTTTTGAAGACGGTCGTAAAGTAGAATGGCTCGGTAAATCCGAGGCGCTCGCTCACCTCGCGGACGGCCAGATCTCCCGATCGCAGCAACCGGGCAGCCTGCTCCATGCGGACCTGCGTGTGGTATTCCTGCAGCGTCATCCCGGTCTCCTCTTTGAAACAGGCGGACAGGTGTTTATACGAAAGTCCCATGCGCTCTTCGATGACCCGCGCGGAAAAAGGCGACTGCGCCAGAGCCTCCAGCAGATGCTTCAGCTGGCGTATCCGGAGGGCATGCGAAGTCACCGGCCGCGCATCCTCCGCCTCATAATGGATATCGAGTAGCAGGCGGTAAAGAAAGGCATTCATATATGCCCGCTCCTGCGGATCGTTGCTCCGGTACATGGCCAGAAGGGACTCAAAACGTGACACGATCATACCCTTCGGCGGCAATTTCACCAGTTTCGGCAGACAAATGTATTTCTTCGCCGGCGCTTCGGCCGTCGGATCGGCACCCTCGGTGTAGGCAAAATCCTCGGCGTTTCGGGCTTCCTCGCGAAGCTCCTCCCCCTGCGGCAGCGAAAAATGCACGAAGAACCAGCGGGTCCCCCGCGGGCATATTTTCCGCCCCCAGTGGTGAAGTCCCTGCTTCAGGAAGAAAACGGAACCCTCCGGCACGCGATAACATTCGCCCTCTTCATAGATCTCAAACTCGCCCTTTCGGACATAGAGCAACACGTTCACGTCCATAACGCGGTCCGGGTGAACGAAACCTTCTTCGGTCCACAGGTCGTCGCTCAGGCTGACCAGCGGCAGTGTATCCAGCGGCAAATGCACGCGGGCATCCATCATCTTTCATTCCTCCTCTCAAATCGGAATATTTTATAGGTATTTCGGCATATCTTGCATTTATGTTTCTATATTTCCGATTATACTATAGGTAAGGGCAGATTGCAACCGTGATCTGCGATCTTCTTAAGGAGGGTTTTCCATGAAAGAATTAAGCGGAAGAGACGTCGTTCTGTATGACGGCGAGCTGTTATCAAAAGAGAGATGTAATACCGAATATCTGAAGGAGCTGACCGACGCGGCCCTCCTGCAGAACTACTATCAGGAGGCCGGCCTGCACCAGAACTTCGGAAGCAAGGCCATGGCGCACGGCGGCTGGGAGGATCCGTCCTGCCAGTTGCGCGGACATTTCCTCGGGCATTTTCTGAGCGCAGCTGCGATCCATTATGCGGAGAGCGGCGACGAGGAGCTTCTGGCGAAGGCAAACTTCATTGTGAGCGAACTGGCACACTGCCAGTCGGAAAACGGCGGCTCCTGGGTCGCAGCCATCCCGGAGAAGTATTTCCACTGGATTGCGCGCGGAAAGGCCGTCTGGGCGCCGCATTACAACGTACACAAGCTTTTTATGGGCCTGATGGATATGTACCGCTACGCGGGCAATGCACAGGCTCTGGAGGTCGCTGAAGCATTTGCCAAGTGGTTCTACGACTTCACAAATGATATGAGCCGCAAGCAGCTCGATGACCTGCTGGATTTCGAGACCGGCGGCATGCTGGAGATTTGGGCGGACCTGTATGAGTTCACGAAGGACGAAATGTATCTGACGCTGATCGACCGCTACGACCGGCACCGCCTGTTCGACCCGCTACTCGCGGGCGTCGACGTGCTGACGAACATGCACGCCAACACGACCATCCCTGAGGCGATCGGCGCACTGCGTGTCTACGAGGCCACAGGCATCGAGCGCTATCGCGACATTGCCCTCGCGTACTGGAAGTGCGCGGTCACCGACCGCGGCAGTTTCGTGACCGGCGGGCAGACTCTCGGCGAGATCTGGACGCCCATGCGATCCATGGCACCGCGCCTGGGCGAGAAAAACCAGGAGCACTGCACGGTCTACAACATGATGCGGCTGGCGGACGGACTGTTTAAGCTCACCGGCGACGCGCAGTACCTCGACTATATCGAAAAGAACCTCTATAACGGCATCCTGGCGCAGGGACATTTCCGCGGCGGCCATTCGAACGGGCAGACGCCGGAGTATCCCGAGGAGGGCCTGATCACATACTTCCTGCCGCTCTACGGCGGCGGCCGCAAGGGCTGGGGCTCGAAGACCCAGGATTTCTTCTGCTGCCACGGCACCCTGGTCCAGGCCAATGCGGCGCACAACCGTTTCCTGTATTATCAGGATGGCAACACCATCTACACCGGCCTGTATTTCGCTTCTCAGGCTTCGTTTACACTTGAGAACGGGGGCTCGCTGAAGATCCGGCAGTGGCGTGATGCCTTGAACGGAAGCTACCATTTCTCGTCGACCGATTCCTCTGCGCAGACGGTGCGCGAGGAGGCACACATCTACCTTCATCAGCCCGACTGCCTGGCGGAATGCTTCCGGATCGAAACCGAAGGGGAAGCCGCGTTCACCCTGAAACTTCGCATTCCCGCGTGGGTCAGTGAAGCCGAACCCACCATCGATCGCGTTGACTCCCGGGCTGCTCGCATCCTCGTCAACGGAGTTCCGCTCGATGCCGCCCTCATTCCCGGGCAGTTTGTAAGCATTGACCGCACATGGGCAAACGGCGACGAAGTCCGCCTCGAGCTTCCGCTGAGTATCCGCGCGTCGTTCCTGCCCGGCGCTGATGACATGGTCGCATTTTCCTACGGGCCCATCGTTCTCGCCGGCCTCTGTGATGCCGAGCGCCTGCTCCACACGAAGGGCGCCGCGCCCGAGACCCTGCTGGTCCACGACTGCGAACGCGAGTGGGGCATGTGGAAGATGACCTTCAAGACCAAACATCAGGATCCCGGCATCCGCTTCGTGCCCCTCTACCAGATCGGCTACGAACGCTACCAGGTATACTTCCCGATCGAAGAGTAATTACAATTCCTATACAAAGCGGCGCCCGAGAGAGGTTTCCTCTCTCGGGCGCCGTATGTTATATTCACTTATCTCTTACTTTCCGCCGGCGGTCTTCAGAACCATTTCGCCGGTGGATTTTGCATAACCTTCGGCTCCGTAACCCATGTCGTCCAGTACGTTCATGACGTCGCCCATATCGCAGCCGATATGGCCGTCCTGCGGGCCTTTGATCGC
>JAFZPG010000037.1 GCA_017550425.1 Lachnospiraceae bacterium | reverse complement strand
TGTGTAGGCTGCGGACAGTGCGCCGTTGTCTGCCCGACTGCGGCTATATCGGTAAGAACGAACGTTACCGAAGTCTGGGATGCGATAGAAAATCCCAACGTCAGGGTCGTTGCCCAGATTGCCCCGGCCGTCAGGGTCGCGGTTGGTGACAAATTCAATCTGCCCAAGGGTGAGAATGCGATGGGCAAGCTCGTGAAAGCGCTTCGTATAATGGGATTTGACGAAGTATACGATACCAACTTCGGTGCCGATCTTACGGTCATAGAAGAGTCCAAGGAGTTTGCCGAAAGACTTAAAACCGGGGAGAAACTCCCGATGTTCACATCGTGCTGTCCGGGGTGGGTGAAGTTCTGTGAGAACAAATACCCTGAGTTTTCCGATAATGTCAGCACATGCCGTTCGCCCATGGGTATGTTCTCGCCTGTCATTAAGGAGTATTTTGCTAAGAAGGACGAGGAAGAGGGCAAGACAACATATATAGTTGCCATCATGCCGTGCACGGCCAAGAAGGATGAGATACTGCGTCCCGACAATCACATGAACGGACGCCGGGATACGGATATAGTCATAACGACCCAGGAGATAATACGTATGATCAAACAGGTCGGGATCAAGTTCGATACGCTTGGCAGTGAAGCGTGTGACATGCCGTTCTCCATGGCATCCGGCGGTGCATCGATATTCGGTATAACCGGAGGCGTAACGGAGGCCGTTCTCCGTCATCTTGCCGTCGACAAGGATCATACCACCCTTGAGAACATCAAATACTCGGGGATCCGTGGAAAACAGGGATTCAAGGAGGCCAAGGTATCGCTCGGGGACAGGGAGATCAGGATCGCTGTTGTACACGGACTTAAGAATGCGGCAAATCTTCTCGATGACATAAAGGCCGGGAAAGCGGAATACGATTTCGTGGAAGTCATGGCGTGCAGACGCGGATGCATACTCGGCGGCGGACAGCCGGTTCCGATGGGACCCCAGACAAGATCGGCGAGAATGGACGGAATATACCGGGTCGATCAGCTTTCCAGCATACGCTACACCGACGAGAACCCGCTCATTGACCGTATATGGGAAGATATAATCGCCGGTCGCGAACATGAATTGTTACACCGCGCGAAGTAACATCCTCCGGGATCTGAAAACGGTTTTTTGCCCTGCCGGAAGGCAGGGCTTTTTTTGTGCTCTGCTTTGACAATAACCACAATATATGGTAGCCTAAATCATATTTGAGTCCGCATCATAACAGGAGAATACAGCCGTGAAAAAAACCATAGCACTTATACTGGTCATGCTTCTTTCGATCACGATCTTTGCGTCTGATATAGCAGGCATCACGATGATCGTACGAGCAGGGGACTATTCCGAAGACGGAGGAGATCATCAGGATTCCGAAGACGAAGATGATCCCGTGCCCGAACCGACGGATGCACCGGCGCCGGAACCTGATCCTACTCCCACTCCGACTCCCGAGCCCGATCCCGATGATGATCCTGCCGCAAGAGAGGCAGCAAAAAAAGCGGAAGAGGAAGCTGAAGATGCAAGGAAGGCAGCGGAAGATGCCGCAAAGCAGGCAGAAGAGGATGATGACGACGATTATTCGCTCATGATCACAATGAACGGCTCGCCGGTCTCTTCGGTTGATTTCGGTACCGCTGCCATAGGTGAGCAAAGAGACTATATTGAGATATCCGTAACAAATACGGGAGCCAATGCGTTTGATCTTATCACGACGAAGAACGGTGATGCCGACGGCGCGTTCTCTCTTACCTTTAAGGGCGATATGACACACTATGATCCGGGAGATTCGGGGAAACTGAATCTGTCCATGAGGGAGGATCTGAAAGCAGGAACTTACAAAGCGTTATTCCTGTTCGGAGCACAAACCGACCCCACGTTTTCGGAGGCGCTGGGGTTGTGGGTCAATGGTACCGTTTCGCCGAGATCTTCGGGAGTTTCTTCCGTGGAGATCAGCCCGGCACATGTTGTTGTATCAACCGGTTCGACCTGGCAGTTTTCCGCTGACGTAAGGGGTATCGGTGAATATGACCATTCAGTTTTGTGGAGCCTTTCCGGTGGATCGGGAGGAACAGGCATAGACAATAACGGACTGCTCACGGTTGATCCGAATGATACAGCCACCAATCTTACGGTCATCGCTTCAAGTGCGGCTGATCCGTCGATCAAGGATACTGCCTCTGTAGATATACAAAAGGGAAGCTTCAATGTCGCCACCAGACCTGATCCGGCGGATGGCGGAAAGATCTATGGCGGAGGAGCGGTTTCACGTGGCGGATCCGTTACGGTATCTGCCATACCGAACGGAAACTACGTATTCAAAGGATGGGTCATTGACGGCAAGAGTTTACCTGCAACAACGAATTATACGATAAGCAACATAAATGCAAACGTCGATGTTGTCGCAAAGTTTGAAAGGAATACGGTAACTGTCAGGCTGGATGTGAGCGATCCCGACGGAGGCAAGGTGTCCGGCGCGGGAACATACAACTGCGGTGATACAGCAACCATTACCGCGAAGGCCAATCCGGGATATGCTTTTACCGGATGGACCGAAAACGGCAATACAATCAGCCGTGATAACCAGATACAGCTTAAGAACCTGACTGTGGACAGAAAGCTTAAGGCGGAATTCAGGAAGACAAAATATACCGTCAATCTCGTGGTCAATCCGTCAAATGCAGGTGATGTATCGTGCGGAGGAACGTTTGATCTCGGTGACAGTACGACCGTAAGGGCAAATGCAAGGTCGGGGTATGATTTTACCGGATGGTATATAAACGGACAGGCCGTAAGCCGCGACAGTGAGTACAGAATAGGCAAGATAGAGCAGGATTACACGCTTACAGCCAACTTCCAGCAGCAGGGCACCACGACTTACGAGATATCCTCCGGAGTCGCAACGACGGGTGGATCGATAACGCCCTGCGGAAAGATATATGCGCCCAAAGGTTCGAATCTTACATACACGATCACGCCGAAGGTGGGATTTGCGATCCTGGCAGTTGCGGTAGACGGATCACAGATCGGTCCCGTTAGCACATATACATTCACCAATATCACGGCTGCCCATTCGATAGCGGCTGCATTTGTCCAGACCGATGCAGGGAAAAAGGCGGCCGAAGCATCGGGTGTCAAAACCCAGGATTCAAAGGTTCAGGTGATTCCCAAGACCGAGTCGAACACCGCAACGAAGACTTCAACGATAAGCATCAACGAAGCGGCCAACGGCGAAGGCGGGGACAATTATGTCGAAGAGATGGATTTGAGCGGCATTCATGTTCCGTCGGATGA
>JAFZPG010000036.1 GCA_017550425.1 Lachnospiraceae bacterium | reverse complement strand
TGATGCGCGACATCGTGGCTGCGCATTTTGACCATATCGACGACCAGCTTCTCGACGAGGCGATGAAGGCGTTTTACTCGATCCGCGGCATGCGCGACATTCGTAAGAAGCCGAGCACCTCGGAACTTCTGGACTGGCTGAACGCACTGATGCGCGGCGGCATTTCCCCGGAGGAGATCCAGAAGAAGCTTCCGTTTGTGGGCGTTATCGTGAAAAAAGACGAAGATCTCGAGACCATTAAGGCGAACAGGAGGTAAAATGTTTACTCCGTTTTTCTACATTTTGAAAGCAAAAGGAGTGCACGTTTCCCTGACCGAATGGCTGACGCTGATGGAGGCGCTGGATAAGCAGCTCTGCGGCGCGTCGCTGACGAACTTCTACTACATGGCCCGGATGATCCTCGTGAAGAGCGAGGCGGATTTCGACAAATTCGACCTGGCGTTTAAAGAATACTTCAAGGACGTGAAGTCGGAGAACATCCCGGACTACGTCATGCGCTGGCTGGAGCGGGACGATCCCGACGAAGAAGAGCAGCAGCACATGGCGGAAGAGGCGCAGAAGCGCCGCGAGAGGCGCGATGCGAAAACGGTCAATGAGCAGCTCCGCGAGCGTCTGGCGCAGCAGAACACGCGTCACGACGGCGGCAATAATTGGATCGGCACCGGCGGAACTTCGGCGTTCGGTAACTCCGGACGGGCGAAGGGCGGGATCCGCATGGGCGGCAAGCCGGGACTTTCGTCGGCCTTCATGGTCATCGGAGAGGAGAGGTACCGCGATTTCCGCCGCGATAAGGCGCTGGACTACCGCCAGTTCCAGGCGGCGTTTCGCCAGCTTCGGCAGTTTTCGTCCCGCATTGACGAGGCGAAGACCGAGCTCGATCTGGACGGCACCATCGACTCGACGTGCAACAACGGCGGCTACCTGAAACTCGAGTGGCAGAAGCCGCGAAAGAACACCGTGAAACTGCTTTTGCTGTTTGACTCGGGCGGGACCATGATCCCGTTTTCGACCCTCTGTAACAACCTGTTCCAGGCGGTCAATAAAGCCAACCATTTTAAGGATGTAAAGACCTATTATTTCCATAACTGCCTGTACAGCACCCTGTATAAGACACCGGAGTGCATGACCGGGGATTGGGTGGAGACCCGCTGGGTGTTCAAAAACCTGGATTCCGATTATAAGGTCATCATCGTCGGAGACGCGCAGATGGCGCCGGAGGAACTGTATTCCACCAGCGGCAACTACCGCGGACCGAACGGCGGCTATAGCGGCTACGAATGGCTGGAGATGTTTAAACGAAATTATAAAAAGGTGGTATGGCTGAATCCACGGAAGGTTTCATATTCATCCTCCATCGGGTGGATGGAGGCGGTGACGGCCATCGAAGGCCTGATCCCGAGCTACAAACTTTCGGTGGACGGGCTGAAGGAAGCCATCAAATACCTGACCGGAAAGATCCCGAGTCCGGTGTAAGAATACTTGAAGGTAAACCCCGGCCGAAGCGTCAGAAAGCGCGAAACCGGTGGGAAAAAGAAGAGCATCAACCGAACAGGAGATGAACTATGAGCGAACTGAGAACTTTGGGACCGGATGAGATCCCCCTGCATTTATATGGACGCACGAACTGGAAGGGAGACGGCCCCATCGAACTGTATTGGTCGGCTTCCGGCATCGAGTTCCGCGTCGCCGCCAGCGAACTGTGGGTGCGCATCGAGGCGGAATATGACCAGTATGAGCAATGGGTGGCCATTGAAGTGAACGGCACGCAGGTGATCCGCATGATGTTGAAACGCGGCGGAACGGACATCTGCATCTTCCGCGGATTGAGCGCGCAGACGCCGAAGACGGTGCGCATCTTTAAAGAGATGCAGGCCATCGGCGAGGATCCCAGCCGTTTCGTGATCCACAGCGTTTCCGCGGACGGCATGTTCCTGCCTATCGCCCCGAAGAAGATGAAGATCGAGTTCGTCGGCGACAGTATCACCAGCGGTGAGGGCGTGAACGGAGCCCACGAGGAGATGGATTGGGTGCCCATGGTCTTCGGAACGTGTGAGCACTATGCAAATTATGTCGCAAAGGCTTTAGACGCGGATTACCATCTGGTCAGCCAGAGCGGCTGGGGCGTGTATTGCGGCTGGGATAACAACCCCATGTCCGCATTGCCCGAGATCTATACGAAGGTCTGCGGCGCGGCGTCCGGCGCGGAAAATGCAGCCGCGGGAACTCTGGATGAGTATGACTTCTCGAGCTGGCAGCCCGACGTGGTCGTGATCAACCTGGGCACGAACGATGATGGCGCGTTTCATAATGCGCCCTACACCGATCCGAAGACCGGCAAGATCTATGCACAGCTTCTGAACGCAGACGGAACATATGAGGAGATGAGCATCCGGCGTTTCTGCCGCGCCATGGACGGCTTTTTGGGCCTGGTGCGCAGGAAGAACCCGAATGCGCGGATCGTGTGGTGCTACGGCGCTCTGGGCGATGCCCTGATGCCTTTCATGCAGCGCACCCTGCGGGAGTATGTGGACCGCACCGGCGATAAAAACGTCGACCTTTTGCGCCTTCCGAACACGACCATGGGAGCCTTCGGCTCTCGTTGCCATCCCGGCCCCGTGGCACACCGCCGCATGGCAAACGCATTGATCGCATATCTGAAGAGAACAATGAATCACCAGTGACTATAAAAGCTCTGCGACTCAGGGAAAATGAGTTGCAGAGTTTTTCTCGGCAAAAATGACATTGCTATGTTGATTTTGCCGAGGATTCCGCGCATAACCGTCACAAATCGTACGGTTGTGATGATTATAACCGTCATTATTGATACTTTTCGCTTGATTTAAACTGCCGATAATGGTATAATCTCTTTGGGAGGTGACAACGATGTACATCCGAAGAACAATCGATAAAACATTGTTGGATTGGAAGAATGCTGCTGTTCATAAACCTTTATTGCTTAGGGGAGCCAGACAGGTCGGTAAAACATCAGCGATAAGACACCTTGGCGAAAGCTTTACTTATTATGCTGAACTCAATTTTGAGGAGAGACCTCAATTGGCACAGTGGTTTGAAGGGGAACTGGATGTTCGGGATATAATCAGTAAGATTGGAGTTTTATTGAATATTCCTGTGAGACCAGGAGATACTTTGCTCTTTCTGGATGAGATACAGGCATGCCCCAAAGCACTAAATGCGCTTCGTTTTTTTAAAGAAAAATTGCCGGATCTACATGTTATTGCTGCAGGTTCGTTACTGGAGTTTGTTTTGGATGATATTCCGACATTTGCCGTCGGAAGACTTCGATCTGTGTTCATTTTTCCGTTATCGTTCGATGAGTTTTTGTCTGCCATAAATGAGCAGGGACTTGTTGAAGTAAAAAACGCGGCCTCACCGGATGCTCCGATCGATGAAGTTTTTCATGAACGGTTAAAAGAGCTGTTTCGTATCTATCTGATCGTCGGAGGTATGCCTGAAGCAGTCAGCTCATGGATAACAACCGGTCAATACAGCGAGGTCGCGCATATTCAAAACGATATCATCACCGGATACAGCGCCGACTTTTCGAAGTACAAAAAGAGAATAAATCCCGATCTTTTGCGAATATGCATGATATCCGTGGCTCACCAGATCGGAAATAAATTTGTTCTGAACCGTGTTTCTCCAGATCATCAAGGAAAGCAGATAAAGGAAGCGTTAAGGCTATTGATCCTGGCAGGACTCGTTATCCCGGTTACACGGACGGCTGCGAATGGGCTGCCTCTTGAAAGCGGCGCGGATCATTCTTACCGAAAGTATCTTTTTGTCGACACGGGACTGCTACTTCGTATCCTCGCGTTGAATATGGGGTATGCGAATATAGGAGCTGAGGTGTTGCTACAGGAAGAGACAGCACTTGTAAACAAAGGAAGTCTGACTGAGATGGCCGCCGGACTGGAAATCATTAAGTATTCGGATGCGTATGAATTTACGAATCTTTACTATTGGGTTCGCGAAGAACAGGGCAGTAGCGCTGAAGTAGATTATCTCTTTGTGAAAGAAGGGGTGGTTTATCCGGTTGAGATCAAAAGCGAAACAAAGGGTGGAATGAAGAGTATGTATTACTTCTTGGGAAAAAAGGGAGGACGACTGGGCATCCGTTCTTCTCTGGAAAACTTTTCCAGATACAGATCGTCAGCGGGCTATGAAGTATTGGTCTACCCGTTATATGCGTTATCAACGCTCCGTCACGAATTATAAAAAAGGCTCGATTTAGGAGAAGAGACAGTTGTTTAATAAGTTTAATATCTATAAAATGGCCGGGGATGTTTTGTTTGACATAAATACCCCGCAGTCTATGGAGGACAGAATGAGAGATACATGGAATAATACCGCAGATATAGAGTGGATCGATCCGAAGAAACCGATGGTCGCGCTCTCTTTTGATGACGGCCCGGTGCGCCCGGTTTGTGAAACATCGCCCGCGATCCGCATTCAGAACGCCCTTCGGGACGCCGGCATGCATGCCACCTTCTTCTATTGGGGATGTACCTACGATGAGGATACGAGGGTGGAGATCGTGCGGGCGCAGGAGCTCGGTTTCGAGATCGCGAACCACACGAAGACGCATCCGTTCCTGCCGCAGCTGACGCCGGAGGAGATGAAGGCGGAAGTGGGCTTCATGGAACCGATCCTGAAGGAGATCTCGGGCCGGGAGCAGTTTTTGCTGCGTCCGCCGTACCTGAGCGTGGACGACGTGGTGAAGGAAACGA
This sequence comes from Lachnospiraceae bacterium, assembly GCA_017550425.1. GTDB lineage: Bacteria > Bacillota > Clostridia > Lachnospirales > Lachnospiraceae > UBA1201. The sequence goes on along the minus strand of JAFZPG010000036.1, from coordinate 330 downwards.
TCAACGTTCCGCTCATCAGCTGCGGCATCGATTCCGAGGACTGGAATAACGCGACCGCAAAGCAAATGATTGACAAAATCGCAAAAGCATGCGAAAATGGCTCTTTGGATGGGAAGATCGTACTGATGCATGAAACGTACGATGCCACTGCGGAAGCCGTGGAATTCCTCGTGCCGTATCTCGTGGCTCAAGATTATCAGATCGTGACCATTTCGGAGATGTTCAAGGCACGCGATAAGGAGATGCAGGCCGGCCATGTGTACGGAGAATGTCCGCAATAGGAGCCCGCGCCGTAAGGCGTTGATGGGAGACGGCCTTGCAACAGAATGA
>JAFZPG010000035.1 GCA_017550425.1 Lachnospiraceae bacterium | reverse complement strand
GTTCCAGGTGACCACGCTGGATATCCAGAACGCGCCGCGTAAGGAAGACGGCACCATCGATTATTCGCAGGATTTCTTCCGTAAGCCCACCAACCTGACGGTAAGCGGTCAGCTCAATGGTGAGACTTACGCGATGGCATTCCGCAACATCTATACATTCGGACCGACCTTCCGTGCCGAGAATTCCAACACGACCCGTCATGCGGCCGAATTCTGGATGATCGAGCCGGAGATCGCATTTGCCGATCTGAAAGACGACATGATCCTGGCGGAGAGCATGCTGAAGTACATCATCCGTTATGTTCTGGAAAATGCTCCCGAGGAGATGGCGTTCTTCAACCAGTTCGTGGATCAGGGCCTCTTAGAGCGTCTCAACCATGTGCTGAACTCCGATTTCGGCCACGTTACCTACACCGAGGCCGTCAACATGTTGATGGAGCACAACGATAAGTTCGACTATAAAGTGTTCTGGGGCTGCGATCTGCAGACCGAGCACGAGCGGTACCTGACCGAGCAGATCTTTAAGCGTCCGGTATTCGTTACCGACTATCCGAAGGAGATCAAGGCATTCTACATGAAGCTGAACGAGGATAAGAAGACCGTTGCAGCCATGGACTGCCTGGTTCCCGGCATCGGCGAGATCATCGGCGGCAGTCAGCGTGAAGATGACTACGATCTGCTGGTTCAGCGCATGGAGGAGTGCCATCTCAAGAGAGAGGACTACGAGTTTTACCTCGACCTTCGTAAGTACGGAAGCGCGCGCCATGCAGGTTTCGGCCTTGGCTTCGAACGTTGTGTGATGTATCTGACCGGTATGGGCAATATCCGGGATGTCATCCCGTTCCCCAGAACCGTCAACAACTGTGATCTTTGATCACTGTGAATAAAGGAGGATCAAGATGATGCAAATGAAACAGGTTAAGCGCGTCCTTTCCTTCGCGCTGGTCATGATGTTTGCCATGATGGCGCTCACCGCATGCGGTAAATCAAAAGATGCGAAGGCCATTGACTGTAAGGAATTCATCGATGTAACGATCAAAGGCTTCGAAGGTTCGGGATCTCCGAGTTGGACGATGAACACGCAATTTGCGCAGGATCGCGAATACATGGATAAAATGTTCCCGGAACTGACCCGCGCGGAAGCGGAGGAAGAACTGAAGAAGATCTACAAACAGCTTAAGATCAAGGCGGAACCCGAGAAAGAACTGAAGAACGGAGACACCGTTACGATCACGGTCGACGGCTCTGAGTCTGCACTTCTTACTTCTCATGGACTGGCGCTCAGTAACGCTTCTTTTACCGTAAAGGTTGAAGGTCTGGTAGAGGGAACGGCGTTCGATCCTTTCGAAGGTTGCTCTGTTACTTTTACTGGTGTTAACGGATATGGGGATTACAAACTGGACAAAAAGAATCTTTCGGAAATGTCTTCGAAGTATGGTTCTGTTGAGCCGGATTATGATAAAAGCGGCAAACTTTCCAACGGCGATACTTTCAAATTAAAGTATGTTGTAACGTTCGAAAGCATGTTGGAAACGGATAAAGTAGTCACAACGGCCAGAGAAAAAGAATTTATCGTAAGCGGCCTGGATGAAGTGAAGTCGGTCGATCCCTTTGATTATTATGAGCTGATCTTCAAAGGCTATGACGGTCAGGGCACCGCTCGTCTTCAGGCGAAAAGGGATGTTGATATGCCGGCGACCAACTTCTGGTATTGTGACGCGACGGTTTCTCCCAATGAGAACCTGAAAAACGGCGACAAGGTTACGTTGAAGTTTGATGCAGGTTCGTATGATCTGGCCCGTTATGGCATCAAATTGTCCACTACCGAGAAGGAAGTGACCGTATCCGGTCTGGAGGAAGTTGAGAGCATCGATCCGTTCAGCGATGATATCATCGTATTCATGGGTAAGGCTCCGATGATCCAGGTCGAGATCAACAAGGATAAACTTCCGGAAGGCACCAAGAGCTACTTCACATATTATGTAAACGGTGAGAACCGCTACAATAAGATGACGTTCGAAGAGGATGAGGAAGTTACCTTTACCGTCGAAGTCAGCGAGTATCTCCAGAAGAAAGGTTACACCGTTAAGGAGACCGAGAAGAAGATCAAGGCTCACGGTGAGGGCGCATTCATCACAGATTCTGACGAGATCATGGGCCTTTTGGATGATCCTAAGGAGAAATTGATCCCGATGGTCAAGGCGCTGGAAGGCGTTTACCAGGGGCAGTGGATGGGCACCCTGAAGGAATACGAAGATATGGATCTGGAAAAGATCCTGATCTTTACCCTGAAGAAAGATGAGCGCACGCAGCTGGGCAATTACAACCGTCCTTGCTTCAACAAGGTTATGTATGTATACCGTGTAAAGGGTGAATTTGACCGGAATTCGGAAACTGACCACTTTATCGGTTACACATTCTCCGATTTTGAGATCGATAAAGACGGAAAGACTTCCTTCAAGTCCGACGAGGGTATTGAAGTCGCCAGAACGATGGACCGTCTGCTCTCTGTATACAAGATGAGCGCGGACTATTATGATTCGACCACTCCGGATGGAACCGTAACGAACAAAGGCAAAACCAAGATCAACGTTTTGGCTTTTTCGGATGAGTTTGAGAAGATCGTAAAAAGATACGGCGAACTGAATCCGGAATTTGCGGAGAAATATGACATTTCCTGCACTACGATAACATCTGATGCGACCAATTACAAAAAGGCGCTGGATGAATTATTGAAATCAGGTGATACTCCGGTCATCTATACGGCCGATTCGTCTTTTGTTATGAGATATACTCAGGGCGAAATGGCTTCCTACGCTGCAACCTATGAGGAGCTGGGCATCGACGTTGACAGCAAGATCGATAAGGCGCAGATCGCGGAGTACAGCGTAGAAGTTGCGAAGAGAGATGATGACGTCGTCGGCCTGGGATACCAGTCGACCGGTGGAGCTTTCATTTATTATCGTCCGATCGCGAAGGTAGTTTTCGGAACCGATGATCCGGATGAGATCGCATCGGAGATCGGACCCGGCTGGGAGAAATTCTTCCTGGCTGCAGAGAAATGCAAGGAAAAAGGCTATTCGATCGTATCGGGCGAAGGTGACCTTTGGCACGTGATCGAGGGCAGTTCGGATAAAAGCTGGCTTGTTAACGGAAAACTGTATATCGATCCGAAGAGAGAAGCTTTTCTGGATTACGCGAAACGATTGTACGACGACGGTTTTTCCAATGGAACTCAGGACTGGTCTGCGGAGTGGAGAAAAGACATGAAGCAGGAAGGATCCAAGAAGGTATTCGGTTTCTTCGGTCCGGCATGGCTGATCAATTCTGTTATGTATCAGGAATGCGGCCGGATCGTCGATGAGAAAACCGGAGAGGTCCTCCAGAACGGTACTTTCGGTGAGTGGGGCATTTGTCAGGCACCGGTGAATTTCTTCTGGGGCGGCACCTGGGTCATGGCCAATAAGGCAGTTACTAAGGACGCGGATCTGAAGGAAGGTGTCCGCGAACTGATCGAGTTCATCACACTGGATACTTCCGATGACGGCCTTCAGTATCTGATGGCAAACGGAAAACTGTTTTCCGATGTTTCCACGAAGGATTGCGTAGCATCTGCTGCTGTCTTGGGCAGATCCAACGGCGAGATGGAGATGTTGGGCGGTCAAGATGCATTTCCGGTATTTGTCAAAGCGAGTGAAGATGTCACCGGCGACAATTTAACGGAGTACGATGATCGGATCGATACCCTTTGGCGCAACGCTGTCTCCAACTATGTTGTAGGCAATTATACGCGCGAACAGGCGATCGAAACGTTTAAAGAAAACGTGAAAAATGAACTGAATATCTCAGCATATTGATCGGACATTCCGATCATCACGATCAAGATATAAAACACGGCGGGAAATGCGATCAGCATTTCCCGCCGTTGTTATTATTTTATCAGTTCCTCCAAAGGAGTGAATTTGGTCAATGTACCCTCTACGATGAAGTCTTTGTAGCGGTGCTCGTTGCGACCGCAGGTAATGATGTAGCAGAGATTTTTATCGATGTTGAAGTTATCCACGTAGTTTTTGGTGACGCGACTGCGGCTCTCCGAGAAGAGTTTCGTGATGGTGTATTCGTAGACGCCTTCTTCGTTCGTGAGAGTGAAGGTGTCGCCGAGTTTGCAGTTGGGCTGCAGGTTGTTGAACGACAGGTCCTGCTTCGTGGAATTGTGGCCGTAGATGCAGTAGTGGGTCTGGCCCAGGACATATTCATCACGGGCGGCCACGACCATCCAGAGGTCGAGATCGTGCTCGATCGCGCCGGTGTAGACGCCACGGCGGATCTTTGCGACCGGAACTTCCAGTACGCACTCAATGACTCCCTCCGCGTATTCCGGCGAAAACCGGTAGAGATTGTCCTCGTAGTTGGTATCGACAGTGGCGGCCGGTTGTGCCGGCTGTGCGGGTTGTGCAGGCTCCGGGGCCGCGGTCGGAACTTCCGGCGCGGGGGCCTGTGTCTCGACGGGTGCTGCGCTTGCCTCAACACCGGAGACGCCGGAGGTCGGGACCGCTGCCGATTCTGCAGGGGTCGGCTGATCGACGGCTGCTGCGGCAGTCGAAGTCGGCTGTGCTGCGGCAGCAGAAGCCTGCGCCTGTTTCGCTGCTTTCATCTCCATCAGCATGGCGATGTAGTCGTCTGCGAGGGCTTCCTCCTCCGCG
>JAFZPG010000034.1 GCA_017550425.1 Lachnospiraceae bacterium | reverse complement strand
GTGTGCATCTGAGTGGAATCGAACCACCGCACATGGCTCCGGAGGCCATTGCTCTATCCACTGAGCTACAGATGCATTTCGAACAAGCATCATTCTACTATAACGACCCCGAAATGTCAAGCGGGAAATGGTTCGACTTTTCATAAATGCGTGTTGAAATCCATGCCCGTTTCTGATATAATAACTCCGTATATGTTTTTTTCGAGAGGATCCGTAAAGCATTTGCGGACCCGTCGATCTTTAATGAAAGTGACGTCAACGACAGTTCGGATCAGAGGGGGTTTGAACGGGTCTGTGACGATGGTATATATCTGTGAAAAAAAGAAATAAAAAGAAGTTCCGCTCGGCGCCATTGACGCCGGAGCAGTTGAAAAAAATAGGGATCAATGAAGATAAGATACTGCAGCTTCCGGTGGAGGAAGACATCGAGGAAGATCCCGTGGATGACATTCCGGAAGAGGAAGCTTCTGCAGAGGAGCAGATCTTCGGCATTTCGGGTCCGGATGAGGAAGCGGCTGCGGCATATGCGGCATACATGAAGAAGAAGGCGCAGAAATCTGCGGCTTCTGTTTCGGCGCCCGAAAAACCCGAGAAAAAACCTGCCGAGAATAAGATCTCGGTGGAGTCATTGCCGAAGTTTGACGAGCCCGTGCAGGAAAATGCGGCCGATAAGTCAAAGAACTCTTCAAAGGACGGAGATCCGGTGAAGGTTGAAAATCTCGTAAAGGTCGAAACGACCGCTTTGAATGAGGCAATCGAGAAGACGGAAGAATCGGTGAAGACAGAGGAGGACGCGAAGGAAGAAGCGGTTAAGACCGAAGAAACCGCGAAGGAAGAAGCGGTTAAGACCGAAGAAACCGCGAAGGAAGAAGCACCCGAAAAGGTCGAAGAGACGGAGAAGGTCGAAGAGACCGAAGAAGACGAGGAACCGGGGAAAACCGAGGATCCTGAGAAGCCTGAGACATCCGGATTGGACGAGAAAACAAAAGAGCCTGAGCAGACGAAAGATCCCGAAAAGACCGAAGAACCTGAAAAGACCGAAGAGCCCAAAAAGGAAGAAGAAACCTCCGAGAAGTTCATTTCCCAGGAGGAAGAAGATAAAGAGAGCAACCGTCTGGCATGGATCATGATTTCCGTTGCCGCCGGCGTAGTATTATTGACTGTGCTTGCGTATATCTTTATATGGGGTGGCCGTAAGCCGGACCCGGCGGAAACCACGGCAGAGACGCCAGGCGTTATCGAAAGCACAGGAGCGGGAACGACGGAGGCGGATACTACCGGTTCACAGGATCCTGCGAGCCGGCCCGGCGAGAGCACGACAGAGTTCATTGAGGATACCGAACAGTACTCGCTGGAATACAAGATCAACGATGCGGATGAGAGCGTTTTGGCTTTGATGACGAAGTATTATAATGCGACCGCTGACTGCGATATCGAGACGATCCGGAATTGCTATTATGATCCGGATACGATCGCTATCGATGAAAACGTACTCAAGCGCAAAGCGCAGATCATCGACGGATATCGCGGGATCAAATGCTACGAAGCGGATGGCCTGGCAGCCGATGAACTGGTTTTGTATGTGCTGTATGAGATCAAGTTTAAAGAAGTTCAGACGCCGGCACCGACACTGATCCGTTTCTACCTGAAGAAGGTGGATGATGAATGGAGGATCTACAACGGTCCGATGAGTGAAGAACTTGCGGCACATTTGAATATGATGACAAATAACCGAGATGTTATCTCGCTGATGGTTCAGGTCAATCGTGCATTTTCACAGGCTTGCGACCGTGATGACGAACTCGGTCGCCTGATCCGGCTGCTCGGCGAAGAACCCGAGACCACGAACCAGGCAGGAAAGGATGAATGAAATGACAGATGAAGAATTGTTGATCAGCGTTCAGGAGGAGATCAAACGCAGCATTATCGGAAAGGACGAAGTGGTCCGCAAGGTGCTCTGCGCTATGCTGGCCCGCGGTCACGTTTTGATCGAAGATATTCCGGGACTCGGAAAGACGACCATGGCGATGGCGATCGCAGGCGTTTGCCAGTTGGCTACGCGCCGTCTTCAGTTTACGCCGGATGTTTTGCCTTCGGACGTTGTCGGCTTTAACTTATATGACAAAGAGGCCGGAAGCTTCCGTTTCGTTCCCGGTGTCATTTTCACCAACCTGTTTCTCGCGGATGAGATCAACCGTACCTCGCCGAAGTCGCAGTCTGCGCTTCTCGAAGTTATGGAGGAGGGAAACGTGACCGTCGACGGTAAGACGTACGAACTGGAGAAGCCCTTTATCGTTCTGGCGACGCAGAACCCCGCCGGTTCCGCCGGTACGCAGCTCCTGCCGGAGTCCCAGCTCGATCGTTTTATGATCCAGCTCTCTATGGGCTATCCGAAGGATGAGGACGAGATCACGATCCTCCGTTCGAAGCATGTTCCCGGCGGCAGCAGTGTTTCGTTAAAGCCGCTGATGACGAGGGAGCAGGTATTGGCCATGCAGGATAAGGTCGATCAGATCTTTGTGCATGATGTGATCTATCAATACATCGTGGCGCTGGTAGCAGCGACGCGTGAAAACCCTTATCTGGAACTCGGCGCCAGCCCTCGCGCAGGTATAGCCCTTATGCGAATGGCATGCGCAAATGCATTTATGTCCGGCCGTGATTATGTCAAGCCGCGCGATATTACCGACATATTTGCCGATGTCGTACGTCATCGTATCTTATTGAATTCCAGAGCCAGGATCGAGAAGAGAACGAAAGATCAGATCATCGAAGCGATCCTCGCATCTGTAGAAAAACCGGAAAGCGGTAAGGCGCGTTAGGAAGAGGAAATGAACCGAAATCTGCTCGTATACATATTGGTATTGCTGGGTATATACGGAATAGCGATCTCATATCTGCAGGATGAACCGATCTATCTTTTATCGGTTCTGATTTTTGTGCCCGTAATATCTATGGTGGTTTCGTTCATCCTTTCTTTTTTCGTGAGAGTCGCATTGGTCCGGGGCAATTATTCGGCGTCCCTGCCGAATAAACCGGCCACCTTCCAGGTCCGCCTTCGAAACCGTTCGCCTTTCACACTTACAAAAGTGGAATGCATTCTTTATGCATATTATCTGACGTCGGGCCGGTCCGAGAAGATCCGGGTCGCGGCAACATTGACCGCGCGAGAGACCATGGATATCCGGATACCGGTCACGTTTAAGTATTGTGGACTCGCGGAGGTCCGAATAAAAAAGATCCGTGTGTATGACTGGTTGTGTCTGTTCCGATGGGGCAGAAAAGTGAACCAGAAACAGTCGGTGGTCGTGCTTCCGGAGTATACTCTGATGCCGATCAAAAACCGAAACTCCATATGGCATGATATCGCGAATGCTTCGAGGTTTCATTCAACACTGGTAGGTGAAGATCCTTCGGAGATCGTAAGTTTCCACACGATGCAGCCGGGAGATAAACTGCAGAGAGTGCATTGGAAACTGTCCGCGAAGTCGGAAGACCTGATGGTAAAGGATTTCGGTATGCCTCTGTGCAGCCGCGTCTGTCTTTATGTGGATATGAATTATAAAACGCGAGAGGAGTATTCCGATCGCATGACGATGACGTTGTCGGTCGGGCTGTCGCTGCTGGAGGCCGAATGTCCGTTCACTCTGCTGTGGTTCCAGCAGAACCTGCAGATGCATCAGGTCACCGTCTACGAGATCGATGATTTGTACGAGGTTTTCGCAGAGTTCCTGAGATGCTCGGCTCCGATCCGGGAGTTACCGCTTCCGATCGTTTTCGCCGAAGCAAAACTGGAGAACCGGATGCGCCAGTTCGTGGTCATCACAGGCGTACGCAACACCGGCTTGGAGCAGGATGAACTGCTGATGGCAAAACGGTCGGTTGCGGATGAACTGATCATTTTATCTTCCGATACCGACCTCAAATCCAACGAACCCGAACAGGAAGTCATAGCCCGTGACATCCAATACCGCTTCGCCTCCGAAGATCTGATGAACCAGCTGTCAGGGGTTGAACTGGTCGTCATGTGAATGATACAAGGCTCGAAAAGTACCGATCGAGCATGATCGAAGTTTATTTTTTCTTCATCGGTATCCCTCAGAAGAAAAAACCAAACTTCTCATGTTGCAGGTTTTGTATGAAAAACCTGCAACGGAGCCGTTCCGCTTTCCGAAGGAAAGCGAGAGAATGGCGAATAGAGGGTAAACATGTTATTCAGAAGAAAAAAGAGAAATGAGATCGATACTGCGTATAAGCCGATCGTACGTGACCGCCGAATCTCGGTAGTTGGTATGGTCGCTTATTTGGGTGTCGTTTTTTCGGTTCTGATGTTTGCCCAATTTATGGTGGTCTATCAGTTTAACGAGACATTTTCGTTCCGGGCCAATGTATTGGGGCTGCTGTTTCCGATCGCTTTCATCTCGGCTCTCGTTATCCTGTTTTGGAGTTTCCGTTTTACCCGATTTCCGGTCGTTCTGGTATTGGTTGCCGTTTATCTGTTCTGGCTCAGTTACCAGATCACTGCAAATATAGAAAAGCCAAATGATACCAGGACATTACTCGATGTACTGATTCGTTCATTTTCCGAATATTACGGCTTCAGATGGGACGGCTTCGGGACCGGTTCGGATATCGCCCTTATCGGTTTTTGGGGCTTCGGAGAAGGCCCGCTGGGCATGCTGCTGATCCTCCATCTGCCGTTTACGATGCTACTCGGTTACAGCATGATCCGGAAGTTCCGTTTTTCGTCGGTTTGCCTGGCACTTTTGTTCCCGTGCTTTGTTTTTTTGATGAATGGATATATGCCTGACCGGTTCTATTTCCTTCGGCTGATCTTCCTTTTTGCGGTTTTGTCCGTGCTCGGCACCCAGATGAAGATCGAAGAGAAGCAGCAGTTGGTGAAGCCCAAAGGCGAACTTGAAAAATCGATCTTCTGCATTCGTCCGCCGAAGTCGGTCAATGTGCTCTTCGGGATCATTTTCGCGACGCTGATCGTGGCGATCACATTTCCCCCGCTGTTGGAGGAAAAGGTCACGGAGGCCGTAAAACCGGCTCAGGAGTTTATGTATTCCGGTGGCCCCGAGAAACTGCTGCGTGCGATCCGGAATAAAATGTTCGGAACGACATCGGGCGGTATCAGCGGCGGCGATCTGGCCTCGACCGGTAGCATGAAGCCGGATAAAGACCATGTATTGTTGCGCGTCCAAAGAACGGGAGATGCCTACTACAAATATTCCTATATCAAGTGTTACGTAGGAGAGGTGTATACCGGAAAACGCTGGGCCGATCTGCCCGATGTGATCCGAAATCAATATAAGACCCTGCTTCCCAAAGATTTTTCGAACCGAGGGTATACCAGGATCGGAATGACCACTTCGGTACTGGAACAGTACGCCCAGTATAATATAGGCGACGAGAGGTTGAAAAACAGCCTGAATTTCCAGCGATCCTCCGTCTTCATCGAGAATGTGGATTATAATGACGGATATAAGCCGCTCCCCTATATGGCGAATCTGCCAGCTTCTTTTGGCGCCACGACCCGTCCGTATTCCCAATTACAGCCGGCGATCGGAAGTGTCGAGAGTTTTGACTTGATGAATTATAATCCTGTCTACCTGGTTCGTTTATATGATGCATATTGCCATGAACACGGATATATGGATGCCGTAACGGATACACCGCAGAACCTGGCCGATCGATTTTATAACGAGATCTATTCCTCGAGCGTGATCAGAGAACTGTGGCAGGACGAGGGGAGCACGCGATACATCACTGCCGTTTCGGATCAAAGAAACGGACGTATGATTCCGGAACTGCTCTTTGAATACTATGGTTTGGATAGTCAGAACTCCGGCGCGGAAGCCTATGAACACATTCTGGATGAGTACCTGAACGTTCCGGACAGCGTTACAAAACTTCGTGAGTACATGAAGGATGTCCGCGTGGATGGTGTAGAGGATGCGATCATATATGTACGGGATGCACTGGCCGAACTGGCGGAGTATTCCTTGTCTCCCGGAAAGATCCGCGGAGATGCCGATTTTGTTGATACATTTTTATTTGAAAAGCATTCGGGATATTGCATGCATTTTGCTACCGCCGGAACGCTGATGTTCCGGTTGTTGGGCATTCCGGCGCGATATGTAGAAGGTTTCTATTTGGCACCTTTCAACAGCGGAGAGCAGGATGTGACCGAGGAAAATGCACATGCATGGACCGAGATCTACCTGCGAAACCTCGGATGGATACCGATCGAGGTTACGCCGGGCTTCGGGACAACCGATGAGTGGCAGAAGCCGAATCAGAATAATAACCGGCCGAATTCGACGCAAGCTTCGACGGAAGCACATACGAAGGACCCGTCCGCTACAACGGATGAGAACGGAACAAATGCAACGTCGGTCGGGGCGAAAGACCCTTCAAAGCCCAGTGCAAGCGTGGTTCCGGGCGGCCCCGGTTCACTCACTCCGAAACCCGGTTCGTCTGCCGCAGCGTCGGAAGAGAACGAGAACGGAACTTCCATCTGGCCCATCCTGCTCGCGATCCTGAAAGTCGTCGCTATTGTTTTGGGTATCGCTTTGGCGCTCTATCTGTTGATCATGCTTCGCAGAAGTCTGATGGTATCGAGACGGCACCGCGGTTTCTCCCAAAAAGATACGGTAAGGAGCATTTCAGCGCTCTATCAGGATATGAAAAAACTGGCAACGCTCGAGCAGCATGTGTTTACCTATGAGACGGATGCGGCCGAGATCATAAACTGGTTCGATGACCTGGGTCAGGAGGAAGAACTCTTTACGCAGGCGATCGAAGCGATCAATCTGTGTTTCTTCGGAAACAGGGAACTTTCACCCGATGAACGAAAGACCGTCCGCATGGCACGTAACAAACTGGCCGCAGCTGTTGCAAAACGACAGACCGGCAGAAAGAAGTGGCGTTACCACCTGTGGTACGGATATTAAGCCGTGATGGCTTTGGAGGAAAAATGCAAGTAAAAGATTTTGATTATGAACTGCCTCAGGAGCTGATCGCCCAGGATCCGATCGAGAACCGTTCGGAGTCCCGGCTGATGTTGCTCGATAAGACAACAGGGCAGATCGGGCACAAGCATTTTTATGATATCATTGACTATCTGGAGCCGGGCGACTGCCTGGTCCTGAACAATACAAAAGTGATCCCGGCGCGTCTGATCGGAAGCCGGGAGGGCACCGGTGGTAAGGTGGAGGTGCTTCTTTTAAAGCGCCTGGAAAATGACTGCTGGGAGTGCCTTGTGAAACCAGGGAAAAAAGCGCGTCCGGGCGCCGTGATCGAGTTCGGCGACGGCCTTTTAAAGGCGGAAGTCGTCGACATGATGGAGGAGGGCAACCGTAAGATCCGTTTCATCTATGAAGGGATCTTCGAGGAGATCCTGGATCAGCTGGGGCAGATGCCTCTTCCCCCGTACATCACACACGAGCTTAAGGATAAAGACCGTTATCAGACGGTGTACGCGAAATACGACGGCTCGGCGGCGGCACCGACGGCCGGCTTGCATTTCACGAAGGAACTGCTGAAACAGATCGAAGAAAAGGGCATCTCCATCGCCTATGTGACCCTGCATGTCGGACTGGGGACCTTCCGTCCGGTGAAGGTAACGGAGATCACCGACCATCATATGCACTCCGAGTTCTTTATGTTGGACGAAGAGGCGGCGGGGAAGATCAATCGCGCGAAAGAGAGCGGCCACCGCGTCATCTGCGTTGGCACGACCAGCTGCCGCACGATCGAATCGGCCGCGGCGATCCTGGGGTCTTCCGCTTTGAAGCCCGTCAGCGGATGGACGGATATCTTCATCTATCCGGGTTATACCTTCCGCGTGCTCGACGGTCTGATCACGAACTTTCATTTGCCGCAGTCGACCCTGCTCATGCTGGTTTCCGCACTGGCGACGCGCAAGCACGTGTTGGCAGCATATGCGGAAGCGATTCGCGAGCGTTACCGTTTCTTCAGTTTCGGTGACGCGATGTTCATAGCAGACGGACTCGAATCCGACGGAGGTGATACGCATGGAACTGACACGGATCAATAAATATTTAAGCGCCGTCGGCGTATGCTCGCGCCGGGAGGCCGACCGCCTGATCGAAGAGGGGCGGGTCACCGTGAACGGACATCCGGCGACCACCGGCATGCAGGTCTCGGACCGCGACACCATCACAGTTAACGGTAAACCTCTGACGAAGAAAAAGAGCAATGTAAAACCGATCCTGCTCATGTTTTACAAGCCGCGCGGCATCGTCTGCACGGCGGAAAAACGCGAGAAGGACAATGTCATCGATTATATCCATTATCCGCAGCGCATTTACCCCATCGGACGCCTGGATAAGACCAGTGAAGGCCTGCTCCTGTTGACGAACCAGGGGGATCTCGCGAACGAGATCATGCGCGCGGCCAATGAACACGAAAAGGAATACGTTGTGACCATCGACGCTCCCGTGACCGAAGACTTCTTAAAGAAGATGCAGGCAGGCGTGGACTTAGGCGATGTCGTCACGCGTCCGTGCACCGCGTTCCAAAGCGGCGAGTGCACATTTCACATGATCCTGACGCAAGGCATTAACCGCCAGATCCGTCGCATGTGCGAGAGCGAAGGCTATCATGTACGCCGCTTAAAGCGCATCCGGATCATGAACCTGGAACTCGGAAAGCTTCGCGTCGGCGAAGTCCGGGAAGTGCCGGACAATGCAGCCGCGCAGTTATATCGTATGCTCAAGAAACGCTGATCCGGCTAGGCAGACCGAAGGAGAGGGGGCTCTATGGACGATATCAAACGAATGGATGAACTCATCCGCATATTAAACGAAGCATCCTACGCTTACTACCAGACCGGCACGGAGATCATGCCGAACCATGAGTATGATGCGTTGTACGATGAACTTCTGGCACTGGAGGAGAAGACCGGAATGGTCCGCGCCGACAGCCCGACCGTGAAGGTCGGCTACGAGGTCATGAGCGAACTCCCGAAGGAGCGTCATCCCGCGCCGATGCTGTCCCTCGATAAAACGAAGGATGTGGACGCCCTCGCCGGATTTCTGGCCGGCCATGAGGGAGTGCTCTCCTGGAAGATGGACGGTCTGACGGTGGTCCTGACCTACGAGAACCACGAACTATTGAAGGCCGTGACTCGTGGCAACGGCGAGGTCGGTGAGGTCATCACGCCGAACGCGAAAACATTCCTCAATGTACCGAAAAAAATTCCTTTTTCGGGGCGCCTCATCTTGCGCGGAGAGGCCGTTATACGCTATGATGATTTTGACGTGGTCAATGCTTCCCTCCCCGAGGGGGAAGAGAAATACAAAAACCCGCGCAACCTCTGTTCCGGTTCGGTCCGGCAGTTAAACAGCGCGGTAACGGCGGCCCGCCGTGTGCGCTTCTATGCCTTCGCGCTGATCTCGGCCGAAGAGAACGGAAGCGAGCAGGAATTCAAACTCGTGACCGACCAGTTCGACTGGCTGGCGAAACAGGGCTTTGATGTTGTCGAGCATTACACGGTCACCTCGGATTCCGTTCAGGATCAGGTGAAGTATTTTGCCGGCGCCATTCAGGAGAATCCGGTACCGTCCGACGGCCTGGTGCTCACATTGAACGACATTGCTTACGGCCGTTCGCTGGGCAGGACCGCGAAATTTCCCCGCAACGCCATCGCGTTCAAATGGGCGGATGAGACCGCAGAAACGACGCTTCGCGAGATCTTCTGGAGCCCTTCGCGCACGGGACGCATCAATCCGGTCGCGGTGTTCGATCCGGTGGAGCTCGAAGGAACGACCGTCACCCGCGCCAGCGTGCATAATGTTTCGATCGTGGAGCAGTTGAAACTCGGGATCGGCGATACGATCCGGGTCTACAAGGCGAACATGATCATTCCCCAGATCGCGGAAAATCTGACCGGCAGCGGTAAGGCGCCGATCCCGGATACATGCCCGATCTGCGGCGCGAAAACACAGATCCGCGAAGAAAACAGCGCACGCGAACTGTACTGTCCGTCGGCAGAATGTCCCATCAAGCATTTGAAGGCATTTGCGCTGTTTGTCAGCAGGGATGCGTTGAATGTCGACGGCCTGTCGGAGGCCACGTTGGAGAAACTGATCGGTTGCGGAGCCTTGCATACGCCGGACGATCTGTTCCGGTTGAAAGATACGCAAAAAGAGCGCGTGATCGCGTTGGAAGGCATCGGCGAGAAATCGTTCGACAACCTGACCGCGGCGATCGAGGCGGCGCGTGAGACGACGCCTGCCGCGCTGTTATACGGGCTCGGCATCGCAGGCATCGGCCCTGCGAACGCGAAGGTTTTGTGCCGCGCGTTCGGACAGGATCTGCTGGCGATCGCGGAGGCAAAAGAAGAGGATCTGGCTGCCGTTTCCGGCATCGGTCCGGTTCTCGCATCCTCCGTCCGCGCCTATATGAGTGACGAGGAAAACCTCGCCCTGTTAAAACGACTGCTGGCCGAAGTTCATTTTCCGCAGGTGGAAGAAAGCGCGGGAGAAAAGACACAGGTCAGCGGTAAGACGTTTGTCATCACCGGTTCTCTCAATTCCTTCGAGAACCGCAAACAGTTGGTCGATCTCATCGAGTCTCTCGGTGGAAAGGTGTCGGGAAGCGTATCCGTGAATACCGATTACCTGATCAACAACGATACAACATCCTCTTCTTCGAAGAATAAAAAAGCGGCCCAGCTGAATGTGCCCGTGATCAGTGAAGAAGAGTTTCTCGCGCTCGCCAAGACGGGCGCCGGTCCCGCCTGAAACGGGAGTTAGGAGATTGCCATGCCGATCAAAGTGCAAAATGACCTTCCGGCCAGAGAAGTGTTGGATTCCGAGAATATCTTTACCATGGATGAGACGCGTGCTTCCAGCCAGGACATCCGTCCGCTGGAGATCGCGATCCTGAATCTGATGCCCTTGAAGGAGGACTACGAGACCCAGCTTTTGCGCGCGCTTTCGAACACGCCGCTGCAGTTGGAACTGACCTTCCTTCGAATGGCCACGCATGAGTCGAAAAACACATCCATCTTGCATTTGAATAAGTTTTACAAGACCTTTGACGAGGTGAGAAACCGCTATTTCGACGGCATGATCATCACCGGAGCACCTCTGGAGACCATCGAGTTCGAGGACGTCAATTACTGGCCGGAACTGACCCGGATCATGGACTGGTCGAAGCGTCACGTGACCTCGACGATGCATATCTGCTGGGGAGCATTGGCCGGATTGTATTACCATTTCGGCCTGCATAAGGTACCGGTCGAAGTCGGCAAATATTCCGGCATCTATCTGCACCGCGTTTTGGATCGCAGAAGTCCGATCGTCCGCAGTTTCGATGACGTATTTTATGCGCCGCATTCCCGCTACAGCACCGTGTCCATGGAGGAGATCGAAAAGACGGAAAATCTCGACCTGCTCGCGGTCAGCGACGAGGCGGGACCGTATCTCTTAAAGAGTCGCGACGGCAAACAGATCTTCATTCTGGGCCATCCGGAATATGACCGTCTGTCCCTCGACATGGAGTATAAGCGTGACGTCAACAAAGGCCTGAACATCGCTCCGCCGCAGAATTACTATGCGGATGACAACAGCGAGATCACGCCCATCCTGACCTGGCGCTGCCATGCGAATACGCTCTACAGCAACTGGCTGAACTACTATGTATATCAGGTAACTCCGTATCATCTGGATGAAATGGAGGACAAGGCATGAAAAAACTATTACTTCTGTACAATCCGACTTCCGGCAAAGGCGCCATGAAGAGCCGCCTCTCGGACGTCGTCAACCTCTATACCGGCGCCGGCTTTATCTGCACGGTGATCGCGTCCCAGTACGCGGGACACATCACAAAAGCGATCGAGCATCTGGCGACGGATTTCGACCGCCTCATCGTCAGCGGCGGCGACGGCACGCTGAATGAAGCCGTCACGGCTCTGCTCGCGATCCCGCAGGAGAAACGCCCGAAATTCGGTTACATCCCTTCCGGATCGACGAACGACTACGCGCGCACGCTGCATTTGCCGAAATCGCTCCTCGGGGCGGCATCGCGCACGAAGGAAGACCGTGAACTCGTTGTCGATGTGGGACGCTTAAATGATAAGCCTTTCGTCTATGTGGCGTGCTTCGGTGCCTTTACCGAGGTCACCTATTCGACACCGCAGGAGATGAAGAACACCATCGGCCATTCTGCCTACATCATCGAGGCGATCAAAAAACTGCCCGGCATCAAGCCGAAACGCCTGAAGGTGCGCCTTTCCGACGGCTCGGAAGTGTCCGGAGAGTTCCTGTTCGGCATGGTCTCCAACGCATCGAGTGTTGCCGGATTTAAGGACCTGGCCGGTAAAAACGTCGACCTGAACGACGGCAGATTCGAGATGACGCTGATACGCAAACCGAAGAGCCCCGTGGAATACAACGAGATCGTCTGGGCCATGCTTTCAAAGAACGAATCGGACAATGTCATCCGGGCGAAGGTGTCCTCGGTAACGATCTTATCCGACCAGCCGGTCGACTGGGTCGTGGACGGAGAGTACGCCGGAAGCCTGACACGCGCGGATATTTCGGTCGAGCCCAGGGCTTTACATATTTTAGTCTGAACTTTTTGTGTAAATCCTTGACTTTTAATATACTGCTTGCTATAATAACTTAATCTGTGAAAGTGTTTCCTTTCGCCTTTTTGGCGTCTGCGAAAACCTTTCCGAATATATCGAAGAGAGGATTTGTTTAATGGACAGAGAAGCGTTAAACGAACAGCTCAGTCGCCTCGTGGAGATTGGCAAAAAGAAAAAAGGCACATTGGAAGTAAGCGATGTAATGGATTTTTTCAAAGACCGCGATATCTCTGACGAGATGGATTACATCATCAGTTATCTGGAGGATAAAAAGATCGAGGTCCTTCCGGCGGATATCGTTGATGACGCCGGCTATCCGGATGATGATTTCAAAGACGATTTCAAAGATGATTTTAAAGACAATTTCAAAGATGATTTCAAAGACGATTTCTCCGATGACTTCAAGGACGATTTTGATTTTCCGGGGGGCGATGAGGGAGACATCGATGTAGAGGACATCAATTTAGATTCCATGGAACTTCTGGAAGGCGTCGGGACCGAAGATCCTGTCCGCATGTACCTGAAGGAGATCGGTTCATTTTCCCTGTTGACGAACGATGAGGAACGCATCCTCGCGGAGCGGAAGCAGAACGGTACCGAAGAGGAAAAAGAAGAAGCGAAAAAGCGTTTGATCGAGGCCAACCTGCGTCTGGTCGTAAGTATCGCGAAGCGTTACACCGGCCGCGGCATGAGCTTCCTGGATCTGGTCCAGGAGGGCAACATGGGCCTGATCAAAGGCGTTGAGAAGTTCGACTACTCCAAAGGATATAAACTTTCGACCTATGCGACCTGGTGGATCCGCCAGTCTGTCACACGTGCTCTGGCCGATCAGGCGAGAACCATTCGTGTACCGGTCCACATGGTCGAGACCATCAATAAAATGTCGAAGATGCAGCGTAAGTTGACGCTGGAACTCGGCTACGAGCCGAGCGTTTCCGAACTGGCGCAGGCATTGGAGATGAGCGAGGAGAAGGTCTCCGAGATCATGCAGATCGCGCGTGAACCTGCTTCCCTCGAAACACCGATCGGCGAGGAGGACGACTCCAACCTGGGCGATTTTGTGGCGGATAATAACGCCGTGACCCCCGAGGGCAATGTCGAGACCGTCATGCTCCGGGAGCAGATCGATATGCTGCTTTCCGATCTGAAGGAGAGAGAGCGTCAGGTCATCATTCTCCGTTTCGGTCTGGAGGACGGCCATCCCCGCACCCTCGAGGAGGTGGGCCAGGTATTTAACGTTACGCGTGAGCGTATCCGTCAGATCGAAGCCAAGGCGCTGCGTAAGCTGCGCAACCCGGTCCGCAGCAAGAGAATCAAAGATTTCTTACAGTAAATACACCGAATGAGACCCGATGCGCACCGCGATCCGCGGAAAATGCGTGTCGGGTGTTTCGGGTTTAATAGAAAGCATTATGCAAACGCAGAAAGTAAACTATCAAATTCTTTTGGACCGAACGTTACAGGAGATCGAAGCAGGCGGAAGCGTACCGCGCCTCTTGCTTCACAGTTGTTGCGCGCCTTGCAGCAGTTATGTTCTGGAATATCTGTCCCGCTATTTCGAGATCACGGTCTTTTACTATAACCCGAACATCGAGAGCGAAGCGGAATTTGAGAAACGGTATCACGAGCTGACCCGTCTCGTGTCCGAGATGCCTGCCGGACATCCGATCACGGTCATCCGCGGGACGTACGAGCCGGAGCGCTTCTACGAGGAGGTCGCCCGCGGTTACGAGAAGGTCCCGGAAGGCGGCGAGCGGTGTTTCCGCTGCTATCGCCAGCGCCTGACGGAGGCTGCGGCACTGGCTGAGGAAGGACGATTTGACTATTTCACGACCACATTGTCCATCAGTCCGTTGAAAAACGCGCAGGTCCTCAACGAGATCGGAAAGGAACTGGCAGAGACCTACGGGGTAGGCTACCTGTTCAGCGATTTTAAAAAGAAAGGCGGCTACCAACGGTCCATCGAACTGTCGGCGATCTACTCGCTGTACCGTCAGAATTACTGCGGATGCATCTACTCCAAACGGGAGCAGGAGAAGAAAGGAGAGGCTGTTTTAAACAGCGAAGAGAAAACATGAAGATCTTAGTTATCAATTGCGGAAGTTCGTCACTTAAGTATCAGCTGATCGATATGGAGACCGAGGAAGTCATTGCAAAGGGTCTCTGTGAACGTATCGGCATCGATGGCCATCTGGTCCACAAACCGGAGGGTAAGCCTGTCCTGGATAAAAACGTAGCCATGCCGGACCACACGGTCGCAGTATCCCTGGTCCTTTCGGCACTCACCGATCCGGTCAGCGGTGTGATCGGTTCTCTTTCCGAGATCTCGGCGGTCGGCCACCGCATCGTGCACGGTGGAGAGAAGTTCTCCGACGCAGTCATTTTAAACGACGAAGTGATCGCCGACATCGAGAAGTGCAACGATCTGGCGCCTCTGCATAACCCTGCCAATATCATCGGTATCCGTTCCTGTCAGAAATTGATGCCGAATGCGCCGATGGTTGGCGTTTTCGATACCGCCTTCCATCAGACCATGCCGGAGAAGGCATATCTTTACGCACTGCCGTATGAGTACTATGAGAAATATAAGATCCGTCGTTATGGTTTCCACGGAACCAGCCACAGTTTCGTAAGCAAACGTGCGGCAGAGTATTTGAATATCCCGCTTGAGACATCGAAGATCATCGTCTGCCATCTGGGCAATGGTTCCTCCATCTGCGCAGTCGACGGCGGAAAGTCTATCGATACTTCCATGGGTCTTACACCGCTCGAAGGCGTGGCAATGGGTACCCGAAGCGGCGCCATCGACCCCGCGATCATCGAGTTCATCGCAGAGCATGAGCATATGGACCTTGCGCAGGTCATGAACGTCCTTAACAAAAAGTCCGGTGTGTACGGCGTTTCCGGCGTATCCAGCGACTTCCGTGATCTGGCGGCGGCTGCCGAAGCAGGCGACCATCGCACGCAGATCGCGTTGGATGTATTTGAATATCAGGTTGCAAAATACATCGGTTCCTACGCGGTCGCTCTCGGAAGACTCGACGCGATCGTATTTACGGCAGGTATCGGTGAGAACAATATCACTGCACGCGAGCACATCTGCAAGTATCTTTCGATCCTGGGTGTAAAACTCGACGCACAGAAGAACAACATCCGCGGTCAGGAAACGGTCCTTTCCGCCGATGATTCCAAGGTAAAGGTTCTGCTCATTCCGACCAATGAGGAGCTGGCGATCGCCCGTCAGACGAAGGAACTGGTCGAGGGCTGATCCGCTTTAATTGTATTTCAGTTGGAGTTACAAGTCGGTTATACAGGCTTGTGACCGGGTAGTTTGGCATGCAAAAGAAATTAACCAAAAAGATATTGTTTATAATGCTGATGCCGATGGTCTTGATGACCATCGTTGTCGGCGTGTTCTTTGCGATCGCCGAACGTGACCAACAGGAAAAAGCGATCTGGGACCAATTGAATTCCGTTTCCAAGGCTGCCCTCGAGATCTATAAGGTGCAGGTCGACGGATGGAATGAGGTAGAGGATCCCGCGAATCTGGATGCGACGAACCTGCATTATCTGCAGACGATCTCAAAGAGTGCGCAGTTGGATATTTCGATCTACATCGGCTGCAAATGTGTCGCCAGTACGATCGGCGTCAATGATTTTCAGGTGAATGAATTATTCACGGAAGAGGGAAAACAAAAACAGAGCCGTGCACTCGTTACGGCTGCCGAAAAGATACCGGATCTCACGGATGAAGTCGTTGCATCGGTCCTGGGTAAGGGTGTCAGCTATCAGGGCAATGATCAGAAAGTCGGCGACCGCTATTACTATATGACCTACCTCCCGATCCAGAGTTTGACAAACAAAAACTTAGGAGCGGTCGGCGTCGGCATTTCGGCACGCAAGGTCAACTTAAGACTTTGGAAGTATATCGGGCGCAGTTTCTTTATATCGTTGATCTTTATGATTCTGTTCGGCCTGATCGTCGTAAGTTATACAAGCCGTCTGTCGGATGATATCAACTCGATCTCCAAATACATGAACTACCTGACGAAAGAAGATTTCACGCATCAGCTTCCCGAGGAGGTTTTGAAGCGCGGTGATGAGGTCGGGGAGCTCGGCGAATACAGCATGAAGATGGGCGCGGCGCTGAATAATCTCATCCGGAATGACCAGCTCACCGGCATTCTGAATCGGCGTGCGGGCCAGAACCAGCTGAGCCGCATGATCTCCCGGGCGAACACCGAGGAGACACGGGAGATCCCGCTTTGCGTTGGCATGGCGGATGTCGATTTCTTTAAGAAAGTCAATGATACCTATGGACATGCGACGGGCGATGAAGTCCTGAAGAAGGCCACGCAGATCATGCAGAAACATCTGGGCGCGGCCGGTTTCGTCTGCCGTTGGGGCGGCGAGGAGTTTTTGATGGCGGCCAATGTCTCAAAGGACGTCATGCACGGACTCATGCAAGATATGCTCGACGAACTCCGGGCGACCGAGTTTTCCTGCGATTTCAAAACATTTCGCGTTACGATGACACTGGGAATGACGCAGTATCATTCTCCGGACCGTCTCGAGACCTGCGTGGAGATCGCGGACCGCATGCTGTATAATGGAAAACAAAACGGAAGAAATCAGATCGTAGTTGCGAGTTAGAAGGATAATAATATGAGAGATTACACAGTAGAACGTTTTTTGGATGAACTTTCCTCGAAGGCAGCGGTGCCCGGAG
>JAFZPG010000033.1 GCA_017550425.1 Lachnospiraceae bacterium | reverse complement strand
GGCTCCTACGCAGCCGCCGACAGAGGCGCCGACACAGGCTCCTACGCAGCCGCCGACACAGGAAGCTACTCCCGCTCCGTCACAGGATGACTTGGGCGATGAATGATAAGAACAAACGAAAAGAGAGATACAAATGAGATCATGTAAACGATTTACCTGGCTTTTGGCAATCGTTCTCTTGTTGTTTGCCAAGCCAATATATGCGGATCCCGAGGATGCGCCTGTCGCTCCGAATGAGGGAACGGTGATATCTGCCGACATCCCGACAGAACCCGAGGGTGAGACGCACACGGGAGAAGACGCGACCGGAAGTGCAGATCCTGAGGGAGAAACTCCCGAGGCCGTTTCGGAAGCAGCGTTTGAACTCCCTGAGGATGCGAAGATCCCGGCCGGGGTATTCCTGGATGATATCGAGATCGGAGGATTGACCGTAGCGGAGGTTGATGCGCTCGTTGAAGAGCGGCTCAAAGAACTCGGTGAGAAAAAACTTCGCGTTTCAACTCCGAAGACCTTCGTGCAGATCCCACTGAGTGAGCTCGGACTGACCTGGGCGAACCGCTCAGAAGTCCATAAGGAAGCTTCGTCTCTGGTGCTTCCCGGCAGTCTGGTAACGCAGTATAAGTCTAAAAAGGATCTGGAATATTCGAGCATGACGCTTTCTTTGGAGACGAAGGTCGACAGAGACAGCCTCGTAAAGTTCCTGCTCGATCATATGGAAGAGCTCAATTGTGAGCCGAAAAATGCATACGTACGCCGTTTCGCGAACGAATTTACCATCGTGGACGGAACCGAAGGCATCTCGATCAGCGAGGATGCTACCTACAATGAGATCCTGGCAGCGATCAAAAACATCAACACAGATCTTGCAGATGCACGTATCTTGAAGGTCGATGCCGTCGGAAACACGACGAAACCCGAATTCTACAAGGATGTGTTTGAAGGCTTCGGAGATCTGCTGGGCGAATATTCGACCCTGTATTCGACCGCAAACGGCGATCGTACGACGAATGTCACCGTAGCTACGACGAAGTTTAACGGAATGACCATCTATCCCGGACAGGAGATCTCCGCACTCTCCGTCATGCGTCCGGTAACTGAGGAAGGCGGCTATAAAAAAGCCCCGACCTATACTTCTTCCGGCGTGGAAGATGAAACCGGCGGCGGTATCTGTCAGGTTGCAACGACGCTATATAACGCGGTCCTTCAGTCTGAACTGGAGGTGACCTACCGTAAGAACCACTCGCGTACACCGACCTATGTTCCGCTGGCGCAGGATGCCATGGTCTATTCGGCCGGCAACAGCGACTTTAAGTTCCGCAACAACCTGGACCATCCAATCTATATCGAGAGTTTTGTCGATAACTCCGGCGCCCGCGGAAAGACCACATTCCGCATCTATGGCGTGGAATATCGCGAACCGAACCGTACTGTTGAGTATAAGGCGGAGTTGATCTCCTACAGCATTCCTGCAGAAGGCGCTTCCCCTTATGAGTACTTCCGCCTGCAGAGCGACTCGTCATTGACCCCGTTCGCGGAAGTCAACGGAGACCCGACTAAGGTTTACGCGGATTTCGTTTCCAGTTTCTATCCCGCGGCTGTGGCAAAACTGCATAAGATCGTCTATGTCAACGGAGAAGTGGTAAGCAATACCGTCATCAACACCAGCAACTACACGAATAAATCGGCAGGCCATCAGTCAGGAACTTACATCACCGGCGTTTATAAGGCCCATCCGGAAACCATCATCGAGTCGATCGAATACAATGTAGACTACCTGCTCGCCGGTCGGGAACCCAGCATCACCTGGGCAGCGCGTCCTGCGCCTCCGCCCACGACGGAAGCTCCGAAGACGACAGAAACTCCGACCACGGAGGACGAAACGGGCTCGGAAGGCACTGCGGCCGAGGCGACTACGAAGGCTCCCGCTAAGGAGCCCGATAAGCCGAAGGAGAATAAGCCGAAGGACGATCCGGCGAAATCTGCGGGTGAGGAAGATTTCAGAGAGTAAAGAGTGAAAGGGGGTGTCCGCATGCGACCCGGAAAGGTTCCATACAACACCTTCATTCGAAGTATTGATAAGACCATAACCCCGCGGCAGCCTTTCGTGCTGCGCGGGGTCGGTATGGGTCATGACTGCTCCGCGTTTGACGTAAGTCAGGACGGAGCGCTTGTTGTTTCTCAGACCCTATGTCTGCACGTGGATCGTGCGCTTAAAGAGGAAGCCTGGCTGGCCGTCGATTTTTATCGATCGGTCAATGATCTTTGTTGCGCCGGGGCTCAGCCGCTCGCATTGACCGCGACGGTCTTGCTGCCGGAAACGTGGTCCGAGGAGGACTTCCGAAAGATCGTTACACAGTTGGAGCGATTATGTGAACAAGAAGCGATGGAATACGCCGGAGGCGACACGAAGATCGTGCCCGCCGACGCGACCGCAAAGCCCGTGATCACGCTGACCGTTTACGGAACACGCGATCTGTGGACGGAGCCCCGAACGAACTATTCCAAAGATGCCCGCAAAGCATCGCAAGGCTACTTTAAGCCGAAGGGCGGCGAGAGCCTTCTGATGGCGGGATATGCAGGCGATACCGGACTGGCACTCGCATCGCTGCACGGCGATGAGAAGCTCGCCCGTCGGTATTCGAAAGCGGTGCTCGACGCTGCACGGGCCTGCCTTAAGGATCTGTCCGCAGCGAGGGCGGCGGCTGTCGCCCGTCGGCATGGCATAACGGCCATGCACAACATATCCTCCGACGGAGTGTTCGGAGCGCTGTGGGAGATGGCGGACGGCGCGGGCTTAGGTCTGACGGCCGACCTTCGGGCCATCCCGGTCCTGCAGCAGACCATTGAACTATCAGACTACCTGGAATTGAACCCGTACCGGCTCGAGGCGTGCGCATCCCTGCTGATGGCGTGCGACCCTGCAGAGGCGGACGCAGTCGTTTTCGAACTGGGAGCCCTTGGCGTTCCCGCGGCGTGCATCGGCCGCTTTCACACGGCGGATGAACCGATCGCGCGGATCCTCAAAAACGAGGACGAGGAGCGCTACATTGACCGCCCCGGCGGCGACGAACTGCAAGCCTTTCTGGCACGGAACTAAGAGAGAAGACGGAAAGTGAGGTTACACATGAGAGAAAAGATTTTATCCGTTATGGAGAAAAACAGCCGCATTGACTTACATGATCTGGCATTGATGCTGGGCACCGACGAGGTGACCGTGGCAAACGAGATCGCCGACATGGAAAAAGAGCACATCATTTGCGGCTACCATACATTGATCAACTGGGACAATACATCCGACGAGAAGGTGATCGCCCTGATCGAGGTGAAGGTCACCCCGCAGCGCGGCATGGGCTTTGACAAACTGGCAGAGCGCATCTACAAATTCAGCGAGGTCGAAGCAGTTTACCTGATGTCCGGCGCGTTTGATTTCACCGTTATCATCGAGGAGAAGACCATGCGGGCTGTCGCCCAGTTTGTTTCCGACAAACTGGCGCCGATGGAGGCGGTCATGAGCACGGCGACCCATTTCGTGCTCAAAAAATATAAGGACCACGGCACCGTATTGGTAGGTGAGTCCAACGATGAAAGGATGTTGATCACACCATGAGAAATCCATTATCCGATAAAGTTCTGGACATCAAGCCCTCGGGCATCCGGAAGTTTTTTGATATCGTAAGCGAGATGAAGGACGCGATCTCGTTAGGTGTCGGCGAGCCCGACTTCGAGACGCCCTGGCACATCCGCGAAGAGGGTATTTATTCCCTGGAGAAAGGACGCACGGTCTATACGTCGAATTCCGGTCTGCTGGAGCTGCGTAAGGAGATCGTGAACTATCTGAACCGCAAGGTGCACGTAAATTACGATCCGCGCCGCGAAGTGCTGATCACGGTCGGCGGCAGCGAGGCAATCGACCTGGCGCTGCGCGCCATGCTCAATCCGGGCGATGAAGTCCTGATCCCGCAGCCTTGCTATGTATCCTACCTGCCCTGCTGCCAGCTGGCAGACGGCGTGCCGGTATTTATCAACCTGAAAGAAGAGAATCAGTTCCGTCTGACAGCGCAGGAACTGCGTGACGCCATCACTCCGAAGTCGAAGATCCTGGTGCTGCCGTTCCCGAATAACCCGACCGGCGCCGTCATGACCCGTGAGGACCTCGAAGCGATCGCAGAAGTGATCATCGAGAAGG
>JAFZPG010000032.1 GCA_017550425.1 Lachnospiraceae bacterium | reverse complement strand
CGAGGTATTTATCAGTTGGGGCGTTGAGACTCCCAGAAAGTACGAAGCGGCCGAACTTAAGGCTATGCTGGATGCTCTGGATGATGCCGAGACGTACGGCCTGGTACTGCGCGCAAAGGGTATTGTGCCGGACGTGAATGGCGGCTGGCTGTTCTTCGACATGACGCCGGGCGAGGCAGAAGTCCGTACCGGTACGGCCGACTACACCGGAAAACTGTGTGTCATCGGCTCGAAATTAAACGAAGATGCACTCGCGACGCTCTTTAAAGTCAACGCTGCGAAATAAGGAGAGACCATGCCGAAACAAGTAGAACCGCGCGTTCCGGTCTATCTGATCCACGGATTTCTGGAAAGCGGAAAAACTTCTTTTTTGAATTTTACATTGTCCCAGGAGTACTTCAACACAGGCGAGCGGACCCTCATCATCCTGTGTGAGGAGGGCGAGGTCGAACTCGACGCCGAGCGCATCCGGAAAATGAAAGCGGATGTGGTGACCATCGAGTCCGAGTCGGAACTGACCGATGAATTCCTGATGGTCATGGATGCCAAATACTCACCGGACCGTGTGCTCATCGAGTACAACGGCATGTGGAACCCGCAGACGATCATGGACATCAAGACTCCTGCGGACTGGGTGCTCTATCAGGGCATCACCACCATCGACGCGAGCACTTTCGGCGTTTATCTGAACAACATGAAGCCGCTCATCGTTGCCATGGTCAACATGTCCGACCTGGTCATCTTTAACCGTTGCACCGCGGATATGCCGCTGCCTTCGTATCGCCGCAGCATCCGCGCGACGAATCCGGGGGCACAGATCATTTTTGAAAATGTCAACGGAGATGTGATGGACGTTCCGGACGAACTTCCCTATGACCTGAATGCTCCGATCATCGATATTGAAGACATCGATTACGGCATTTTCTTTATCGATGCGCAGGACCACCCCGAGAAATACAAGGGTAAGGTCGTGCGTTTCAAAGCCATGGCCTATCTGTCGAAGGAGTTTAAAGGTGACACCTTCGTACCGGGCCGGCATGCCATGACCTGCTGCGCGGAGGACCTGACCTTCTGCGGTTATGTCTGCCACAGCAAATATGTTCGCAACCTGAAATCGGGCGACTGGATCCTCGTGACTGCGCAGATCCAATATGAGAAGATGAAACAGTATCGAGGCGTGGGCCCCGTGCTGTATGCGCAGAATATCGAGCACACGGAGAAACCCGAAAAAGAGATCGTATATTTTTAACCGGATGCGCGGCCTGACGCGCCATCCCCATGACCCCGGGCCCGGTCTTCCGGGCCTGAAGGAGAAAATAGAATATGACTGATAACATCCGAAGAGTTTTCCTTGTGGATTACGAAAACACTTCGATCCGCGGGCTGTACGGGATATCCTGCCTTACGGGCAATGCAAAAGTAGTGGTATTCTGTTCTACGCCCGTGATCCAGCGTGCCGTGGAGGACGTCCTGCAGGCTTATAAGTCGCAGGGCATCGAGATCGGCACATTCATCCTGATCAAACAGGGAAAGAATGCGCTGGATTTCATGATCAGTACCTACCTGGGGTACGAGATCAACTCGAAGATCGACAAGGAGATCTATATCATTTCCGGAGACCATGGTTATGGTTCTGCCGTTGAAATGGCAAAACAGTTGGACTCCCGCATGATGATCGGGAGCGGTCGGAATATCTTCGAATGCCTGCCGGGCTACATGCGCCAGGGACGCTTCGATATCGAAGATCCGAACGATTTCGCATTGCCCGCGGCCGATGACCTTCCGAAACTGCCCGGACGTGCTACAGACCCGCATACCGGCGTAGCATACCCGGTATTGGAAACCGCCCGCAGAGAAAAACGCGAGCGCCGTTCCATTTTTTCCGCGTTCCGCAAAAAGAAAGCTCCGGAGCCGGCTCCGGTGCATGCAGAGCCCGCCGAAGCTATCCACGTAGATGAACTTCCGCCGGAAGCGAAGATGCCGGCTCGAAAAAAGAGCCCGAAAGTGGTCGTCGAGGTGATCGACCTGGAGGACCTGCAGGTTCCGACCCGTGTGGTGGGGCATAAGGTCTCCGATACGAAGAATGCGTCGGCTTCCGATCCTGCAGCAAAAAAAGAAAAGACAGTCGTAAAGTCGGCGGTCGCAAAAACCGAGCAGGTGAAGCCGGAGAAAACGAAAGCCGAGAAAGTGAAGGCCGAAAAGCCGGAGAAGCCGCCGAAACTGAGCCGCGCCGAGAAAGCGAAACTCGCGAAAGCCGAAAAAGAAAAGGCAGAGCGCGAGAAGGAGCGACTGGAGCGCGAACGGCTGGAGAGAGAGCGGTTGGAAAAAGAACGGACCGAAAGAGAACGGGCCGAGAAACTGAGGGCCGAACGACTGGCGAAAGAGGCGGCAGGAAAAACGAAAAACGCTGCCGGCCATGTGCTTACAAAACGTGAAAAACAGGGGCTCAGAAATACCATTGAACAGTACATGGTGCAGGACGGGATCATTCCGGAGAAGTTTCATCTCGGAGTTTCGTCCGCCATCGCCAACGCGAAAAACGAAACAGAATGTTGCGACGGAGTGAAGGTCGCCCTGGGGCGCTTCTATCCGCAGTACATCGAGACCATCCTGCGTTACTATCATAAGTTTCGCGGGTGAGTTCCATGGGACGTTTCCGTCCCGGAACAGGGGGTTTTATGCAAGAGATTTTAAACCGTATCATGGATGAAGAACGTGCGCTGTACCATCTGCAGGATGCCCTGGTGCGCGGATGCGCATTCGAGGGCCCGGCGGACGGGGAGTCTGCGATGAAGGAAGGACGCGATCTTAGGGTTGAAGATTGCCGTTTTGCCCTTCGCTATCCGCTCTGGCACGTTCAGAGATTTGAAGTTGCGGATTCGATCATGGAAGATACCTGCAGGGCGCCGCTGTGGTATTCCTGCGACGGCAGTATTTCCAACACGAAGATCACGGGCGTGAAGTGCCTGCGCGAATGCGATCGCATCACGATGAAAAACGTTTCGGCTACATCGCCGGAATTCGGTTGGAAGTGTCGTGACCTGACGATCGAAAACGGAGATTTCACATCCGAGTACTTCCTGCTGGAGAGTAAGAATGTGAACATCCGCAACATGACATTGTCCGGAAAATACACGTTCCAGTACACGGAAAATGTATCCATTCAAAACTGCGTTCTGAACACGAAGGATGCCTTCTGGCATGCGAAAAACGTGGAAGTGCGCGATTGCATCGTGAACGGCGAGTATCTGGGATGGTATTCGGAGGGACTGACACTCATCAACTGCCGGATCACCGGAACACAGCCGTTCTGCTATTGTAAAGACTTGAAACTTATCAACTGTACCATGGAAGGCACCGACCTGGCGTTTGAGTATTCGGACGTGGATGCCGATGTAAAAGGAGAGATCCTGTCGGTGAAAAACCCGCGTTCGGGCCGCATCGTGGCGGACGGATACGGCGAGATCATCTCTACGGAGAGCGTATTCCCGCTGACATGTGAGATCGTGGTACGTAAATGAACTGACGAGGAACATACTTAGGGCGAGATCGAGGAACAAACAGTGAAAGCGAAACTTCGGATATTCTTATATCGATTGGTTCAGCTGACCTGGGGGCTGCCGCAGACACTGGTGGGAGCCTTTGTTTTCCTGCTTACGATCCGCAGGCCGCACTACGTGTATCACGGCGCCGTCGTGACTGCATGGAAGCAGGGCGGCAGCGTGAGCCTGGGTATGTTCCTCTTTGTTTCCGGGAGAAACTCCCGTGAAAAAAATCACTTTGACATTCCGATCTGGCGGCGGACACTGGTCCACGAGTACGGACATTCCGTGCAGTCTCTGGTCCTGGGACCGCTGTATCTGCTCATCATCGGTCTGCCGTCGATCGTTTGGGCCGGCCTGCCGTGTCTGAGCCGCATGCGCCAAAAGAAAGAGATCTCCTACTATGATTTCTATCCGGAGCGTTGGGCGAACGCCTGGGGCGAGAAGGCAACAAAAGAGCCCTCCATGGGGAGGGCCCGGTATTATTGACCGAGTATGGTAAGCTCCGCCTCGGGAGCGTTTTTGATGACACTGGCGATCCCGTTTTTGCAGGACGCCTTTGTTGTATAGGATGATGAATTTAAGACGACTTCTCCGTTTCTGGCGCGTAACCGGAAACGAAAAGCGCCGTATTTATCTTTATAGAGTTCAAATTTCGGGTTTTTGATCGGCCTTGCATCCGGATCTTTTGTGCGGACGCTGCAGTCGTCGAGACCGATATCCTTTCGCGCGGCCAGCCGTCGCACGCTCTCCACACAACGCTTTGCGACCGAGAGCGAGGAAAATGTCAGCGACGTCGCGATGGGCTCGCCGTTTCGGGCATGCAAAGAAAACGTGACATTGCCCGGCTTGACATCAATGACAAATCTACCCATCATCGTTTCCTTTCGATATTTTTAGTAAGTATGCTCCTAGTATACCAAAAGAGAGGGAAAAATGGAAGAGAGTAAATGACTACATATGTGAGTTCCTGTGGATACGGAGGTAAGAAAAATGCAGGAGTTAGTTATCAAGAATGTTAAGACGGCTGAGTATAAAACAGTCGATTTGAACCAAGTCTATGACCCGAACGGGGAACATCGACACTCCTTCGGATTTATGAAAAGCACGGTGGTTTCCCCGTATAAGTCCGGAGAAGGTAAACTGGCAGTCGCATTTTACACACTGCAGCCGGGGCAGAGCAATTACCCGTATCATCAGCATCTCGGCAGGGAAGAGATGTTCTATATCATATCCGGCCGGGCAACATTGAAGACACCGAAGGGCAATGTGGAAGTTTCCGAAGGCGACGTGGTGTTCTTCCCACCGAACGAAAACGGCGCACACATGCTGACGAATACATCGGAGGAACCGGTATCGTATCTGGACATTGATACCAGCACTCCTTCGGACGTGGTTTTGTACCCGGATTCCGGCAACGTCAGAGTCCTGGCGGGCGGCATGCAAAAGTCCTTCAAACTAGACTCGGAAGTGAACTATCTGGATGGTGAATAACAACACTGAGGATTAAAGGATCATGAGATTATATCACTATTATGAAAAAGAAAACGGCCCGTTTCGGAGCATATCCGATCTTTCGGATGATGAAGCAGAACAGGTTCTGGAACAGATCCGTAAGGATAAGCCGGGAATTTTTTTGGCGAAACGCCCGGTCGATTATCTGCAGAAGCGGAGGCGTTTTGAGGCGATCCTTCGAAACGAATTCATAAAGATCGGAGGAAAACCGGAGAGAATGACGCCACATTATATGGTGGTGGAAGAGGTTCCGTTTTTTAAACAGATGTATGAACATACCGCTGACATTTCGATCGATACCGATGAACTGGATACGAGTATGCTTTCGTTCACTTACGGAGACTCCCACCCGACTTTCAGCGGTAATGTGAAAGATGGGAAAGAATACAGAAACCGGCTTTACAGTTTTGAGGAGATCCAAAAGATCATAGACAAATATGGATTGCCCCAGGAATGGAATCCGGACTTTAAGTACGGACCCGAGTGTTATGTCGAGGTCCAGGTCTGGACGGACCGCGGCTTAGAGAAGTGGTTAGGTTAGTTCATAGTACTGACCCAAGACGGGTGGAGATGCCTTGATAAGCCCGAATCCGTCTTGGAAATGTTTGTTATTACAGTCGAGGGGGGATATCATTGAATTTGAGTCAGATGCAAAGTGTGCTTGCAAAGTGGAAACTTGATAATCCTTTCGTAGAAAAGTGCCTTAAGGAGGATTCAGTCAGACCGGTATATCAGATCAAGACGGATTCGGGGCGCTGTATTCTGAAAGGGTATTCATATGAAACGCCGGAAGAAACCATAAAGAGCAATGTTTCGTCGCATTTGTTCCTGGGAAATGAGAAAGGACTCGCGCCGAGGATCTTCCCGACCGAAACGGGTGATTACTACATCAGCTGTCAGGGATATTGGTTCTATCTGATGGAGTTTGTCGAAGGAAGACAGCTAAGTGAAACGCCGGACGATGAATTCCGGCTCGGGCAGGCCGCAAGGAAAATGCATGAGCTTCAGGAATACAGTGTTAAGTCTCCTTTTACGCAGAGCAAGCTCGGTTATTATGAATGGTTCCGGGACCGCGGTTTTGTGCAGGAGTTTGATGCGATCCTTGACTCCATCCCGGATTTTGAAAAGCTGGATCAGTGCTTCGTACACACGGACATGGGACCGCACAATGCGATGATGGATCAGAACGGAAGGGTCGTTTTCGTCGATTTGGATGATTCCGGTATCGGCAGCAGGTTTCTGGATCTCGGCTGGCCGTTCATCATGCAGTTTGTGGACTTCAACCACGATACCGAGGAGATGCACTATCGGTTTGATCTTGCCGAGAGTTTTCTGCGGGGATATTACGGGGAAAATGATATAACACGGGAAGAGTTTGACCTCATTTTCCATGGGGCGGAGCAGATGCATATCTCGTATATGCAGACGTACGGACCCTATGCAGTCGACTCCTTGTGGAAGATTCTTATCTTCGGCAGGAGCCAAAAGGAAACCCTGTGGAATCGGATTTATGGTCATTAAATTTTGGTATTGTTGTTAAGCACAACAAAACATGATCCATGATAAGGAGGTGCCTCTTTGCCCAGATCAGTCTTAGAAATGTTTGATATTCCGGAAACGCTGGAACTCTCTTTCGTAGATAGTCTTTCCGATGATGATTTGTTTGGAATCAAAGGGATTTGGCAGCTTTCATATCGGGATTTGAGAACAAAGAAGATCACAATCAATAATGCGGGCGAGCTCGCGCAGTTTACATTTAACGATGCGACGGTTTTTCCGCCGGAATTACCGGATATGGCTGAGAAAGTCATGGAAGACGGTAAGGCAGGACGAATCTCGAATCATACCGGTTTGACAGGAAAAGGAGTCAAGATCGCTATAATCGATAAACCGCTGAATCCTATGCATAAGGAGTTCGGAGCCGGACTTGAGGTAATTAAGGTAGAACCGGAAAATGAAAACCATGATTCAGTGGATTTTCACGGCATGACTTGTGCATCCCTTCTGGCCGGCAAAACTTGCGGAGCGGCTCCTGAAGCAGTGATCAAATACTTTCAGATTCCTGATTCCGGAGACCGGGCGGAAATTTCAAAGTATGCTCTTAAAGCTCTGAAAATGATCGTTGCGTATAACATGGAAAATGCGACGGATCCGATACGATTGGTCAGTTGGTCCGGCGGTTTTACCAAGGAGGACATGCAGGAAAGAAATGACTGTTCGCAGATCCTGTCTCAGATGGGCTGCTATCTTATAGATGCCACCATGTTTATGCGGAATTTCGGCGGCATTGACTTCGATCCATATGCCGAGTGCGATGAAAAAAAGTATTCGTTGAACCGGTGGCAGTTAGATAATTATGAACGAAACAAAGAACGGCCGGGGTTCTCGGAGTGGTTTGATAACTGCTGCTATGTGCCTTCCTCGCGCTGCACGTCAGCTTCGGATGATATTGTCGATGGTTATATTCACTGGGGTAAAGCCGTATCGGAAAGCTGGACAATACCGCAGACCGTCGGGGCCATGGCATTATGCCTGCAAAAGTGGCCGGATCTTACTTACGAATCATTTGTGGCATTGGCCAAGCAATGCCCCAGAGTGAACGGCTTCATTATTTTGAATATGGATTA
This sequence comes from Lachnospiraceae bacterium, assembly GCA_017550425.1. Taxonomy (GTDB): domain Bacteria; phylum Bacillota; class Clostridia; order Lachnospirales; family Lachnospiraceae; genus UBA1201. Next base: position 30,901 of record JAFZPG010000032.1, on the reverse strand, counting down.
TATAATTGAGACTTCCGATTTTGTTCCATTTTTACATTGAATAACCACCGATTTTGTTCCGAAACGAGAGAAACCCCCGATTTTATCCGTTTTTAGAAGCAATTACTTTCCGATTTTATTCCATCCGTGTTGACAAACGGTCAAAAACCACTTATTCTTTATGTGGAGGATAGACATATGTTAAAAAGAAAAGCTTATGCAAAACTGGTTGAATGGAAGAACAGCAAGAATAAGAAGACTTTGATGGTTAAGGGAGCAAGACAGGTTGGAAAGACCTATCTTGTCCGCGAGTTCGGTCGAAATGAGTATACTTCATTTATTGAGATCAATTTCATCAGGCAAAAGCAGTTGAAAGCGATATTCGATTCGGAATTAAGCGCAGATAACATCTATAAGAGGATGACTGCAGCTATGCCGGATATTCATCTGATTCCCGGAAAAACGTTGATTTTCCTTGATGAGATACAGAATTGTGGAAATGCAAGGACCGCGATCAAGTTCTTGACGGAAGACAAACGATACGATGTTATTACATCGGGAAGCCTTCTTGGATTGACGTATGCGGAGAATGGGGATAAAGAGGCGGAAGAGCCCGTGTCTGTTCCTACAGGTTATGAATCGTTCCTTACTATGTATTCTCTTGATTTTGAGGAGTTTCTGTGGGCAGAGGGATATGGCGTAGAATCCATCGAGTCTCTTAAAACATGCTATACGTCAGTTGAAAAAGTGGACACATTTATTAACGATAAGTTTGAAGAACTATTTAGAGAGTATATGGTTGTGGGAGGCATGCCGGAAGTAGTTGCCCATTATTGTGAGAACCATGATTTTAATGAGGTAACTGCAATACAGGAACAGATTTTGGAAAACTACAGATTTGATATTGCTAAGCATGCTAAAGGTGCCGAAAAGCAAAAAGTCAGAGCTTGTTATGATGCAGTGCCGAAACAGTTGACTAAAGAATTGAAGAAGTTCCAATACGCAACGGTTGAAAAGGGTAAAACATCGAAAAAATACGGAGGTAGTGTTCAGTGGTTGATCGATGCTGCTGTTGTTAACCCTTGTTATAACATTCATGAGGCAGAGATTCCGCTCAAAGCGAATTCCATAGATTCCCAGTTTAAACTATATATCAATGATCCGGGACTTCTCTGCGCGATGTATGGCTTTGAGACGCGGCTCGCGATTCTTAATGGTTCGATCAAAGGGAATGCCAAAGGCGGGATATATGAGAATGTAATTGCAGATGCCTTGGTAAAGAACGGATACAAACTATACTATTACAAGCCTGATGATGATCATGAAATTGAATTCCTGATCGAAAAAAACGGCGATGTAGTACCGGTCGAAGTCAAGGCGAAGAATTCGGCATCTGCGTCACTCAATAGTTTTATTGACGATTATAGCCCACGTATTGTATACAAACTGATATCGGGAAATGTGGGACGGGTTGACGAAAAGATTACATTACCGCATTACATGGTAATGTTTCTGTGAGTGCTTCAGCCGAGCATTTCGGCGAATTCTTTGAAACATCCATAAACGGCAAAATAGTTCGAGTGAAAACGAAGGCGAGAGGACAGCAAGTGAAAACACTGATCTTTAACGGATCACCAAGAGTCGAGGGAGATACCGTAAGTCTTATCAAACAGATTGCAGAGTTCTTTGATCAATAGATTTTGGTAGACCTGTATTTCCATGAGGCATGAAAGAGAATGAGGACACGCCAAAAACGTTTTTGAACGAAACGAACACATTTTTTTACGAAGCGGAGCAGGAGAAGACATTATGATGCACTTCAAAAAAGGAATCGGCTGGAAGGCGTGCTATGACGATGAGAAGAACATCTACACGGCACAGAGAAGTTGGAGAGGGTTTTATCAACTGTGTGAGATCGATGCTGAAACATATGATAAGCTCGGGGGAGAAGACGACCCGGATAAGCTGATCGGAAGTGGCAGAGTTTTGTTCGAGTCGGATGACGATTATTATTGTCCGCCGCATTATTCGATCTATGATGAGAATTACAAGGAGATCGCGCCATGGTCGAGTGCAGAATGGATCGCCGAAAAGACGGACGTACTGAATAAGAAATCTCAGCTCGTCAGACGATTTCCGGCAGTAGCGCTGGCCTATGGAAGCGCCGACGAAGGCGGGCGGACGCAGTATTACGGAGTATCGGACGAGGAAACCGGTTCTCCGGTGAATGAGGAAACGCTTTTTCCGGCATGTTCCATATCGAAGTTTGTTACTGCGATATGCGTGATGAAAATGCAGGAATCAAAGACGGTGGATATTGATGAAAGGGTCAATGAATACCTGCGTTCGTGGAAGCTTCTTACCTTGGACGGCACAGAAAGTGATGCGACCATCCGAGCCATCCTGAGTCATACGGCCGGAATCATAGACGGTGAGGACTCATTCTACGGATTGCGCATCGGTGATCCTGAGATCAGTCTGCTCGATATTCTGGAAGGGCGTACGAAATACAACAACCGGGCTGTGAGAGAGGAGAAACAGCCGGGGACAGCGTTTGAGTATTCCGATGCGGGGTATTGCGTTCTTCAGCAGATGATGCAGGATGTTACGGGAAAAGAATTCTCTGTCCTGCTGAATGACCTGGTATTCGAAGAACTGAGAATGGCACACTCTTTCTTTGCTTCGCCGAACGAAAGAGAAAACCATAAGGAGCATATGATCACCGGCTACAATGATGCCGGCCTGCCGATCCCGGGGAGATTTCCCGTTACGCCGGATCTGGCTGCGTCCGGCTTGTGGAGCACTCCGGAAGATCTCATGACTTTGGTAGCAGAATTCTATCGTGCCCTGAATGGGAAAAGCAGGTTTTTACAGGAAGACTCTGCCCGTGAGATCATAAAACCCTTGGAGGGTTTTTCGTGGACGGGGCTCGGCGTTTTCCTCGGCGGAGAGGATACCCTGGTCTCGAAAGGGTGGGGCGAAAACGGACAGTGTATGATGAAATTACTCCTTAAGTCCGGTGAGATCTCTGTCGTCATGACAAATAATGATCCGGGCGTTCCCCAGGAGGAATCCGGAATCGAATGGCTGGTGGATAGTTATGTATGGTTCATTTGAAGTTATAGTACCTGAGAATAGTTGCGATCGCATAAGTAAAAATCAAATCGAAAAAATCAATGCGGAAATTGAGAATAAAATGACGTGACTTCAGGGTAAAAATGGCGGAGAAAAGAGGTATAACGAAATGCGATCAGAACAAGAGATGATGGAACTGATCCTGAATACGGCAAGGGAGGATGCCCGGATCCGTGCTGTTTATATGAATGGATCACGAACCAATCCCAATGCGCCAAAGGATATTTTCCAAGATTACGACATCGTTTATGTGGTGGAAGAAACCGGATCCTTTATTCGGGATAGAGAGTGGATCCGCCGCTTCGGTGAAATTCTTTTTATGCAGTATCCGGATGAAAGCCCGGATGAACCGAGTGATAAAGAAAACTCCTATGGCTACCTCATGATCTTTACGGATGGGAACCGGCTGGATCTAACGGTAAAATCGATCCCCCATGCACAGGAAAATGTTCCGGAAGACAGCCTGTGCAGGATCCTGCTGGATAAGGACGGAATCCTTCCTTCGATCCCTGAGGCCTCGGAAGCGACGTATCTGGTCAGAAGACCCTCGCAGGAACAGTATGCAGCTACCTGTAACGAATTCTGGTGGTGCCTGAACAATATTGCAAAAGGACTTTGGAGAAACGAAGTGACATATGCTCAGGATATGCTGAACTTTGTGGTCAGAAAGCAGTTGGAAAAGATGCTGGCCTGGAAGGTCGGCGCATTGACCGATTATTCCGTCAGTGTCGGGAAATCAGGAAAGTATATGCACAGATGGCTTTCCGGCGAAGAATGGCAGAAGTACCTGGATACCTATTGCAGTGCAGATGCAGCAGAAATGTGGAAAGCCGTGGAAATCATGTGCCGATTGTTTTATGACACTTCGAAATGGATGGCAGAAAAAAGCGGGTTTCCTTTTGACGCACAGGAAGCGGACAACAGCTTTAGATACTTCAGTGCTGTGAGAGAAATGAACGCAGATGCATCAGACATTTGCCCCTTCTAAAAATATACTTTGGAGGTAACAGGTGTTGGATGGAAATAATACAAGATGGTTTGGTCGCTTGGAGATAGGCGATTCCTGTTTCGTGGAACAGCTGAAGGACAATAGGAAATCTTACGATTTCTGTTATATTTTCGAGGAATCTTTCGGTTTGCACTTGAAAAAAATAAAAAATCATGTATTCTAGTATAGGTAAGTTTAATTTTTACTCATTCAGTCAGATGGTCAGAGAGTAGTTTGGAGGCTCATTCATGAAGAAAGTGGTTAAATTCGGCGGTAGTTCACTTGCATCCGCGGAACAGTTCGAAAAAGTCGGAGCGATCATCCGCACCGATGCCAGCCGTCGTTTTGTTGTGCCGTCGGCACCCGGAAAGCGGAATAAAAAAGATACAAAAGTTACCGATATGCTGTATGATTGCTATGCAACCGCAGAGAAAGGCGAGGATTTTTCCGCGAAGCTAGACGCCATTCACGCACGCTATCAGGAGATCATCGACGGCCTTTCACTGTCGCTTTCTTTGGACGGCGAGTTTGATACCATCCGTAAGGCATTTTCCGAGAAGGCAGGACGCGACTATGCGGCTTCCCGCGGCGAGTACCTGAACGGTATCGTTATGGCGGCTTATCTTGGCTATGAGTTCATTGATGCAGCGACGGTGATCCGCTTTAATGAGGAGGGACACTTCCTTTCCGAATTGACGAATGAATTGTTGGCGAAGCGCCTCGAGCATGTTGACAGCGCTGTCATCCCCGGCTTTTACGGAGCACGTGAGGATGGCACTGTCGTAACTTTCTCCCGTGGCGGTTCCGATATTACCGGTTCCATCGTAGCCCGTGCTATCCGTGCGGATATGTACGAGAACTGGACCGACGTTTCCGGTTTCCTGGTTGCGGATCCCCGCATCGTCGATAACCCGGAAGTCATTGAGACCATTACCTATCGTGAACTTCGTGAGCTTTCTTACATGGGAGCCGGCGTTCTGCATGAGGACGCGATCTTCCCGGTACGTAAGGAAGGCATTCCGATCAACATTAAGAACACCAACCGTCCGGAGGATCCGGGCACATTGATCGTGGAGAGCACCTGCCGCAAGCCCAGATTTACCATCACGGGTATCGCAGGTAAGAAGAATTTTGCTTCCGTAACGATAGAAAAAGATATGATGAACTCCGAGATCGGTTTCGGACGCAAGGTCCTGGCCGCTTTCGAGGAAAATGCGCTTTCGTTCGAGCACGTTCCGTCCGGCATCGACACCATGACGGTGTTTGTGGACCAGCATGCGTTTGAAGAGAAAGAGCAGAACGTGATCTCCGCCCTGCATCGTCTGGTAGAGCCGGACAGCGTGGAGGTGGATTCCGATCTGGCACTGATCGCGATCGTGGGACGCGGTATGCGTTCGACCCGCGGAACCGCCGGCCGTATCTTCTCCGCATTGGCCCATGCCCGTGTAAACGTCCGCATGATCGACCAGGGCTCCAGCGAGCTCAATGTCATCGTCGGCGTGGACAATGCCGATTTCGAGACCGCCATCCGCGCGATCTACGACATCTTTGTAACAACGAACATTTAAGACGGTTTCCTAAGCTGTCTCCCCCAAATACAAGCCGAAAGGAAATCTTCCCGAATGATCGCAGTCATCTTGATCGCACCGTATGTTTTGGTGCACTATCATGTACTACGCTGGTTTTTGTCCTGGCTCGGAGCCTGCAGCCCGTGGTTTAAGCAGAAAAAGATCTTTATTCCCATCTGCGTAGTTTACACTTATTTATCTTTGAGCCTGGGCATCGCGATCTTTGTGCCGAACGGTTCCGTGGAACGTGCGACCCACATCATGGGTAATTATGTGCTTGGTTTCTCAATGTACATTGCCATGTCAGTCGCGATCGCGGATGTCGTTCACCTGATCCGCAAATGGTGGCTCAAGAAATACAACAAGAAGCCGTCCAAACGCTTTTTCATCATATCCGGTATCGTAACGATGACGGTGATCCTGGTGGTGGGTCTGTATGGTGTGATCAACGCCCGCATCATTCGCCGGACGGCCTATGATATCACGGTCCCGAAGGTGGTAGCAGGCATTGCATCCCTGAAGGTCATCCTGATCGCGGATATGCACATGGGTTACAACATCGGTGTGAACTACATCGAAGACCTGGTAAATAAAGTGAATCAGGAAGATGCGGACATCATCCTGATTGCCGGAGATATCTTTGACAACAACTATGATGCGCTGGAGGATCCGAAGCGTATGGCGGACCTTTTAGCGAGCATGAAGAGCAAATACGGCACCTTTGCCTGCTACGGCAATCACGATGTGGATGAAACGGTCTTCGCCGGCTTTACCTTCAAGAGAGATGACAAGCCGATCGCGGACCTGCGCATGGACCAGTTCCTGAAAGATGCAAAGATCACCTTGCTTCGTGACGAAGCCGTGCTCATTGATGATAAGTTTTACGTTTACGGAAGACCGGACTACTCAAAACCGGGACATGGCATCGATGTTCGTAAAACCCCGGAGGAAGTTACCGCAGGTTTGGATGCATCGAAACCGATCATTGTGATCGACCATCAGCCGAAGCAGCTTGGCGAACTGGCTGCAGCCGGTGTGGATGTGGATCTGTGCGGTCACACCCACGACGGACAGATGTTCCCCGGTAATATTCTTACCTGGCTCATGTGGGATAATTCCTACGGCTACGAGCAGTTCGGAAACATGCATAATATCGTGACCTCCGGCGCCGGTCTGTACGGACCTTTCATGCGCGTCGGCACGATATCGGAGTATTGCCCGATTACGATCCGCTTTGCGCAGTGATGTTATTTGACATTTTTGCCTGCCTGAATGTATAGCATTCAGGCAGGTTTTTTTCGTTTCTATCCCCCAGGCGGCTTTTTTTCGTCAGGCGATTGTAATAAAAAAGTCATATACTGCGTGAAGGAGAATGATATAATAGGGGAAACAGTCGGAAAATGCCTATGAAGAACTGGCAAATAAATAAATCAAAATCCATAGGGGAGATGAGAAAATGAGAAAAAGAATGAATAAGGTCGGCGCCGTTGCGCTGAGTATGACGCTGGCGTTCGGGTCACTGGCAGCCTGTGAGAAGGAGTCCAAAGATCCGTCGCAGGCGGAGACGACGACGGTTTTTGCCGATCTGGATGAAACACTGAATTCGGTACCCCGGACGGATGCGGAAACCCAGAAGCCGACTAATGAACCTATCGTGATCAGCACGGAGCCGACAACACCGGTTCAGACCGAGCCGACAACATCGGTCCAGACCGAACCGACAACACCGGTCCAGACCGAACCGACGACTCTGGATCAGACCGAACCTGCCAAGGATGCGCCGACAGCCTTTGCCGATTTCTGTCAGGAGATGGCGGAATACCTGATCGGCGACAGTTATTACACGGCGACGACAACGATCGAGCGTCCGGAGAAATACGGTTTCACTCCGGATAAACTGACCAATTACTGCCTCGCAAGTTATAAGATCCCGGAAGGGGATAATTCGGAGGCTCTGGAGCAAGAGCGGAAGATGAAGGCGAAACTGGAAGCGATCGACTATAACGCATTGACCGACGGCCAGAAACTGACCTATGACAAATTGCTGTACGAGTTTGACATCGACGGGCGTCTGATGAAGCAGAAGAGTTTTGCCAGCCCGTTGGATAATCAGAACGGTATTATGGAGTCGGTCGGTACGGCCTTGTATGAATTCCCGTTTGATGAAGAGGCTGATCTGATCGGCTACCAGAAGATCCTGGAGACGCTCCCGGAGACGTTCGAGGATGCGATCGAGTATGTGAAGTACCAGATCAAAACGCTGGGTTACGAGCCCTCCGACACCATGATTGCGGATGCTGAGAAATATGCGTCGGATCTGACGAAGAAGACGGATAATCCGTTGCTGGACGCATATGATGAAAAGGTCAATGCAATGGATCTTTCGGCCGATAAGAAGGCCGAATACATCCGCAAAAACCGCGAGTATGTTACCGGCACACTGTTCGACGCGCTGAAGAAGTTCGCGGAGGACGTGAAGCAGTTTGATACAGAGACTAACGAAGCGAAGGGCCTATGGGCTTACGAAGGCGGGTTCAACTATTATGACGTAATGCTTCGCGGGCTGCTGGGTGTGGAGATGACGCCGCAGGAGGTCTTCGATTACATCGAGTCTTCCCTGAAACAGGATATCCGTCGCCTGACGGTCTATGCATTGACTGCGTCGAACGACCTGAATAACTATTTTTCAGGAAATATTACGTTCCCCTATGACCGAAACTCGGTTGAGGAGATCGCTGCTTACTTTACGAAAGCACTGAAACAGGACTTCCCGATGGAGATCCTGCCTGCTTACACGATCGAGAACCTGCCGCCCGCGCTGCAGATCGACGGCCTCGGCGCTTACTTCATCCCTCCGGAATGGGATGATACCTCATCGCGTGTGATCCGCCTCAACCCGAAGGCGGTTGGAGGTTCCGGCGGCATGTCGCTGGATTTCAATCTGGTCCATGAAGGCTTCGGCGGACACATGCTGCAGTTTGAATGTTCGGCGGACAATGATCACGTGACTTCGATGTTCTCGGAACTCGGATATATAGAGGGCTGGGCGATGTACGCGGAGTATGAGGCGATGAAGTATTGCGGATTATCCGATGTTATGGCAGACCTGATGGCCATCGAGACTTCTTCGAGTTATGACATCTGTGCCCTGGCAGATATCGGTGTCAATGCTCTCGGCTGGTCAAAGGATAAACTGACAGAATATCTGAATACCTATGGTGCGGGGATGATCGCCTCGGAACTCTATTCGGTGGTTGTCTCTTCTCCGGGTTCACTCTTACCGTACTCTTTCGGTCCGAAAAAGACGAAGGAGCTGATCGAGGAGTATAAGAACATGCATGCGGACGATCTGAACGTGAAGGAGATGCATCGCAAGTACATGAGCATTGGATCGGCAGCATTTGAAGTAGTCGAGAAGTATTTTCTCGGTAAATAAAACAGAGGGGAACGATAAGCTGATCTTACATGAAGGAGGCGGATGTAGGAATGAGAAAACAGGTGAAGCGAGTCGGGGCGACAGCCCTGAGTATGACACTGGTGTTTGGTTCGATCGCAGGTTGCGGAAAGAAAGACGCAGAGCCTACGGCCGAAGTGACCACATTGGCCGCGGATACGGCCAATGACACGAGCGCAGAACCGAAGGAGACGGAGGGCGTGACGACGGCCGCGCCTGCGACAACAGCGGAGCCTACGACAGCAGAGCCGACGACAGCTGAACCTACGACAGCAGAGTCGACGACAGCTGAACCTACAACGGCGGAGCCTACGACCGAAGTGGAACTGCCGGCATTGGATCCGGATCTGACGCCTTCGGAAGCATTTTCCGAACTGGAACAGATGATCCTGGAATTCAGAATCGGCAACAATTACTATGAGGCGGTGTCTACGATGGCGCATCCGGAGGACTATGGTTTTACGCCGGATAAACTGACGGACTACCGGGTCGCCACCTACAATATCTCCGAAATGCAGGCAAAGGTGAAAATCGAAAAACAACTGCAGGCGATGCTGAAATCGATCGACTACGAAGGCCTGACGGACGCGCAGAAACTGGCGTACGATAAGCATTCCTATGACTTTGATATCGAGATACGTATGAGCGAGCAGGCGAATCTGGTCAGCCCCATCGCGACCAATGGCGATATCCGAAATGGGCTCTTTTCATTTTGCGCAGCCCTGGATGACTTGACGTTGAGAACGGAAGAGGATCTGATCGGTTATCAGAAAATCCTGGAGTCAGTCCCGGTGACGCTTCAGGAAGCGATCGATTATATGCATTACCAGTTGGATGAATATGGGTATTACCAACTCCCTTCGAATATCCGAAGTGCAGTGGACAGTGCGGTATATTACGCAAGGACGGATCCGGAGGAGAATCCATTGGTCGAGATCTTTGAAGGGAAGGTCCGCGCCATGGATCTTTCGGATGAGAAGAAGGAAGAATACATTTCGAAGCATAATGCATATGTCACGGGAGATCTTTCAAACGCCCTGATGAAGTTTACACGGGATCTTCAGAAGTTGAATTCGTCTTCCAATAAGACGAAAGGCCTGTGCCAATATGAGGGCGGAGCAGAGTACTATGATGTAATGCTTCGAAAACTGTTGGGCGTGGAAATGACACCACAAGAGATCTTTGATTATATTGAGGCTCGTATGATAGGACAGGCTTCTTTAGCCGGAATATATAAAGAGGCTTTCCCCGAGGATTACGAGATCTACCTCGATGGTTCGTACGAAGTGCCTTATGACTATCTGTCGATCGAAGAGATCGCTGCATATTACACGAAGGCCATGGCGCAGGATTACCCGATGGAACTTCTGCCGGCCTATAAGATCGAGGAACTTTCTGAGTTGTTCCGAAGCTCCTCCGCCAATGCCTATTACTATCCGGCGCTGTGGGGAGATGATTCCCCGGTCATGATCCGCTATAATCCGGATATGCGCAACATCGAATACGATCTGGACAATGTTTTGGTCCATGAGGGTTTCGGAGGGCACATGTTGCAATTCGCCTGTGCCGCGCCGGAGGGTGACGTGACGTCGCTGACTTATCATAAGGCGTATACCGAAGGCTGGGCTGAGTATGTTCAGTGCGAGTCATTTAAGTACGCGGGTCTGTCAACAGCGCTCGTGACCTTCCGCAAAAGCGACTGCACCTTCGGTCAGGATCTTATGGCTCTGGCAAACATAGGAGTCAATGGTCTGGGTTGGTCTAAGGAAGAAATGGAAGATTATTTGGTGAAGTTCGGTCTGACCAGGTATAATGCCGGCCTTTTTTACGATGAAGTAATCGCGGATCCCAGTCGTTCTCTTCCGTATGCGTTTGGCGAGAAGAAGACGAGGGAGCTGATCGAGGAGTATAAGAAGATACATGCTGACGACCTGGATGTAAAGGAGATGCATCGTAAGTACATGAGCATCGGCGCCACATCATTTGACATCGTTGAGAAATATTTCCTCGGGGAATAACAGGAGAGAATATGGGAAGAGTTAAGGTTGGAGAAGGAATCGAGCTTTCGTATGAAGAGTTCGGAAGCGGAGATAAGGTGATCCTGTCCGCGCAGGTGGGATTTTACCCGAAGGGTGTGCAGCAGGAGCTGGCGAAGATGGGCTACCATGTTTACTGCATTACTCTGCGTGGGTTCTATCCGTCGAGTTACGTGATGACAGACTATAAAGACGCCTGGTATGACGTGTTTGCGGATGATGTCGTCCGCGTCGCCGACGCGCTGGGCATTGACCGCTTCGTGTATACGGGAGCGTCGCACGGTTCGGGCGTGGGCTGGCATTTGCTGCTGCGACACCCGGAGCGCGTGCAGGCGTTCGTGGCCATGGTCCCGGGACCGCACAGCCTGGCGGCCGGCGCCATGAGTTATCGGCAAATGCTCATGCAGGGCATTATTTCCTCGCCGCCGCCCATGGATCCGCCGATCTCGGCGGACGAGGCACGGAAAAAACGCCGCGAGATCCGGGCGGAACACATTTCCCATAACCGGGAACCGCACCCACTGGAGAAGGCGATCGAGTACGGCCGCCCGTTGATGCGGTTGCAAAACGAAGAAAACCTCTGCGAGGCCCTGAAGACCATTCAGACGCCGACCCTGATCCTGGGCGGCATCGACGACCCGATCAGCACGCCGGAGCTGATGGTGCGCACGGCGCATTGCCTGCCGCACTGCAAACTGGTGATCTACTCGGAGTGCGGCCACAACATCGACACCGACTTGGTGGAAGAACTGGCCGGCGAGGCGGACCGTTTCTTAAAGAATGCGTTGCATGACGGGACCTGGTATGATAAAGTAGTAGAATAAACACAGTCAACCGATGGTTGAATGCGGGAAAAGCGCCGATTCAACCATCGGTTCGTTCACGAGAAGCGATATTTGCGGCAAAATGTTCGTGAAAGGCGGACAGCCTTATCACCGACAGGAGGTAATATAAGATGAATGCAATGAATTGGATGACATTGACCGCGAAAGCGGCAGAATTTGAGATCGGGGATTATCTGCCCCTGCTGATTCCGTTGATCCTGATTCAGTTCGGTCTGATGGCCTATGCCCTCGTGCATATCCTGAAGCATGATCATTATAAGACGGGCAACCGTATCCTTTGGATCGTGGTCAGCTGCTTACTCTCGATCATCGGACCGATCTTGTACATCGTCCTTGGAAAAGAGGAGGAGTAACATGCTTTCGATCGAAGGGCTTTATAAGCGTTTTGGAGATAAAGAGGTCATCAAAGGCCTGAATTTCCATGTTCCGAAGAACAGTATCTACGGTTTCGTCGGAACGAACGGAGCCGGCAAGACCACGACCATGAAGATGGTGCTGGGGCTTTTGGCGGCCGATGCGGGCACCATCCTTGTGGACGGTGAGCGTGTGACCTACGGAAACACCGACACCAATCGCGGGATCGGCTACCTTCCGGATGTTCCGGAGTTCTATTCGTTTCTCACGACGCGCGAGTATCTTGCGCTCTGCGGGAAGATCTGCGGTCTGTCGGATAAAACGACGAAAACGCGTTCCGAGGAACTGCTGAAGCGCGTGGGACTGGCGGGCGAAAAGCACCGGATCAAAGGCTTCTCGCGTGGCATGAAGCAGCGGCTCGGCATCGCCCAGGCGCTGATCAACCGGCCGAAGCTGCTCATTTGCGATGAGCCGACCTCGGCGCTGGACCCGGTGGGCCGAAAGGAGATCCTGGACATTCTGAAGGAGGTCCGCGAGGAGACCACGGTCCTGTTTTCCACGCACATTTTGTCGGACGTCGAGCGCATCTGTACGGACGTCGCGTTTTTGAAGGACGGCGTGATCGCCTTGGAGGGAAACATCGATCAGGTCCGCACTTTAAAGAACAACGGAGAGTTTCTGGTCGAGACGCTGTCTCCGACCGGCGCGGAGGCGCTTTGCGCACATTTTCCGAAGGCAAAAGCGTCCGATGCCCAGACCGTTACCTTTACGGGCAATGATGACGAGATGCTTTCGGTCATGGCTTTCCTGTCCGAAAACAATATCCCGGTGCTGAAGGTGGAACGCGCCGAGACCTCCCTAGAGGATCTGTTTATGGAGGTGACGAAGCATGAATAATGTATTGTTTGCCTGGATCCGAAAGGAATTTACCGATGTTTGGCGTAACGGCCGTCTGATCATTTTCCTGATCGTGTGCTTTGGCATCGGATTGATGAATCCCATCACTGCAAAACTGACGCCGATGCTCATCGAGATGATGCAGGATCAGATGAAGGAAATGGGCATCGTGTATGATCCGCCCACCATCACGGCGCTGACGTCGTGGGAGCAGTTTGCGAAGAATATCTGGATACCGCTGCTGGTCTTTGTGTTGATGTTCGGAAACATCTTCACGAAAGAATACGGCGCGCATACATTGACCCCGATGGTCACGAAGGGCCTGAAGAAGACCACCGTCCTTTGGGGTAAAGCGTTCCTGCTGATCCTGCTGTGGACGGCCGGATACACCGTATATTTCGGCGTGACCCTCATGTACACAGAGTATTATTGGGGCACGGAAGCCGAACTGATGGGTCGCGTTTGGGACATGACGGCTATGTTCTACCTGTACAGCCTGTTCATCCTGACGCTGCTGGTTTTCTTCTCCGTTCTGTGGAGGGAGTATTCGGGCGTGCTGGTGTCCATGGCTGCGATCTTGGGAGCAGAGATGATCTTCGGCATGATCCCGAAGGTCACAAAAGTCCTCCCCGGCCGGATCTCGTCGCCGGGACTGCTGTTGCAGAAGGGATATGAGGAGCGCTACGAATATGCTCTGCGCGATTTTGCCGTACCGTTCGCCGTCACGCTGGCCGTGATCGTTACACTGTTTGTGCTGAGCGCGATCTTGATGAAGCGCAAATCGGTCGATTGACCGGAAAAATTAATGTATCGGAGGTTTACGATGAAAGAGATCGATCTTCAGAAGATAACTGCGTATTTGGACAGTCTGGTCGAGGGCGGAGTGCCCTCGGCGGACTGCATCGTGATGCAGGACCATAAGCAGGTCTACCGTCACACGGTGGGCACGGCCGATGCCGCGCGCATGCAGCTGGTATCGCAGGACCAGCTCTACCTGATGTTTTCCATGACGAAGGTGCAGACCATGACAGCCCTGATGACCCTCGTAGAGCAGGGGCGGGTTTCACTTTCCGACCCTGTCGGCAAATATCTGCCTGCATATAACGATCTGATGGTGGAGACGCCGGACGGTCCTGTTCCTGCTAAGACACAACTGCAGATGTGGCATTTGGTTTCCATGCAGTCGGGTCTGGATTATGACCTGGCGCGGCCGGGCATCGTCCGCGTTTTGAAGGAGCGCGGCCCGCAGGCCACGACCCGCGAGATCGTGGATGCATTTACCGAGTCGCCGCTCAAATTCGAGCCGGGCTCGCACTTTTTGTACAGTCTGAGCCATGATGTTGTCGCTGCCGTGATCGAGGTGGTCAGCGGCATGTCCTTCGGCGAGTACCTGAAGAAGACGATCTGGGAGCCGGTGGGCATGACGAACACGTTTTTTGCCAAACCGGACAATGCGTCGCTGCCGCGCCTGGCGCAGCAGTGGATCTGCAACGAGCGCGGTGAGATCGTGCCGATGGAGCAGACTTGTAACTACCAGCTTTCGGAAGCGTATGAGAGCGGAGGCGCGGGCCTGATCAGTTGTGCTGAGGACTACGCCCGTCTGGGCGACATGCTCGCCTGCGGCGGAATCGCCGCAAATGGAAACCGCATCCTGCAGCCTGCTTCTGTGGAGCAGATCAAGCAGAACCTGCTCGGCGAGGCCTCGCGCCGCGATATCGCGATGACGATGGGGCGCGTCGGCTACGGCTACGGCATCGGGATGCAGGTGCTCATGGAGCCCGCGAAGATCGGATCGACCTCGCCCGTCGGCGTGTTCGGCTGGGACGGCGCGGCCGGCAGCTGCGTGACCATGGATACCGCTTCGAGGACCGCACTGGTCTACGTGGAGCATGTGCGCAACCACGGCTACAGCTACGGGAATATACATCCTACGCTCCGCGACATTGTGTTCGGAGAGTAAACTACTCAGGCTTCGACCGCTACAATGCATATGCTTCGGCCGGGGGGATTTTCTTGTCAGATAGAAACGAAACCCCACCCGGGAGCTTGAATTAGCAAGCTTTGGGTGGGGGTTTCGTGTACCTTTATTTCAAAATGAATTTTTCAAATGCGTTGGCGATCCCGTTGTCGAGGATGTCGGTGGTGACGTATTCGGCTTCGTCGAACATCGAAGCGGGGGAGGAATTGCCCATAACGATGGGGTGGGCGACGTGGCGCAGCATGGGCAGGTCGTTGGGACCGTCGCCGATCGCGTAGGTGTTTTCGGCGGAGAGGCCGAGACGCTCGAGGACGAAATCGATGCCGGTGGCCTTCGTGTAGCCGCAGGGCACGTACTCGCTGAAGATGCCGCCACGGTCGGTGTAGGTGACGTAGGGGCTGACTTCGCGGATGAAACGTTTGAGATCGCCGTTGCGGGACGTCCAGGTGATGAATTTGTCAAAACGCATCTGGGATGCGGGGGTGTCGTCCTTCAGGTCGTAGCGTGTCTTCAGGTCCTCGATGAAATCGCGTGCCTCGCGGGTCCGATAGGTCGAGAGGTCACAGTACAGACCATGGTCGGCCTCGCCCATAAAGTCCATCCCGCAGTCCAGCGCGGAGCGGTAAATGCTTCGGCAGGCCTCCTCGGAGAGCACCTTATGTAACAGGACCTCGCCGCGATAGACGATGTAGGTGCCGCAGCCGCAGATGAAGCCGTCGAACGGGGTATCGAAGAGGAAACGGTCCATATTCGACCAAGCGCGCCCGGTGTTGATGAAGACCAGATGCCCCAGCGCCTGCGCGCGGGCGATAGCGGCGCACGCACTTTCGGGGATGTAAGCGCTCCGCTCCGGGACCAGCGTCCCGTCTATATCCAGAAAAACGATCTTTCGTTCCATAATAAACTCCTCAGTTCGTCCTGCGTGACCGCAGGGGGAAATGCCTGCCTCGCCTTAAGTATGCGGCGCTTCAGGAACAGGCAACCTCATCTTCCGGCGGACAATGTGCAAAGTGTAGCATAAGAAAACGGGAAAGTCAACCCCACCGAGTCGTCGAGAACGCCCGATACATTGCAAAATGTGTTTGAAATGGCGTTTTTTATGATTCTTTTAACATGATAATCCATTGCAATATACGAAACGACGTGATAAAATAGAGAACGGAGTATCCGCCGGGGTAACGGCGGTAACAGAGGTAGATTATGAGCGAGCAAACGGGTAGAGAGTTTGTTCAAAGTCCGATCGGAGTATTTGATTCCGGTCTGGGGGGGTTAAGTGTTTTACGTGAATTACTGAACCTGATGCCGAACGAGCATTACATTTATTACGGCGACTCTCTTCATGCGCCCTATGGGACCAAAAGCCTCCCGGAAGTCCGGGACAGGGCCTTTCAGATAACTGAATACCTGCTGGAACGCGGGATCAAGGCATTGGTCGTTGCTTGCAACACGGCGACCAGCGCGGCGATCGCGCAGATCCGTGAACGATATCCTGAGCTGGTGGTCGTCGGCATTGAGCCCGCCATCAAGCCTGCTATTACAGAACATCCGGACCGGGACATCTTGGTCCTTGCGACTCCGTTCACCTTACGCGAAGAGAAATTCAAGACCCTCAGCGAGAGGTTGACGGACACCGGACACATCATTTCCGTGCCGAGCATTGAACTGGTGGAATTTGTCGAGAAAGGTGATCTCGAAAGTCCGGAACTGATAGAATATCTTCAGGAAAAACTGGCACCCTATTTTTCTGAGACCGGGCGTATCGGCGCGGTCGTTTTGGGATGTACACATTTTCCGTTTTTGCGCGGCGCGCTGGGGCGCGTGCTGCCGACGGATGTGCCGATCTATGATGGAGGAGCGGGAACGGCACGCCAGACCAAACGTTGTCTGGAACATATAGGACAGTTACGGACCGTGGGGGCGGGCCATGTCTGCATGATCAATACGAAGGAGAAAGAAGAGTTTAAGGTTGCTTACCTGGACGGGACGTATGTTTCGGACGTTCCCGCGCAGGGACTGTTTGAGTTATCCATGAAACTTCTTTTGAATGAATAAAACGAGCCTGTGTAGAGACGGGCGAAAAGATTAGGAGAACATTATGAAAAAACTACGAGCAAAGGCGGGCGCGCTCCTGGCGTGTGGGTTAAGCCTTTCGTCGTTGGCGGGCTGTGCTCTGCTTCCGAAGGAAGTCGAGGAACGAAAATCGCCCGTGATCGCGACGCAGGCACCGTTTGAGTATGTACCCGACATTGTCCAGAGAGAGACCATCTATGACCAGGTGCTTCTGTATCCTAAGTTCACGGAACTCGGGGGTGCCTCTCTTACATTTAAGGGCCGCGGTGTCGTCGGAGAGATCTATGTTAAGGTCGGCGACCACGTGAAAGAAGGAGAGATCCTGGCAGAAATGGATTACGTCCAGGAGACACGAGATCAACTCGAAGAGCTGGATAAAGCCCTGGAGAGTAATGAACAGGCACTGGCGGCATTGAACCGCCAGAAAGAATGGGACGTGCGTGAATGCGATATCCGCAGAAAGTATAAGCAGATATCAAAATCAGAGTATGAAAAACAACTCCAAAGCGTGGAGGAACAATATGCGTCTCAGATCCAGGATATGGAAGATAAGATCTCGATCCAGAAGATAAAAAAGAAGCAAATGGAGGATAAGATCCAAGACGGCACGATCTATTCGACGATCGAAGGGACGGTCTCCACAGTGCGTTCTGAAACGGTCGGAAGATATGTAGAACCTGAAACTACGTTTGTGCAAGTGATCGATGCTTCGATCTGTATGTTTGAACTGGATACAGAATATGCAGAATATTTTAAGGTGGGCCAGGAAGTGGAAATGGAGATGAGCTCATCGGTTATACTTGATACCGTTGTGTATTCGGTCGAAGGGACCCGGGTCCTGTTTAAGCCGAGCGGGGATCAGATCATTTCCCTGAATTCGTCGTCCCGCCTGTTTCTCGTGCTCGACAAAAGGGAGAATGTTCTGACGTTGTCACGCACCAGTGTTCGTTATACGGAAGATGCCGCATATGTTTATGTGTTGGATGATGATGGTTTTCGTACCTTGCGACAGATCGAAGTCGGTTTGGAAGGCGGTCCTTCGGACACATCGGCCCATACGAGGATCGAGATCGTCAGCGGTCTGGAACAGGGCGACATTGTAATAGGACGATAGGAGGCACAGAATGAAAAGAAACGTGAAAAGAATATGTGCCGTAACCCTGTCAGCCTTGATGACCGCATCTGCTTTCGGATGCTCGACACAGAAAACAAATCAAGATATTCCCGAACTTATGGAGCCGCAGAACATTGAAGTTTCTACGGTTCGTGTAGAGCGCGCGGATATCCGGGTATATAGTGTTGAAACTTCTCGCGTGGAGCCACAGGGCGTGAACGTATGCTTTGACAAGGACGGGACCGTGGCTAAGGTTTACGTGGAGCAAGGTCAGTATGTCGAAAAGGGTACCCTGCTCGCTGAACTTTCGGTAGAGGAATATGATGAAGAGATCCCTAAACTGGAGCAGCAACTGGCAGATCTTCTCGAGAACTTTGAGAAGGAGAATAAACAGCGCGATAAGCGCGAAGCCGAGATAGCGAATAACATTGCCCGCCTGAAACGCGAAGTGCGCCAAACGTCCGGTGATGCGAGAAACCAGAAGCGTATGCAACTCGAGATCGCCGAGATCGAACAGGAGCGCTTCAATGTTGATAAAGAGAACCGCCTGAAGCAACAACAGGATCAGGAAGCGGAGCTTCGCGAAAAGATCGACGAACTGAACGAGATGAAAGGCACAAATCGCTTGTACGCCCCGGTCTCGGGTTGCGTTTTGAACCAACCGATGAACCTGATCGACGAACGCTTCCACAAAGATGACACGGTTTTTGTGCTCTATGATCCGGACGAACTGTATATTTCTGCAAAGTATTACACAGAAGCGAAATTTGAAAAAATGTACGAGCACTATGCTGTGATCAATGGTCAGCAAGTGGATCTGAGTTATATTGATCTGACGGATGAGCAGTTAAAGCAGTTATCCGTAAAATCGGTACCCGGTTCGACGGTATCGAAACGGGTGCAGTATCACGTGAATCCTCAGAGTGGGCAGGAAGTCAACATGGGTGATTACGCCCTGGTCGTTTTTGTTACGGATTACAGGGAAAATGTTCTGACACTGCCGGCGGATATGGTCAGATACGATGGTCATGGCTATCATGTGTTCAAATATGAAGACGGCGTGCGCAAAGAGGTAGAGATCATACCGGGATTGCGTGATAAATGCAGAGTAGAGATCCTGAGCGGTCTGGAAGAGGGGGATATCATCTATGCACAATATTAAGAGAAGATGCGCCCTCTTTGGGTTGGCTTTATGCATGACATTCGGCATGTCCGGATGCGATAAAAAGAATTCGGATGAGGTCGTCGATCTGTCGAATTATCTGGTCACGATCGATCCGGAAGATAAGCCCAAGACTTCCTATGAAACGTATACGCTCGAGGTATCGGATTACATGAAGAGAAGTGGAGCGATCGCAACGGCAAAAAATAATCTGACGGTGGTAAAGGTGGATATTCCTTATGGTAACGCGACACCGCTCGGTAATGTTGCCGCCAACAACACGAGAGTAGAAGCAGGAGCACCTCTCTATCGTTATCGTATCGATTTTGATGAGGTCTATATGGCTGAAAAACGTCTGCAATACACCCGTAAGACCGAGCGCTTAGAAGCATACAAAGTGAAGGAAGAGAAGCGCCTTGCGGAAGTTCTGGAGGCAGTAGCTCAGTTACCGGCCGACTCGGAAGCATTTGCCGAGGGGCTGGAGGATTATCAGGACCAGCTCAAAGCATATAATGAGTATGTAGAGAGTGAGCAAGAGGATATCGATGAGCGCGCAAAAGAGATCGCTGCGTTTGAAGATAACGGAAAGGTGTTTACGGTCGACGCGCCCGTAGCCGGTATCGCTACCATCTATTACCGAATGTATTATTTCGGTGACGGAACGGAGATCGGTGCGATCCGTGATCCCCACACCAATATTTATGCGGTGAGCAATGATTTCAACTTTTTGATGGTCGGGCAGAAGGTGATCGGCGATTACAACGAGCTGAACGGAACCAAGCACGAAGTAGAAGGACGGATTCTGTCTGTGGACAGCGTCCTGCCCTCAAACCTTCAAAGCGATTCGGCGTATATTTGGTTTGATTTTCCGGAAGACTTAAAGGAAACGCCGGAATCGATCCACGCGGTCGTTGTGTCGGAATCTTTAAAGAACATCATCCGGATCCCTAAGGATCTGGTCAAACTGCATGAGCAGTCATACTATATCGAAGTGCTGACAGATGATGGCATTACGAGAAAAAACATTGATATTTTCACAGAGGCTGATCTGGATTATGTTGTTTTGGACACATCTTTGGCAGGCCTTAAAGTGATCAAACGATAGGAGGAGCCATGTTAAGATTTTTATTTCAGAAAATGCTGCATAAAAAATGGCTCGTCTTCAGCTTGTTTATCGGAAACGTTTTGCTTTTTGCCATTGCAGCCAGCCATCCCATGTATAAGGACGCGGCGATCAAGCGCATGTTCGTGGATGAGTTTGCCAAATATACCGAGGAGCATAATGAGCATCCTGCGTTGATGGAATTCCACCTGAAGCGTACGAACTATTCTGAGCAGGGCAATGTCGATACGATCCAAGCTCGTGTGGACGCATTGCCCGAGCGTTTGAATATTCCGTATGAGTATAATATCTGCTTCCGTTACCAGATGCAGCAGACAGCGGTTTGGGAGAAACCCAGATCCACTTCTCCGGCTTCCGTCACCCTGTGTTTGTCGGATATGACGGGATTTGCCGATCATATCGACATCGTTTCCGGCCGCATGTATGAACCCGGATGGGATGGTCGAACGGTCGAGGCGGTAGTCAGTGAGTCAACATTGATCAAAAATGATCTGATCGTCGGTGATGTACTCGAATTCCGTTATATTAAGAACGGCGACGGTGAGACGATCTTTGTAAAGATCGTCGGCGTATTTCGCAATAACCGTTCTTCTGATGCTTATTGGGTCAAATCACCCAACGTCATGGAGGATAATCTCTTCATTCCGAGCGAGGTGTTTGATGATCTTTATTCGTCTTGGAACTACAAGGCGGTTTTGCATTACTACTGGTATCTGATGTTGGATTCCTCAAAGATCACCCCAGAGAACTGTGATGTGCTCCGTTCGGAGACGCAGGCACTGATCGACGAGTTCGCCTCGGATAAGATCAATGTTCCCAAACCGGCGTATATGGATCTTCTGTCCGACCTGGTAACGAAGGTCAATAAAGTTTCGGTTACTTTGATGATCCTGCAGGTGCCTGTACTGGTGCTTTTGTTCGCGTTCCTGTTCATGATCTCGTCGCAGATGCTCTCCCTGGAGCAAAATGAGATCTCGATGTTCAAGAGCCGCGGCGCCGGAGGCTTCCAGATCTTTTTCCTGTATTTGATGCAGACGTTTTTCATTACCCTGATCTCGGCGGTGGTCGGTATCTTCCTGGGACGCTACATGTGCCAGGTACTCGGTTCGTCGAACGCCTTCCTGGAGTTCGTTTCCCGCCGTTCACTGGATGTAAAGATGTCTGCCGAAGTATGGATGTATGTCGGCATTGCAATGTTGATCTCCATCCTGATGACCGTATTGCCCGTTATCTCATATAGCCGTGTTTCCATCGTTTCCCTGAAGCGGAACCGCGCGCGTGTTAAGAAGAGTTTCTGGCAGCGTTTCTATTTGGATTTCGTGCTTCTTGCATTCGCTCTTTACGGATTGTACAGTTTTACAAATCAGAAGGAGGATCTGGTCCTGAAGGTCCTGAACGGCGATTCGTTGGATCCGATGCTTTACTTCAGTTCGTCCATCTTCATCCTGGGCGCCGGCCTGGTGGCACTTCGTATCCAGCCGTTGATCGTCAAGTTGCTGTTCAAGATCGGAAAGAAGATCTGGTCACCCCAGACCTATGCATCTCTGCTGCAGATCATCCGTACCAGTTCCAAACAGTACTTTATCATGTGTTTCCTCATCCTGACGGTTGCATTGGGTATCTTTAATGCAACGGTAGCCCGTACGGTTCTGTCCAATGCGGAAAACAACACGATCTATCAGATCGGTCCGGACGTGGTCCTGAAGGAGCGCTGGAAGAACAACAGTGATATCATCGGTTCAGAAGCGGAAACGGCGATCACCTATACCGAACCGAACCAGGGCCGTTATGATGACATCGAGGGAGTGGTGGCTATGACACGTGTTGAGCGTGAAACCATCACAGCGGACGGTCATGAGAGCGAATATCTGGGCATTTCCTCGAAAGAGTTCGGTGAGATCGTTACGATGAAGGACGGTTTACTCCCGACGCACATCAACAACTATCTGAACGTTTTGGCTGTGGATGCAAATGCCATTATCGTTTCGGAGAATTTCCGCTCTGCCTATGGCTATAAGCTCGGCGATACGCTCACATTAAAGGCGCCGAACGGAAAAACGTACACCGGTACGATCAAAGGCTTCTTCTCCTATTGGCCGACCTATAGCGAGAGCGTTATGCAGAAGCAGGCGAACGATACCATGATTTCCGTACCGCAGTATTTGGTAGTCGGAAATCTGGCTACGGCTCAGCAGAATTGGGTCACTCGTCCGTATGAGTTGTGGTTCAAGATGGATGGCAGCTCGGATGGCATCTATTCTTTCATCGAAGAGAATAATATCGACGTGGAGAAATTCTCCGACCGTTACGAAGAGATCCGTAAGATCCGCAACCAGACATTATTCCAGGGCACCAATGGTATCCTGACCATGAGTTTCATCGTCATTCTGGTGCTGTGCGGCGCTGGTTTCCTGATCTACTGGATCCTGTCCATCCGTTCTCGTGAACTTCTGTTCGGCGTATTCCGTGCCATGGGTATGAGCCGGGGCGCCATCCTGCACATGCTGGTCAATGAGCAGATATTCAGCAGCGGCCTGTCCATCGGACTGGGTGCGCTGATCGGCTGGATCGCTTCAAAGTGCTACGTTCCGTTGATCCAGATCGCATATTCGGCAGATCGTCAGACATTGCCGCTGGAACTCATCACAAAATCTTCCGACATGGTACGTTTGTTCGTCGTGATCGGTATCGTATTTGTTATTTGTATGATCATCTTGACGAGGATCGTACTGTCTATGAAGATCACCAATGCTTTGAAGCTGGGTGAGGATTAAGGAGGTAAGGTATGGCATTTAGAGAGATCATTATGCGTGCTGACAATATTACCCGGTCCTTCCCGCTCGCCGGCGGCGGTAAGATCCAGGTATTAAAGGGGATCTCGGTCGAGATCCCGAAGAAGAGCATTACACTGCTCCGCGGCCGTTCCGGTTCGGGTAAGACGACGCTCATCAATATTCTGAGCGCCCTCGACTATCCGACGGAGGGACGGGTCCTGTTTAAAGACCAGGATATCACAAAACTGAGTGAGGGCGCGCGCGAGGCGCTGCGCCGTAAAGAGATCGGCATCATATTCCAGTCGGTTTCTCTGATCCCGATCATGACGGCTTACGAGAACGTTGAGTTTTCATTGCGTTTGGCGGGTTATGAAGGCGACCGCAAGGAACGGGTCGAGAAGGCGCTTCGTCTGGTCGGCCTGGGTGCGCGTATGCACCACATGCCGCAGGAACTGTCCGGCGGTGAGCAGCAGCGTGTTGCGATCGCGCGCGCCGTGGCACATCGCCCCAAACTGATCTTTGCGGATGAGCCGACGGCAGAACTCGACAGCGGTACCGCTCGTCATGTCATGAAGATCTTTAAGAATCTGGTCGAAGAAGAAGATATCACGATCGTCATGACGACCCATGATATCAGTTTGATGGATGCTGCGGATAAGACCTATGTAATGGAAGACGGGGAGGTGGTTAAGAATGGCTGAGCCTATGATCATCGCGGATAACCTCGTTAAGATCTATAAAACACAGGACATCGAAGTCCTGGCGCTGCAGGGTTTGGAACTCACGGTGGAGACCGGCGAACTGATGGCCATCATCGGTAACAGCGGTAGCGGTAAGTCTACCTTCCTCAATATGATTGGCGGATTGGATCGCCCGAGCGCAGGAAAACTGTTCGTAGATGGTAAGAACTTGTTTACGATGACGGACCGAGAGCTCGTGGATTATAAGAAGAACACGGTCGGTTTCGTTTGGCAGAACAATGCCAGAAACCTCTTGCCATATCTGTCGGCCGTGGAAAATGTCATGATGCCCATGACGTTCGCGGGTGCACATAAGAAGCGTGAGCGTGCGCTGGAGTTGCTGGAGATGGTCGGAATGAGTCACCGCAAAAACAGCCGGTTGACGCAACTGTCCGGTGGTGAGCAGCAGCGTGTCGCGATCGCGATCGCCCTGGCGAACCAGCCGAAACTGCTGCTGGCCGATGAGCCGACCGGTTCGGTCGATCGTGCAACGGCAGACTACATCCTGGACATGTTTAAGAAACTCAATCGTGATATGGGGCTTACGATCGTCATCGTTACACACGATGTTACATTGTCCAAATCCGTACACCGCGTCGTTTCGATCCGCGATGGTAAGACGAGCAGTGAGCGTATCATCCGCGACGTAAACGCCGAGGAAAATGCAGCGATCGCCGACTGGGAGCAGGAGGAGTTTTCTGTCCTGGACCGCGCCGGCCGCGTGCAGATCCCGAGAGAGTTGCTGGATGAGATGCAACTGACGGATAACAAAGTCCGCATCCAGCTTCGGGACGGACAGATCGTGATCGAGAATCCGAAGAAGAAATCATAAAGATACGCCCGCGAGGCATATAAGGGGACTGCCGCACGACGGCAGTCCCCGTTTCTTTCGCAGGAGAAAAAACACAGGCGGATATATTGACATTTCCCGTCAAATCCACTATATAATTAGATATATGGATCAGTCCATATACAGGTTAGAAAAGGAGGATCCCAATTATGAAGAAGATCACTTTAATGTTGCTTATTACCGTGCTTTGCGCCGTTGCATTGACCGCGTGCGGAGGTTCCAAAAAGGAGAACACCGTACATTCCATCGATGATCTGAACGGCAAAAAGATCGGTGTTCAGATCGGTACGACCGGTGATACATTGGCCGGCGATATCGAGGGCGCGACCGTAGAAAAATACAACAAATATGCAGACGCCGTACAGGCCTTGAAGCAGGGCAAGATCGACGCAGTCATCGTTGACAGCGATACGGCGAATGTATTCGTCAGCAAGAATAAAGACGTAGAACTGTTGAGCGAGGGCTTTGCGGATGAAGAGTATGCCATCGCCATGCAGCTCGACAACACCAAACTTCAGGAGGAGATCAACAAAGCCCTGTCCGAACTTAAGGCAGACGGCACCCTGAAGAAGATCAAGGATTATTACGACGGAGATAAGGGCGAAAACGCAGACGCGAAGCCTTACACCAAGGATGAAAGTGTCAGCAGAAACAAGGGAACCCTGGTCATGGCTACCAACTCCGAATTCCCGCCCTATGAGTATATGGAGAGCGGAAGGATCGTCGGATTTGATGTAGATATGATGAATGCCGTATGCGATAAGCTCGGATACGAACTGAAGATCGAGGATATGGCGTTTGATTCCATCATCGCTGCCGTTCAGTCCGGAAAGGCCGATGTAGGCGTAGCCGGCATGTCGGTAACCGAAGACAGACAGAAGAACGTACGTTTCTCTGATTCTTACACAGTGACACATCTCGTCGTTATGGTCAGAAAATAAATCATTTTCCGGAGGAAATGCTTCGTGGACTTAATGGAAAGCATCAGACAAAACTTCATCGATGAGGACCGTTGGAAATATCTGTTTGACGGCCTTATGACCACGCTCCTGATCACGATCTTTGCCGTGCTGATCGGACTGGCTCTCGGTTTTTTGGTGGCTATCATCCGGTCCACCTACCTGAAGACCGGGAAACTGAAGATCGCCAATTTCATCTGCCATGTCTACCTGACGGTGATCCGCGGCACGCCGGTGGTGGTGCAGCTTTTGATCACGTATTTCGTCATCTTCGGCAGTGTGGACATCTCGAAAGTCCTGGTGGCGATCCTGGCCTTCGGGATCAACTCCGGCGCCTATGTCGCCGAGATCGTCCGCGGAGGCATCATGTCCATCGATAACGGCCAGTTCGAGGCCGGCCGCAGCCTGGGCCTGAACTACCGCCAGACCATGCAGCATATCATCATGCCGCAGGCGCTGAAGACCGTACTGCCCGCATTGGCAAACGAAGCCATCGTTCTTTTGAAGGAGACTTCCGTTGCCGGATACATTGCCATCGCAGACCTTACGAAGGGTGGAGATATCATTCGTTCCCAGACGTTCTCGCCGTTCCTTCCGCTGATCTCGGTAGCTCTCATTTATCTGGTGATCGTTATGTTCCTGACTCATCTGACAGGAAAACTCGAAAGGAGGCTGGCGGCAAATGATCGACGTTAAAGGCCTGAGAAAGACTTTCGAGGATACGGAAGTGCTGAAAGGCATCGATGCACATATTGAAAAAGGTGAGAAGATCGTTGTGATCGGGCCCTCCGGCTCCGGCAAATCGACCTTCATCCGCTGTCTGAACCTGATGGAAACACCCACCGCGGGGACCATCCTGTTTGACGGCAAGGATATCACGCATTTGAACAGTAAGGAGATCAATACGGTACGGCAGAGGATGGGCATGGTATTCCAGCACTTCAATCTGTTTCCGCACCTTACGGTGAAGAAAAACATAACGCTGGCTCCGGTCATGCTGGGGCTTATGACGAAGGAAGAAGCAAACAAAAGGGCCGAAGAACTACTGGAGCGAGTCGGACTGCCGGATAAGGCCGATGTCTATCCGAAGCAGCTCTCGGGCGGGCAGAAGCAGCGTGTCGCCAGCGCGCGCTCGCTGGCCATGAACCCGGAGGTCATGCTCTTTGATGAACCGACCTCCGCGCTGGATCCCGAGATGGTGGGCGAGGTTCTGGAACTGATGAAGCAGCTGGCCGAAGACGGAATGACCATGGTGGTGGTCACGCACGAGATGGGCTTTGCGCGCGAAGTCGCTTCCCGCGTCCTCTTCATGGCGGACGGCTGCATCTTGGAGCAGAATACTCCGGATCAGTTTTTCATGAACCCGCAAAACCAGCGACTTAAGGATTTCCTTTCAAAAGTAATATCATAAGATCTTTACAAGATCTGAAAACGGGCAGGAGATACACCTGCCCGTTATTTTTTTTTCGGAAAATGTATTGACAGGGGGATTTGGCCGTGTTATACTATCGATAGTTAAACAAACGTTTAACTGTTATAACATGATCGACCTGATTTTGGAGGGCTTAAGATATGAAGAAGATTTATAAGATCGAAGTGGATTGCGCAGCATGTGCATTGAAGATGGAGCAGGCGGCAAAGAAGGTCGAGGGCATCCTGGACGCTTCGGTATCGTTTGTTACCCAGAAGATGCATGTTGAGTTTGATGAGAGCGCACAGCCGGAGAAAGTTATGCCGAAGGTTTTGAAGGCTTGCCGTAAGGTAGAGCCGGACTGCGAGATCGAATTCTGAGTATTTCGGACAGGGGTTACCTATGAAACGTAAGCAGAAGAAACTGTTATATAGGATCATCCTCGCGGGCATCCTGTTCGCGATCCTGATGGTCTGCGAACACGGGCCGGAGAGCATCTCCGCGTGGACCGAGAACACATGGCTGTTTGCTGCCTTGTGTCTGGTCCCGTACCTGATCGTGGGGTACGATGTGCTGCGTAAGGCAGTGCTCGGCATTATCCACGGACAGGTGTTGGATGAAAACTTCCTGATGACCGTGGCGACGGTGGGAGCATTTGCTCTGGGAGACTTCATCGAGGCGGTCGCCGTGCTGTTGTTCTACCAGATCGGTGAACTGTTCCAGCAGCTCGCGACGGCGAAGAGCCGTAAGAGCATCGCGGATCTGATGGACATCCGCCCCGACATCGCGAACCTGGAGGCCGAGGACGGGACCGTAACGGAGGTGGATCCCGGCGAAGTTCCGGTGGGCAGCATCGTGGTGGTGCGTCCCGGAGAGAAGGTACCCATTGACGGCGTGGTCGAAAGCGGCACATCGTCGCTGAATACCGCGGCCCTGACCGGCGAGAGCATGCCTCGTGACGTGCTCGCCGGGGATGAGATCGTAAGCGGCTGCGTGAACCTTACGGGCACGTTGCGCATCCGCACGACGAAGGATTTCGGCGAGTCCACGGTCTCGAAGATCCTGGAGCTCGTGGAGCATTCCGGAAGCAAAAAGTCCAAATCGGAGCGGTTCATCACCCGCTTCGCACAAGTATACACGCCGGCGGTCTGCCTGGCGGCGCTGGTGCTGGCATTTCTGCCGCCGGTCATTTCCCTCCTGATCGGGAAGGAAGTTCTTTGGGGGCAATGGATCGGCCGCGGCCTGACCTTCCTCGTTATCAGCTGTCCTTGCGCGCTGGTCATCTCGATCCCCCTCGGTTTCTTCGGCGGAATCGGGTGCGCATCGCGTTGCGGCATCCTGGTAAAAGGTTCCGACTACCTGGAACGTCTGGCGGCACTTACTACGCTGGTCATGGATAAGACGGGAACGCTGACCCGCGGACAGTTTGCGGTCCATGAGGTTCAGGCGGTACAAGGCGACCCGCAACAGGTGCTGTACTATGCGGCCTGCGCGGAGAAAGATTCCAACCATCCCATCGCGCTGTGCATCAAGAATGCCTGCGGTGTCGATGTTTCCATGGTCGAAACGAATATCACCGAACGCGGTGGCTTCGGCTTGCACGGAACCCTGGCGGACGGAACGCAGTTGGCAGTGGGCAATGCCCGCCTCATGCAGGAACAGAACATTACCGGATTTACCGAGGTTTCCTCCGAGAAAGCCGGCGCGCAGACTGTGGTCTACGTGGCGAAAGACGGCGCGTTTTTCGGCACGATCCTGATCGAAGACCCGGTCAAAGAAACGTCGGCGGAGGCGTTGAAGAAATTGAGGGCGGCCGGCATCGACCGTATGGTCATGCTGACCGGAGACTCGGAAAAGGCGGCACACGCCGTGGCGAACCGTCTGGGGATCGATGAGTATTATGCCGGTCTGTTGCCGGAGGATAAGGTGCGCCGGGTCGAAGAACTGATCGGCGATCAGGACGCGCCGGTGGGCTTCGTCGGTGACGGTATCAACGATGCACCGGTCTTGGCGCTGTCCTATGTCGGCATCGCCATGGGAGCCATGGGAAGCGATGCAGCCATCGAGGCGGCGGATGTCGTTCTGATGGATGACGATCCCATGAAAATCGCATTGGCCCGCAAGATTTCGTTAAAGACCTTGCGCATTGTCCGCGAAAATGTTATATTTGCTCTGGGTGTTAAGGCGCTGTGCCTGTTGCTCGGAGCGCTGGGACTGGCCGGCATGTGGCTCGCGGTCTTCGCGGATGTCGGAGTTATGGTCCTGGCGGTGCTGAATTCCATGCGCGCGCTCAAAGCGCCCAAAGAAGACGAAGCGTAAGGGAAGTTTACGCCGAGACAGGGGAGTGTCATGGGTTCGGATCTGTTATTCAGTTTAAATACGACCATGCCGGTGTTTCTGGTCATGGTCATCGGATATATGCTGGGAAGGGCTCGCGTCTTGACTAAAGAGTTTTGCAAGACCGCGGATTGGGTGGTGTTCCACCTGGCCCTTCCCTGCATGCTGTTTTTGGATATTGCGAAGATCGATCTTTCGAAGGAGTTCGACGTTTCGTACGTGCTCTTCTGCGCGGGTGCGACGGTCACGGCCATTCTGGGTCTGTGGCTTCTGGCGGCGATCTTTATGAAGGATAAGACGATCATCGGAGAATTCGTGCAGGCGAGCTACCGTAGCAGCGCGGCCATCCTGGGAACGACGTACATCATCAACATGTACGGAGACACCGGCATGGCGCCGCTCATGATCATCGGCAGCGTGCCTCTTTTTAATATGTTTGCGGTCGTTATCCTGACATTTACCGCGCCGAAAGTGGGCGGGGACGGGAGCGCTGAGGCTACCGAAGATCGTTCGCGCGTGTTTACTGACGCGTTGATCGGCATCGCGAAGAACCCGATCATCCACGGCATTGTCCTCGGTATGCTCTACCATCTGGTGCCGTTTGACCTGCCGACGATCGCCGAGAAAACTTTAAGTAACTTGGGAAATCTGACCGCGCCCTTAGCGCTGCTTTCCATCGGCGCGACATTCGAAGGCGCCGCCGCCATCCGGCGGATCCGCCCGACCCTTCTGGCTTCGTTCATCAAACTGTTCGTGCTGGTCGGCATTTTCATCCCGATCGCTGTCTGGTTTGGTTTTCGCGGAGCGAAACTCGTTGCCCTCCTGATCATGCTCGGCAGCCCGACGACGGCCACCAGCTACATCATGGCGAAAAACATGGGGCACGAAGGCGTCGTATCCTCCGGCAGCATCGCCGCGACGACGCTCCTCTCATCATTTTCCCTGACGTTATGGGTGTTTATCCTGAAGAGTATGGAATTGATCTGATGTATATGAGAACCGCCCGGGACGATGCGATGCATTGTCCCGGGCGGGTTTATGTTTATGTCGTTAGGATTTCTTTCCGTGTGTGATGTCGAACATGGCGTCGATCATTTTGTGGAGCAGGAGCGCCTTCGGCGTGTCTG
>JAFZPG010000031.1 GCA_017550425.1 Lachnospiraceae bacterium | reverse complement strand
TTTGTGCTGTTTTGCGCGTAAGAAACCTCTGCCCAACTCAACTTCTTTACGCGCATTATGACCATTTGCACTGTTTTGCGCGTAAGAAACCTCTGCCCAACTCAACTTCTTTACGCGCATTTTGACCATTTGCGCTGTTTTGCGCGTAATGATCCTTGCCATGGCTCTACTTCTTTACGCGTATTTTGATCGTTTGCGCTGTTTTGCGCGTAAGAAACCCTGCCACGGCTCTACTTCTTTACGCGTATTTTGATCGTTTGCGCTGTTTTGCGCGTAATGATCCTTGCCATGGCTCTAATTCTTTACGCGCATTTTGATCGTATGCGCCGTTTTGCGCGTAAGAAACCCTGCTCTTCCTCCAGTTCTTTACGCGCATTTTGATCGTTTGCTCTGTTATGCGCGTAAGCGTCCCTGCCCTTCCTCCAGTTCTTTACGCGCATTATGACCATTTGCGCTGTTTTGCGCGTAAGCGTCCCTGCCCTTCCTCCAGTTCTTTACGCGCATTTTGACCATTTGCGCTGTTTTGCGCGTAAGCGTCCCTGGTTCGGCTCCAGATATTTACGCGCATTTTGACCATTTGCACTGTTTTACGCGTAAGAAACTTCTGCCCAGTTCCAGTTCTTTACGCGCATTTTGATCGTTTGCGCTGTTTTACGCGTAAGATACCCTGCCATGGCTCTACTTCTTTACGCGTATTTTGATCGTTTGCTCTGTTTTGCGCGTAAGAAACCTCTGCCCAACTCAACTTCTTTACGCGCATTTTGATCGTTTGGGCTGTTTTGCGCGTAAGAAACCTCTGCCCTACTCAACTTCTTTACGCGCATTTTGACCATTGGGGCTGTTTTGCGCGTAAAAAACCCCGGCCCGGCTCTGCTTTCTTACGCGTATTTGCAATAGTAAGTTGTTTTGCGCGTAAGCGCCTCAATGAAATAATGGGAAGTGCGGCAGAAGAATAAATGCCACGTAGAAAAGAAATAGAAATGAATAGCAGGTCGAAAGACGAACAGATCTTATACACAAAATGTGCAGTCGTAAAGCACGACTGCACACCTTGTATAATAAGCCTTATGAATACGCTGCGCGTCCCGGAGTGCGTCCGGACGCTGCGGCATCTTGCATGGATGCATTTTTCGCATCATTCTTTTTGATCTCCTCATTCAGGAGGAGCATACGATTATCCAGCATGTTGATCATGGTAGCGCACTCATAGAGTTCGTTCTGGATATGGTCGGGCGCGTTGCCCTCGTACTTGTAGTAGATCTTATGCTCCAGGCTGGCCCAGAAGTCCATCGCGATGGTACGGATCTGGATCTCCACCTTCGTCTCGACCGGACCGTCCGAAAGATAGATGGGCACGGAAACCACCATGTGGTAGCTCTTATAGCCGTTCGGTTTCGGGTTGTCGATGTAGTTCTTTATGATCAATACCCGCACATCGTTCTGATTGCTGATCATGTCGGCGATCTTATAGATATCCGATGTGAAGGAACAGATGATCCGAATGCCTGCAATGTCATGGATATAACGCACCATGTTCTCGATGGTCACGTCATGTCCCTGTTTTTTCAATTTTTTAACGATACTTTCCGCAGATTTGATACGCGTTTTCACATGTTCGATCGGGTTATAGTTATGTACGTTAATGAATTCCTCATTCAGGATCTCGATCTTCGCGTTGACCTGCTTCAGCGCGGAATTATAGAGAAACATGATGGTCTTCCACTCATCCGCTTCATTATGCTGTTCCGCCATTTAAAACCTCTTTCTTTCCGGCGCGGTCAGTCCGCGCCTCCTTTTTTCCTCTGCTGCCGCGCGGTCAGGGGGATGACGACGCCCTGCGGCAGAATACGTCCCGCCAGCACTGCCGCGCGCAGGCGCAGTGTCGGGACAATGACTGTTTTCCTTTGAAACATCTTTTTGATCGCGTAGGAAACGCACGCTTCGGGGGAAATACCCGGAAGCGCGAAGGAAACATTGGCCACATCGTTAAACTCTGTATTTACCGGTCCCGGGCACAAACACCCGACGTAGACCGGACTGTGTTCCTGTTTCATCTCGCAACTGACTGCGCGGGTCAGGCTGGTCACATATGCCTTCGTCGCGTAATACGTTGCCATATACGGCCCCGCCGGCAGAAGTCCCGCCGAAGAAGCCACGTTCAAAAGATATCCCTTTCCCTGCCGTTCTTCCCGAAAATACCGAAGCATATGCTTCGTGAAATAGTGAACGGCCTTAATGTTTACATCGACCATGGAGAATTCTTTCTCCTCGTCGGTCTCCACGAACTTCCCGAAATCGCCGAAACCGGCGCAGTTGATGAAGATCTCGACGTTCAGATCCTCGATGGCATCCATCACACGCGCACACCCCCGGCGCGCGGAAAGATCCGCTTTGACGATCTTTGAAGGACCGGGAAGTTCCCGTTGCAGACTGCGCAGGCGATCCGCACGGCGAGCTACCAGCAGAAGCTCATATCCCAAACCGGACAGCTGTTTTGCAAATTCGGCACCGATCCCGCTCGATGCTCCCGTGATCACGGCATATTTCGACATACGCAATACCTCCTGACAGCATGTCTTATCGAACTTCGACCTCATCCTACAAAACAATTATAGCACATAAAACCGGCTTTGTCTTTGACTTCACGAAATAGTAAGAAAAAGTTCAAATTCTATACATCATTCCACGCTCTTTAAGGATTCGACCATGTCGATCTTCTTCAGTTTGCGATACATCATAAGCTGGACCACCACGGAAAATGCGATGGTCAGGAGAATGCTGAAGAACACGCTCGCGAGGGAAATGCGGCGGCCGAACATCATCAGGTCGATCTCCACCGTCTCGATAACGAAACGGTGCAAGACATAGCCACAGAACACGCCGAAGATACAGCCGAACAGCGTCAGAAGGACGCTGTCCCGGTAGACATAGGCCGCGACCTCGCCGTCGAAAAATCCGAGCACCTTGACCGT
This sequence comes from Lachnospiraceae bacterium, assembly GCA_017550425.1. Lineage (GTDB taxonomy): Bacteria > Bacillota > Clostridia > Lachnospirales > Lachnospiraceae > UBA1201. The sequence goes on along the minus strand of JAFZPG010000031.1, from coordinate 21,799 downwards.
CGCCATCTCCCGGCGGCGCTCCGTGATATTGATATTATTCAGGTTATACAGGACAACAAAAGCCAGCAGGCCGGCGGACACGATCAACACGACGACCACAAGATTCAGGCTCTTCAGCATCCGGTCGATCTTATCCTGCAAGGCGGACGTCATCTGAACACCCAGGCATGCCGAATGTTCCAGCAGTCCCGCCGCCAGATTTTTTTCAAATGCCTCGCTCCGATCGCCCGTCTTCAGCCAAAGCGTGGTATAATCGGGTGCCTCACCAAACAGGGTTTTATAGGTCTCGCTGCTCATGCACACATAGTGCAGGATATAGTTTTCATATATGCTGTCAATGACGACCTCTTTGTAGTTCACTTCGTCCGTACAGATGCGCAGGGTGTCCCCCGCTTTCAGTTCCAGCATCCGCGCCAGTTTTTCATTGACCGCAACGTGGCCGGTCTCCGTCGGAAACTCCACGGGCTTCTTCGTTTTACGGTCACGCATGTCAAAGAACACATTAAGGTCATCCGCACTCTCGGGCACGAGGATCTGAGCCTCGCGGCGCGCGTGCTCCGATGCCACGTCCATGTACTCTGAATGTACGAATTTGATGTTTGTGATGCCTTCCTGCCCGTCCAGATACTCGGAAAATGCCTTCCATTCCGCCTCGGTCGTGTTCTTCCGGTCCGTCGTCGCCACGGCGTCATAGCGAAAGATCTCGCGGTACTGATACTTCGCGATATCGAGGATCGAGTCGCGCAGGCCGAAACCGACCAGCAGCAGGCCCATGCAGCCGCCGATGCCGAAGATGGTCATGAACATGCGCTTCTTATACCGGAACACATTGCGGGCGCTGGCCTTCTGGGCGAAACTCAGGCGCGACCAGAGCGGCGTGATGCGCTCCAACAGGATACGTTTGCCGGGCTTCGGCGCCGGCGGACGCATGAGCTTAGCGGGCATAGAAAGCGTATTTCGCATGCAGACGGCAAACAGTCCGATGAAGATGCATAAAACCGCCATAGCGGTCGCTGAGAGCGCGTAGGAGGCATGGTACGGCATCGCAAGCACCGGAATCCCGGTGTAGAGCATGCAATACGCCTTGATGATGACATAAGGAAAGATCTTCTCGCCGACCAGGAAGCCGACTACGCTGCCGCCGAGCGTCGCAAACATTGCATAGAGGATGAATTTCCCCGCGATGGATAGACCGGTGTAACCCAGAGATTTCTCAGTGCCGATCACCAAACGGGACTCCTCGATCATGCGCGTCATGGTTGTCATGCTCACGAGAGCGGCAACGAAGAAGAACAGCAGCGGGAACACGAGGCCGATCTTTCCGATCCGCTTCGCATCCAACAGAAACGAGGCATGGGCCACGACCGAAGAACGGTCCAGCACATACCACGACGCGATCTTCACGTTCTCGTCGATCTTTTGTTTCGCCTGCTTCTCAAAAAACTCATCAAATTGCTTCCGGAAGGTCTCTTCGAACACCGGTTCGTACTCTTCCTTCCAGGTCTTCTCAAACGCCTCTTTATATTGTTTCTCAAAAACTTCGTCAAAATTCTCCCGGAACTGCTGTTTCAGCGTTTCCTCCTGTTCCTGAAACCACGTTACGAAGTTACTCTCAAACGCGATCAGGCCGGCCGGGTTCCACTGCTCCGGGTCCGCGTTCGCACGCGCCTCCTCCAGCATCTCGTCATGGATCTGCTTGCGGTAGGTCTCCCGCCACTCTTCGTAGAGCGTGTCGAAATTCGCCTGTTTAGCCTTATCATATTCGATCTCAAATCCGGAATTGTAGGCCTGCTCTTTTGCATCCGCCAGCGCTACCGCGCGCTGCGCGGAAAACGCCAGTTCGTAGTCCTCTCCGGCAAATGCATCTTTCAGCGCCGCGTCCCGGATCTCCTGCGTCCGCCGCTCGCACGCCGTTTCCGCCATGGCCCGGATCTTCTCCATGCACGTTTCCACATAGGCCGTGTATTCGTCGCTGCCCGTCTCCATGGCTTTCGCCTCAGTAAGCGTCAGCGCGACCTCATAGTACGCTTTCGCGGCAAATGTCTCGCGGGCCGGCAGGACTACGTAGTCGATCTGCCCGTCGCCGAGCTTACCGCTGCCACGCTCCAGATCCAAATACGCCGGGACCATGCATACGCCGCACACCGTCAGTTCATCGGTCGTCAGCGAGCCGTCGGTCAGTTTTTGATCCCGCACCCCCGACTCTAATTTCAATGAATCGCCGACCTTCACGCCGAAATTTTCCGCCATGGCGTGATCGATCAGGCATTCGCCCGCCTGCTCCGGCAAACGTCCCTCCATCAGATAGGGCTTATTGACCCGATCCGTGCAACTGATCAGGAGGACCGATACCTCCGCCTGATCACCCGTTTTCGTCACGCCGTCTTCCGCCAGGTACGAAAGCGAGGTAAGCACCTCCAGATTGAAGACTCCTTCCGCCTCCTCGACGAAGTCGAAGGACTTCAGGTCCTCGATGTCTCTGTCCGTCATTCCGAGGTCAGAGATCACACGCACATCCATGAAGGACTGCGTGTCGTAATATTCATCCAACGATATTCTCATGTCCGGCTCGCTCGCGCGCACGCCGGAGAAAAAAGCCACCCCCAGCGCCACGATCGCAAACAGCGACCAAAACCGCGCGCGGCTTCTTCGTATTTCACGGAACAGATCCGTCCACATTGCTTTCGTCATGTTCATCCCTGTATTCAAAAGCGCGTGTTTCAGCGCCGAGATCACTGTCGTTTCTGACATGCCCATAGCAGGCTATTTTATTATACATGATGCCGCTTTCAATCGCAAGTACCTTGACTAATCCCCGCATTCATGCTATGATAATCGAAACATTATCTTTTCCAATCATAGGATCGTGTTTCAAAATCAAAGAAAAGTTTCACCGTTCCATTTCCCGGATAATACCGGCAGGGAGCGGAGAAAGAGGGAGGTCTGTTTATGGCAAAATTTGTATGTGAGATCTGCGGATACGTTCACGAGGGCGATACCCCGCCCGAGAAGTGCCCCATCTGTATGGCACCCGCCGAGAAGTTCAAAGAACTGGTAGAGGAGATGTCCTGGGCTTGCGAGCACGAGATCGGCATCGGCAAGATCAACGCCCCGGAGGATATCATCAAAGATCTGCGCGATAACTTCACCGGCGAATGCACGGAAGTCGGCATGTATCTGGCCATGGCCAGAGCTGCATTCCGCGAGGGTTATGCAGAGATCGGCATGTACTGGGAGAAAGCCGCTTACGAAGAGGCTGAGCACGCAGCGAAATTCGCTGAGCTCCTGGGTGAGGTCGTAAGCTCCAGCACGAAGGAGAACCTGACGAAGCGTGTGGCAGCCGAGAACGGCGCAACCGCAGGTAAGCTCGATCTGGCAATGCGCGCAAAGAAGCTGAACCTCGACGCCATCCACGACACCGTTCACGAGATGGCTAAGGACGAGGCCCGCCACGGCAAGGCATTCCAGGGCTTCCTGGATCGCTACTTCAGCTGATCGATCATAATAAATATCGAATAGAAACATGAGCGAACCCCCGCCGCCGGCTTATGCCGATGGTGGGGGTCAACTTTACTCCTGGTCCGAAGGATCAATATCCGACATCATTTTCCCAAGATTTCGCATCTCTCTTCGATCAACTGTATAAGCCGATCCTTTAACTTCGTCGTGAGAAGCGATGTTCTGCAGAGTTCATGATATATATTCTTCAAGGAAACGACATGCGCGATCATTTTTTCGGCAGAAGTTTCAGAGATGCCACACGCTTCAGCATACACGAGAAAATCTTTTTTGCGGATGTTCGTCTTCTTCCCGTTCATGGCCAGGGCAAATGTTTCCGTGTCCTCCGGCATTACCACATTGACCGGAAGCAGATCATAAGCGGGTGACAAAACATAAATGCCGCTCGCTTCCTCGGTTTCGATCAGCGAGAAGTTCTTCAAATGCATGTCGGAATTACCGACAATAAACGAGAATACCAGGCGCATAAAAAGTTCCGACATATCCAGTTTCGCGCGTGAAGAATACCTGTCGATCACCTTAGCGCATCGTTCATAGGAACCGCGGTATTTGTCCTGCGTCAAGCGCAGGTCCAACTGGCAGAAATCCTCCATCGCCAACTTTTTGACACCTGCCTTATCAAAGGTACGATCGACTCGTTTAGTAATGTAGGCGATCGTTTCTCCTCTTCGGAGCAGTGCATGCGGAACCGTCGATATCCCCGTTATATCCGCCATCGACATTGCCAGTTGCTCTGCCTCCGGCAGGCATTCAAACTCAGCCACCCGGGGTTTCAAAATATACCCGGCAGGATAATTCACCAGAGTTAATCTCGGAATTCTGCCCTCCGAATGCAGACTGAGCGACAGTTTTTTCTGTACACCCGGGACGGTGATCCCCTGTTGCGTGTTCTCTCTCGCGATCTGCATCAGCGTAGAATCATCGATCTCGATCTGCGGGATGACCGTAGTCCCGAAAAATCGCCGAATACACGCCGGATGCCAGCCGTTCTCATTCCCGTCCCGAAGCGGTTTTCCACAGCAGTAACAGTTCATATCTTATCCTCCGAAATACTGACATTTCCGATCGCGTCCTTGCAGGACACGAGGAGCAATCCAAACCGATCGTTCGTGTCTATCTTCCAATTCCGACTGACCACGTTAAGCAGCCATCCCTCGGGGATCAGTCCGTCAAAAAACGGGAACAGCGTCTCCGAAGTATATTCGGTGTTTGAAAGAGGGAGTGTCAATGAAACTGCAGATGCCCCTTCCGAACTTAAATACTCCTCATCGTATGAAAACATATATCCTGCTTCGGTCTCCGAAAGAATCCCTGCAAAGTGATCTCTCACGTAGACATAAGCTTTTCTGAACACTCCCATTATTCACGTTCCTTTCTTCCGGGCACTGCGATCGCGCCAAACATCTCCAGCGCGACGTTCACCTTATCCATCCGCACAGTTTCCTTCCCCTGTTCCAGATCACGGACGAAACGAAGTCCGAGTCCGGACCGCATAGCAAATTCCTCCTGGGTCAGGCCTGCTTCCTTTCGACTCTTCTTCACATATTCAGCGATAGGGTTCATGATCTATCCTCCTATTCCACATGTATCTGCTAAAATTATATACCCTTTCAGGTATAATGTCAACACATTCTGTTGTTTTTATACCCTTTCAGGTATATTTTCATGCTTTATGCTCAATTTTATACCCTTTCGGGTATATTCTCCAAAAAGCGGAGCTGCCGCACAGTGCCTCAGCACTGATACGGCAGCTCCGTTAAAAGGTTTTCTCGTTGAATATATCATGTCGTACGTCCCGTTTCCGTACGCATAATGTCAGATCATTCTGCGGGCGATGCCGCGCTTTCGGTCGGCGGCTCGATCCACTCCTTTTCTTTTCCTTCGCGGATGATCACCTCGTCATCGTAAACGAGGCCGAACTTCTCGCGTGCTTTATCCTCCACAAACTGAGGAGAGTTTACATAATTCTCGTAATCCAGGATCTCCGACCGACGGATCTCCTCCTTTTGGATCTGCATTTCCAGTTCGCGGATGCGCTCATCCTGAATGGATGTCTTATGCAGCAGGTTTTCTCTCTGCGCGAACAATGCGGTACTGAGGACTACAGCAACCACAGCCACGATCAGAAGCGGCAACTTTCGCACTCCGGTCCTCTTATGGCGCTTACGGCGTTTTCCGGCCATGGATCCTGTCCTCCTTTCACATACTCTGCACTGCCGACACAACATCTTGTTATCTATATCGGCAGTAAATACAACACTACACACTAAGTATAAACGACTGTCTACACAATTTCAAGTGCTTTTCCCAAATTCTCCAAACATTTTCTGTTCCAGCCCTCTCCCAGCCTCTATCAATGTGAAACTCTCACACTCTTTGCTCCGCTGGCCCCATTGCTATAAGCCGCACTTACACTCCTTTACTCTTTTCTATTCGACCCCCGTCGCGATGTGACAGCCCCCCCATTTTTCCATACGTGCATCGCCGCAGGTAGGGCGTATATGTTTTGCGATCATAAGGCGGGCATTGATCGAGCTGTAGAAAAACTCCTCGAAGGAAAAGAAGGATCAGGGTCAAAAACCGAATATCCCCATTCGGTTTTTGCGCGTCGCCGAGGGCGTTTTCGCGTCAGGCGGGAGCCTGGCGCTATCAAGAAAACGGCCGACATCGACGCGGTGCCCGCAATCCTTCTTTGAAAGAGAGGTATGTTTTTCACAGCGCAGTGAACTGCCCGCCGTTGATCGCAAACATATATAACCCACCTTCCGGCAGCAATGCATATACGAAAAAACAGGGCTGCCGCATCGCGACAACCCTGCTGTCTGTCAAGCTTTCGGTTCTTCGGGAAGCAAACGAAACATCTCCTTTGCGTCGTCCTTGCGGACCACTTCCGCAACCTCCAAAACCTCGACGTTTACGGTCTTCTGTCCGAACCCGATGGAGATGATGTCTCCGGCCTTCACTTCCTGTGAAGCCTTCGCGACCTTACCGTTGATGCTTACGCGGCCTGCATCGCAGGCTTCGTTGGCAACGGTCCTCCGTTTGATCAGACGGGAAACCTTTAAATATTTGTCCAGTCTCATTAAGCGTTAAGAGAATCCTTCAAAGCCTTAGCTGCCTTGAACTTAGCTGCGGTAGAAGCTGCGATCTTGATGGTCTCCTTAGTCTTAGGATTGCGGCCGGTTCTAGCTTCCTTCTTAACTACATCAAATGTACCGAAACCGGGAACAGCTACCTTCTGGCCAGCTACGAGCTCAGCGGTAACAACATCAAATACAGCCTTCAAAGCCTTCTCTGCATCCTTCTGGGACAATTCGCTCTTTGCTGCGATAGCAGCTACTAATTCTTTCTTATTCATGGAACATTCCTCCAATTGTTTTTTTGTACGTGAAAGCTCTTTCACGCCCATACGCCCGTTATTATATCACACATTCCCTGTGTATTCAAGCCTTTCCGCCAAGTTTTATCATACAAAACTGATAAAAAAGGCTTGAATAGCGGACATTTTGAGGGGTTTTTCCCACTTACTCCGCATCCGTCGGAACTTCATCCGTAAGTGCTTCCACTGTAGGCTCTTCGGTAACCTCTTCCGTAACCTCTTCGGTCACTTCTTCCGAAGGCACATCCTCGGTGGTATCCTCCGTCGCCGGCGTGGTATCAGCGTCTGTGGTAACTGCTTCAGCCGTTGTCGCCTCCTCGGTAGTAGTTCCCTCTTCGGTCGCCTGCTCTGTGGTGGTTCCCTCTTCGGTCACTTCCTCAGTGGTAGGCTCTTCCGCTGCCTGTGTCGGATAGTTCAGGTTTGCGACTTTTATATTTGTATCAAATACAGAGCCCTTTAACTTAAGTTCTTTCGCCGTCTCCAGAAGTGTTTTGTAATTCTCTTTAAACTTAGCTTCCTTACGTTTCTCGATCTCCTGATCGATCTTGGCCTGAGTGGATGCTTCATTCTCTCTTGCGCTCAGGTACAGAGCATAGTAATAATTCGTATCTTCGGTCTTTACGAATTCACCCTCAGAAAGAGCCGCAACATCTTTTGCAAGTTGGGTATCCTCACCGCCGACCGGCGTCGTCGTATCCTTATAAGAAACTACCTTGATCCTGTGCTCAGCATCCTCGGCATCTGTGAAATCTGTCGCGATCTGATCCATATTGACCTTCGTGATATCTTTGTCGGCTTTATCATAAGCATCTCTGAAAGCATTATATACCGCATCGATACGCGCAAGCTCATCCGTTTGATCGTCCGAGTCTTTCGCGATCTGTAAGTAATAAACACCGGCAACACGGAAAGCTTCACGATCGACTTCAGGATCATATCCTTCACAAAGTTGAATGTGCGCACGGTTTGCCAATGCGTTCTGGGTGATGAAGCGTTCGATCGCTTCCGCAGTGATCTCCGTACCCTCAACGATGTAGGCATGCTCGCCTTCGGTGAATTCCTTTACCTCGTTAGCGATATTCTCTTTATCTGTATCTGTCAAAGTAACGCCATGCTCGTTCGCATAATCGTTCAGAACGTGCGTCTGGTAAACGATACGCAAAACGCCCTGCTTGACCACCTCCCAGGTCGTCAGGTCGTCTTCAAAAAAGCCTTTTTGTTTGTAGAACTCTTCCAGAGTACCTTTGAACATACCAAACGCCGTATACAGGCTGTAGTAGTAATCAATGGACGTCTGCTCCAGCCGGGCATAGAACAACATCTCATCCAAATAGATATTCTCTTCACCATACGTAGCCGCAACGGTCGAAGAAAACTTTGTTTTGTCAACCTTCGTCGAACATCCGGTCAGTGTGGACAATGCCAATGCAAAAGCCGTTACGATCGCTAATCCCTTTTTAAACCTCATATTCTCCTCCTGGAGGTCCTCACGGACCCCGGTCTATCATAGTCGGAATGCGGCGTTCAGAGCCGCACAGCCCGTATTATTATATACTACTTCTCTGTTTCTAGCAAGCAATTTATTGCGCCGATGAAAGTTTTTGCTTCCTGAAGCATCTCTTCGGGCGACATCTTTACTTTTTTCAGCGGTTCCCACACGAAAAACGGGTTCTTTCCGCCGACATATTTCATGGTCCGACGGTTCTCCGACAGCACCTCGGTCGCGCGCATTCCGTCGATCGCGGGGCCTTCGGTAAACAGTTTCGCCTTGAGTTGCAACGCATTGCCCGACAGTTCCTCGATGTAGGCGGCGTGCGCCAGCGCCTTCACCTTCGCGATCTCCAGCAGAAGCAGCACCGGCTGCGGGATGTCGCCGAAACGGTCGGTCAGTTCGTCCTGCATGTCCATGCAGTCCTCGTCGCCTTCGATGGTCGCGATCTTTTTGTAGACCTCCAAGCGGTTACTCTCGTTATGGATATACTCCTCCGGAATGTAGGCCTCGATCATGAAGTTCACCGTGGTCTCAAAGGACGGGATGCGGGGCGCAGCCACGATCTCTCCGTTTTCTGCGGCCAATGCTTCGACCGCTTCCGACAGCATCTTGCAATACAGGTCGTATCCGACCTCCTGCATATGGCCGGACTGCTCTGCGCCGAGCAGATTTCCGGCACCGCGGATCTCCAGGTCGCGCAGCGCGATCTTCACGCCCGAGCCGAGCTCCGTGAACTCGCGGATGGCCTGCAGACGCTTCTGCGCCTCCTCCTTCAGGATCTTATCCCGCCGGTACATAATGAACGCGTACGCCATGCGGTTGGAACGTCCGACGCGGCCGCGCAGCTGGTAGAGCTGGGACAGGCCGAAACGATCGGAATCGTGGATGATGATCGTGTTGACGTTCGAGATGTCCAGGCCCGTCTCAATGATGGTCGTCGAAACGAGGACCTTGATGTCGCCGTTGATGAAGTCCATCATGATCTGCTCGAGCTCTGCCTTCGGCATCTGCCCGTGGGCATAGGCGACGCTCACGTCCGGCACCAGTTTGCGGATGCCGTCCGTGAAATCCGCGATGTCCTGCACGCGGTTATACACATAGTAGACCTGGCCGTCGCGCGCCAGTTCGCGATTGATCGCCTCGCGCACCAGTTCGTCCTGGTATTCGCAGACGTAAGTCTGGATGGGCACGCGGTCGCTGGGCGCCTGCGTGAGCACCGACATGTCGCGCACGCCGATGAGGCTCATGTGCAGCGTCCGCGGGATGGGTGTTGCGGTCAATGTCAGCACGTCCACCTGCTGCTTCATCTGCTTGATACGCTCTTTATGCGCCACGCCGAAGCGCTGCTCCTCGTCGATGACGAGCAGGCCCAGATCTTTGAAAACAACGTCCGCCGAAAGGATGCGGTGCGTACCAATGACGATATCCACCAGTCCTTTCTTCAGATTCGCCAATGTATCCTTTACCTGTAGCGGCGTGCTAAAGCGGGACAGCATGTCCACCCGCACCGGATAGTCCTTCAGCCGCTGCTTAAACGTATTAAAATGCTGGGATGCCAGAATGGTCGTCGGCACCAGGTAAGCCACCTGTTTGCCGTCCTGAACGGCCTTAAACGCGGCGCGAAGCGCCACCTCCGTCTTTCCGTAGCCCACGTCGCCGCAGATCAGACGGTCCATGATCTTCGGGCTCTCCATGTCGGCCTTCGTCTGCTCGATGGCCTCCAGCTGGTCCGGCGTCTCCTCGTAGGGGAACATCTCCTCGAACTCTTTCTGCCAGACCGTGTCGGGTCCGTAGGCATAGCCGCTGCCGTTATCCCGGGCATGGTACAGAAGCACCAGTTCCCGCGCCAGGTTCTCGACGTGCGCCTGCACTTTCTGCCGCGTCTTCTTCCACGCCGTGACATTGCCCAGTTTATTCAGTTTCGGTTTGTGCTCGCCGTCGCCGCCGCCCGAATACTTCATGATCTGGTCCAGGTTCTGCATGAGGACATAGAGCTGGCCGCCCTGATCGTAGGTGATCAGGATATAGTCGCGCTGAATGCCCTGGTCTTCCTGGCGGGAAATGCCCTGATAGATGCCCAGACCGTATTTCTCATGGACGACATAATCGCCGATGGACAGCTGCGACAGATCGCTGATCTTCTTTCCCTTATACTGCGTCTGCTTGCGCTTCACGCGCCGCTGCTCCCGCACCATATCGCTCTCGGTGATCAACACGAACTGCACCTGCGGGTAGGCGAAGCCGCCATGCAGGCTTCCGACGGTCACGCAGATCTCGCCGGGGTATACCTGCTGTGTCGGTGTCTCCTTAAAGTACGCCAGCAGTTCCTCCTGCGACAGCTGGTCCGCGAGTCGCAGGGCCCGCGTTTTGGAACCGCACAGAAGCACGACGCGGAACTTATCTTTATGGTATTTCTGCAGATCCTTAAACAGGATCTCCTGTCCGTTCTTATAGGTATGGATGGTCTGCACATGGAAGGAGACCGCATGGCGGATCAGGCCGCGCGGCGCCGAATCCAGCGTGCTCACACAGACCGTCTGCGGGCCGAACAGCCGCCGCTGCACCGATTTTTTCTCATGCAAAAGCCCCGTCTGTCCCGGAAGGATGTACCCCTTCTCCAGACGGTTTTTCACACTCTCCAGATATTCGGTTTCAATTCCCGTGGCGCTTTCGCCCGCCAGCTGGGCTTCGTCCACGATCCACTGCACGTCGTTCTCTTCGAAGAAGTCCGCGAAATGCAGTTTCTTCGGCAGGAAGAACGGGATGTATGCGTCCATTTGGGCGAATGCGGGCAGGTACTCCATCTGCTCGATGAAGCGGAGGGCGTCGTCGCGCGCCGTAGATCCGGGCGCCGCCGCGTCGGCCTCCTTCTGCACTGCCGCCAATCCTTTTTTCACCTGCTTTTCGGTCAGGACGAATTCGGTCGCGGGAAAGATCCGCGCCTCCTCCAGCGTCAGGACCGCGCGCTGGCTCTCGGTGTCGAAACTGCGCAACGAGTCGATCTCATCACCCCAAAGTTCCATTCGGATGGGATATTCTGCGGTCAATGAAAACACGTCCATGATGCCGCCGCGCACCGCGAACTGTCCGGGGTTCTCGACCTGGCCCGTCTTTTCATAGCCCAGGCCCACCAGTTTCTCCGCCAGTTCGGAGAAAGAGATCTCGTCCCCCACGCGCACCGTAACGGCAGCGCCGAACAGTGCCTGCGGATCGCCCATGATATTCATCAGGGCGCGCATGGTCGTGACGATCACGCCGCCGTCCCGCTCCGGATCGCCGATCGCTTCCAGAACGGACAGTCGGTTTCGCAGGATCTGCTTTCCTTGCAGATCCGACTGAAAAAAGATGACGTCCTTCCCCGGAAAGAGATAAACGTCGTCCGTATACAGATGGTAATCTTCAAAGATCTCTTTCGCGCGCAGCTCGTTGTATGTGACCACGACCAGCCAGGACGCGCCGCCCTTCTCCTGCGCGCTCCTTCCGAGCATCTGCATCAAGTCGACCTTCTGGGACTCGACGCAGCCACCGGCCAGGATCGGTCCGCCCTGCTTCTTCAGGAAGTCGAGCAGTTCCTCAAAGGCTGCCGTCTCGGGCAATGGACTTATATATGTCTGTTTAAACTGCATGTGTCACCTCTATCCGTTGTACCGGTTCATGGCCGCCTGCGCATCCTGCGAGAGGATGAGCTCGATCGCGCTCGCGGCATCCACCACGCCTTCGCGTACCAGAGGCATCTCCTCACTCTTAAAACGAGACAGCACATAGTCCGCCAGATCCATGCGCGCCGGTTTCTCGCCGACGCCGACACGAACGCGGACGAACTCCTGCGTGCCCAGATGCTGAATGATATTCTTCATACCGTTGTGGCCGCCCGCGCTGCCTTTTTCGCGCACGCGGATGCGCCCGACATCCAACGCGATATCATCATAGACCACGATAATATCCGCCGGCGTCACTTTGTAGAAATCCAGGATGGCGCGCACGCTCTCACCGCTCAGGTTCATATAGGTAAGCGGTTTCGCTAGGATCACTTTCTGCCCGCCGATCACGCCTTTACCCAGCATGGCCTTATGCTTCACCGTATCCATGGCGATGTTGTGCTGGTACGCCAGGCGGTCCACCACATCAAAGCCCATGTTATGGCGCGTTCCCACGTATTTCGTCTCCGGGTTTCCCAGTCCGATGATGATCTTCATGTCTTAACTCCTTACGTAAGACAGGCTGCCAACCTGCCCTTTTATAAACGCACGAGGGAGGCTGCGTATCCTGCAGCCTCCGTATGCTTTGCTCTGACTCCCCGGGTGCGGGGATATTTTCCATAACAGGCCGGGCCTGTTACAAAGTGTATCTTTCGTTCTTCTCCACGACGATCTTGATATCATTCGGATCGCCGATGTAGGTCGTGTTCGAGCGGATCGTGTCCCGGCTCTCCACGATGCAGTTCTCGATGACGGTATTGTCCCCGATGTAGACATCGTTCAGGATGATCGAATTACGGATCACGCAGTTATTGCCCACGAAAACTTTCTTAAACAGAACGCTGTTTTCAACCACGCCGTTGATGATGCAACCGCTGGAGACCAGACTGTTGTGGACTGCCGAACCGGGGTTGTATTTTGCCGGCGGGTTGTCGTCCACCTTCGAGTAGACATCCGGAAACTCGCGGAAGAAATACTTCCGGATCTCCGGCCGCAGGAAGTCCATGTTCGTGTTGAAGTAGGAACGAACGCTGGAAATGCTGCTCCAGTAGGTGTCGATCTTATACGCGTAGATGTGCTTCAGGTTCTTATAACGGATGAGGATGTCGTTTACGAAATCGTAGCGATCCTCGGCCGCGCAACGCTCGAGCAGCTCGATGAGCTGACGTCTGCGGACAATGTAGATGCCGCAGGATGCGGTGTTGTAACTGGGCACCATGGGCTTCTCCTCGAAGTCCAGGATGCGGTTGTCATCCGCCAGACGGACCAGACCGAAACGGGTCAGATCTTCTTTCTCCGGATCCAGATCCTTACAAACGACCGTAATGTCCGCCTTCTTCTGGATATGATATTCCAAAACCGCGTTGTAGTCAAGTTTATAGATACCGTCGCCGGAAGCGATGACTACATACGGCTCGTGGCTGTTCTTCAGATAGTTCAGGTTCTGGTAGATGCTGTCCGCCGTTCCGCGATACCAGTTTCCGTTATCCATGGTGATCATGGGGTTATAGATAAAGAGTCCGCCCTGCTTACGTCCGAAGTTCCACCATTTGGAGGAATTCAGATGCTCGTTCAGGGAACGGGAGTTGTACTGGGTGATGACGGCCACCTTGTTGATGTGGGAGTTCGTCATGTTACTCAGCGCAAAATCGATGCTCCGATAACTGCCGGCGATGGGCATAGCCGCAACGGCACGCTTCTGCGACAGTTCATTCATGCGTTTATTGTTTCCGCCTGCTAAAATAATACCGATCGCTCTCATACCCTGCCACCTGCCTTTACGATATAACCGCCGCTCTCCAGAGCGCCGTCCGGATAATCCTCGGCGGTCGTCACGCCGGAGATCGCGGTATTTTTGCCGACGCGAACGCCGTCGGGAATGACGGAATTCTCGCCTACGGTCACCAGATCAAATACATAGACTTTCTTATCGAGTTTGCTTTCCGCATACTCGCCGACGCCGAGATCGCAGTTCTTTCCGACTACGGTGCCCTCGGCGATGATGCATTTCTCCAAATGGCTGCCCGCACCGATCACCGCGCCCTGCATGATGATGGAGTCACGCACCACTGCACCCTCCTCGATCACGACATCCGCGCCGATGATGGAACTGTATACCTCGCCATAGATCTCGCTGCCCTCACCTAAGAGCGTGCGCTCCACATGCGCATGGTCCGCGATGTACTGCGGGGGCAATGAATCCGTGCGGGTGTAGATCTTCCAGAACTCCTCATAGAGGTTGAAGACCGGCACGATATCGATGAGTTCCATGTTCGCTTCCCAATAGGAGCCGAGCGTTCCGACATCCTTCCAGTAGCCGTTGTACTCGTACGCGAAGATGCGCTCGCCGCGCTCGTGGCAGAACGGGATGACATGCTTACCGAAGTCGCAGTTCGGCACGTCCTTCTGCGCGAGCAGGGCCTCACGAAGCAGCGACCACGTGAAGATGTAGATACCCATGGATGCCAGGTTGCTGCGCGGGTTCGCGGGTTTCTCCTCGAACTCACGGATCCGTCCGTTTTCATCGGTGATGACGATACCGAAACGGCTCGCCTCCGAAAGCGGAACAGGCATGGTAGCGATGGTCAGGCCGGCATTGTTCGATTTATGGAAATCGAGCATCACCTCATAATCCATCTTATAGATATGGTCACCCGAGAGGATGAGCACATAGTCCGGGTTATAACTGTCAATGTAATCGATGTTCTGATAGATGGCATTGGCCGTACCGGTGTACCACTCACTGTTGGTGCTCTTCTCGTACGGAGGCAGGATGGATACACCGCCCACGTTGCGGTCCAGATCCCACGGAATACCGATGCCGATATGTGTGTTCAGACGAAGCGGCTGATACTGCGTCAGCACGCCGACTGTATCGATGCCCGAATTGATGCAGTTGCTCAACGGAAAATCGATGATGCGGTACTTTCCGCCGAATGCCACCGCCGGTTTTGCGACCTTGGAGGTAAGAACTCCGAGGCGGCTTCCCTGTCCCCCTGCGAGAAGCATAGCGATCATTTCTTTCTTAATCACAAAATCACTCCTTTTATCTTTATTCTTTGAGGTTCCTCCTCCCCAAAGGTAAAAATCTATCTTATGCCGAAAGGCTTTACAAAACTTCCAGGATACGTTTCCACAGATAGCCGATACCGAGGAACACGCCGATCCAAACCGGAAGCTGGGGCTGGATCCAAACCAAAAGCGCTACGATCAGGATGATCGTCACGACGACTGCGGCTATGATCACATGCCACTTTCGGTTGCTGATGTGCTTCATCTCTTTCCGAACGGCTTTCTTACGGCAAATGGATGCCTGCAGTTCACAGTCACGGTAATCCCCGAGTTCCTCGAACAGGGCAGCCGCCTCGGCGAACTGCTCCGGCTCATACGCCCACTTCATCGCATATTCGGCCCGGTCGTAGGCCGCTGCCATTGACTTTTTGTGCGCTTCATCCATGCGTTTGGAAGCATCACGGAACTTACCGAGGTTACGGAAGGTCTCCTCTGCGGTCGCCAGGACCTCGGGATCCTTCGAGTTCTCCATATCGATCAGGGCTATGATATAGTCACATTCATTGGCCCGGATGGAAAACTCACGGCGACGTGAATTGATCATCTTCCGGGTCTCTTCCGGAATGCCTTTTACATCCGTGTCTTCGTCCATCAACTCTTTATAACGGATGGACAGTTCGGACAGGATCCTTCGGTCTGCCGCGGAGGCACTGGAAAGCTTATCGCTGACCTTGCGGGCTTTATCCAGCGATTTATCCATGCAGTTGATCATGCAGTTTTTCGAATCTTTGTAGAATTCCAGGTTCGCAAATGCATCTGCCGCGTTCAACATGCTCTCCGCATTTCCGTTGGCTTCCATGATCATGGTCGCCGAACGATAACGACACTCTTTCGCCTTCTCGAGGCATTCCTTCCGGCGCTCTTCCAACGCCTGGCGCACCTCTTTATCGTCACCGGGCTTCGGGCGGACGGCCGCCAGTTTTTCATAGCGGTTCGCCAGGTTATTCAGCGCACGGGTATCCAACAGGCCGCGCGCGAGGATGCGGTCTGCCTCTTCCATCTCGGGATCCACGATCTTGCGCTGTCCCAGAACTTCGGGAAGCAATACCGCGGACTCTTTCACAGCCTCCCGGGCTGCGGCTTCCGGCGTTTCTTCCGACGTTTCTTCCGATGCGCGCTCGGTGCCGTCCGAAAGCATGCGGGTCTCGGCAAATGCAGCATTGCCCTGCTGAAGCTGACGCTTCTGGATCGCGGCGATGATGCGGCCTTCCTCGGACATCACTTCAAACTGCTCCTGCGTCGCCAGATCGGTCGCGCGGATATAGTCGTCGTCTGCCAGGATGCTGCGGAACAGCGGGCGGTGGCACGCCGGGATCTTGCGCCCGGTGGTCGGGTTATCGATATAGATGACGCCATAGCGACACAAAGCACGGCCCCAGAAGAAATCTGCGTCCTGCTGCCGGTCCAGTAATTCATCATATATTTTTTCCGCCGCCTCAAACTCGCCCTTCTGACGATGTTCATTGGCCAGATTGATCTGCTCTATGATATCTAACGTTATCGTCTGCGGAACCGTCTGCGCGGTCTTACAATTTGTACATTCACGTGTGCGCATCCCGTCCGTCACGAATAACGGGGTCCCGCACATCTTACAATTCATTACAGCCAAGGTGCTCTTCTCCTTTACGTTTCAACTCATTATTATCTCAGTTTTCGCACTCTTTGGTTCTCGAAACTATTCTTGTCTGTTATTGTAACACATTTTGAGTGATTTGAAAAGGCTTTGCAGAAGAATTACAACCACTTTTTCATCATAAAATCGCCGCCTTTGGGGTCGATGCCTTCTTTGTTGATCTTCCGTATCATTTTTTTCAGGCTTTTTTTGCCTCCTCGGCTTTCTCTTCGGAATCCCTGTAGTCCCCGAGGGATTCAAACATGCTTACAGCCTTCTCGAGGTTTTCAGGTGTCCGGGCGCATTCCATCGTATTGACCGCCGTGGAATAGACCAGCTCCTGCCACTTTTCTTTTGCTTCGGCAGCCTTCTTTGGAGCATCCTCATAGTTCCCAAGGGAGTTGAACAAATGGATCGCCTTGAAGCAGTCGGCCGCTGTGCTGCCGCTCATGACCTTAGTGGCTTCCATATATAGCATCATTTTTACGCATTCTTTCAGCAAAGCAGCCGAATCTCTATAATCCGTCAGGTATGCAAACATCCGGGCTGCCTTAAGGTTTTCCACAGGATTTTTATAACCGCGCATCAGTTGCACCGCTGTATGATACGCTTCTTCCGGTTGCGGATAGCCGAAGATCGTCATAAACTCAGGATCTCTCCTCAGGTCTTCGATATCCCGGATGCGGCTTGCTGCAGCCAACAGTTCTTCCCGGGATGTTGCATTCTTTAGCTCCTGTGCCGCCTCATGGATCCGGCTGAGCGTATATTTTCTCTCCAGACGTTCTACGATCGCATCGCTGTCCTTATAACCATCCACGTGCCGGAAACGTTCGATCAGTTCCCGGATCTGCTCCGGCGGGTTCCACCCTCTTTCCAGTTCGACCGTCAAAAGCCGGTCATACCGTCCCATAACGGCACTGTATTCTTTCTCCCGAACCATAAGAAGCATGCCTTTCTTGAAGTCCTCATCCCCGAAACGAAGCACCTTCTGAAAATCCCGGTCGCTCAGAAGGTCGAATTCCTCTTTTGATTCGCTAAGCTGCTCCACAGTCTTTATCTTCCGTTTCGCCAATACCAGGTACAGGTAGGCCTGCGCGCATTCCGGGTAAATGTCCAGCGCCATTTCACAATACTCCATGGCGCTCGTAAAATCACCGTCCTCCATGAACAAACCGATGCGTTTGAGCAGCGGCTCGACGTTGGTGTTCGATGTGATCACGACGGTTTCCCGGGCGCGGTTTTTGTTTTGAAGTTCTTCTTCCTTATTCGACAGTTTACGTATGCCGCGTGTCAGATCCTGCAGGAAGCCCAGTTCTCCCATGTCCTGCGCCGGATACATCGAAAGCGCATCCGGAATGTCATAAGGGTTCATGTCCTTATAGGCCACGATCAATGAGCGGAAGCCCTCCTCCTTCATGACGGAGAGGAAACGGGCCCACTCGTTCTTCACCCAGGGCGCGTTAAAGTAGGCCGGATCCGTGCCGATCACGACCATGGTCCTTGCTGAATGAAGCGCAGCAAAAATATAGGGTTCATATTCGGTCCCGAGTTTCCCTTCCAGGGTGATCCGGGCGAAAAATACCTTAAACCCTTCCTTAGTCAGCTGATAGTACATTTCCTGCGCCAGGACGCTGTCCTTCGTGCGCTTTCCGTCCGCATCCGTCTCTTTGTAGCACAAAAAAACATCGAACGGCTCCTCACGCTCCGATATCTCCAGGATCCTCTTCTGGACCGATGCGATATACTGCGCCTCCTGCTCATAGTATGCGCGGCGCAGCGGGTCCGCATTGTCCACAGCCTGCAGGTAGTCCGAGTCGTCCAAAATGCTCTTATACTGCACGCGATGACAGGTCGCAACGCCCTGATGCGTCACCGGATCGTTAACATACTCGATGCCATAACGGCACAGCGTCAGCGACCAGAACAGTTCCGGGTCCACGTGGCTCAAACTCATGCCTGAGCCGCCTTCGATCGCGATCATCTCCGTATAAGTATCCGCCGCTTTATCAAACTCGCCGAGCTGGCGGAAATGGTGCGCGCGGTTAATGCGGTTCGCCGCCTGTTCATCATCGATCAGCGGCAACGTCTGCCGCGTTTTACAGTATTCACAGGTGCAGATGGCCGAGCCTTCTTCCGGCTTCAGTTTTCCTCCGCACATTTTACATGTATATACAGCCATTATTTATCCTCTCTGCCCTCTTAAAACTACGCAGTCATATAAAGGGAGCGCTCATTTGTTATTCCCAATCAGTTTTGAGAAAACTTTCCAGAAGTCCGCCTATTGTAAGATTGCCGGTAACTAATCCGATGATTATGATAATAATCACGATAATAACCAGTATGGTCGTAATAATGCTTTTCGCTCCTAACTCACTAGCGAAACTGCGGCGGTCTCCGCCCGAACCGCTCAACGCGCGCTCACGCAGGTAATCCTCTTCGGCTTTCTGCCTCTGCTTCTCTTTTTCTTTGCTTTCGGCCTTATGCTGTTTCACCAGGGCTTGCGCATCCTTATAATCGCCTAATTCCCTCAAATGAATATAGGCTATATTGACCTCATCCGGACGCGCCGCACGTTTCAGTTCGGAGACTGCGGCGATATAACGGCATTCCATCGCCTTCTCCTCACTGGTCTTTCTCCGGAAAGCCATATTCTCTCTCTCCAGTTCATCCAGTTCCGGATCCGGTTTCATTTTCGCGATCAGCGCATATCTTCCCGCCAGTTCCCGGAACGGTGAAGGGTACTTTTGCGTATCCCGCATCAGGCGTTCCAGATCCCGCTCCGCGTAGACATACATCTGCTCCGAAAGATTCTGCTTCAGAACGACGCATTCCAGCAGTCTCTGATCGGCATCCTTGAAGCCCGGGATGCTGCGGAACTCCGAAACCGTATCCGGAAAATGTTCGGCATCCTCCGGATGCTGCATTTTGTTTACCGCATCGTTGTAGATCATCTGCTGGTCAATGCGCTTCAGTTTTTCCTTTAATTCCGCATCCGCAAAACGGATCGCTTTTTTATAGTTGTCATCGGCGGTCATGCCGTCATTGTCACATACCTGCTCCAGCTCGTCGAGCGTATGTACCTTCTTTTCGACCATAATGGAGTATATGTAGGCCAATGCACACTCCGGGTCCAGGTTCAACACGCGGTCGCAGTACTGCGCCGCCCGGTCGAATTCGCCGTCTTCGAGGAAGTAACCGATACGACGCAGCAGAGGCGCTGTCTCCGTCACATCCGAAACGACCAGCGTTTCACGGCGGGCCGATGTTTTTTCCCGTTCCTCCTGATCTATGTTTTGGATCACGGTCAGGATATCCTGCATGGAGCCCAGTTTAGACATATCCTGCGCCTGAAACATCGAAAGCGCCTCCGGCAGGTCGTACGGATCCATGTCCTGGTACGCCGGGATCAGGCGACGTTTACGGTCATCCCGCATCAGGGCCAGATACCTCATCCACTCGTTTTTCACCCAGGTCGCCTCGAAGTGTTCCTTTTTCGTGCCCAGCACGATCATGACCTTCGCCGAATTCAGGGCAGCAAAGATATAGGGCTCGTACTCTGTACCCAGTTTTCCCTCCAGCGTCACACGGGCGAAGAATACCTTATAGCCTTCGCGGGTCAGCTGATAGTACATATCCTGGGCCAGAACGCTGTCCTTCGTGCGGTTGCCCTTATCATCGCTCTCCTTATAGCAGATAAACACATCGTACGGGTCTTCCTTCCGGGAGATCTCGAGGATGCCCTTCTGTACGTTCGATATATAGCGCGCTTCGGACATGATCAGATCCTTCTGCGCGGAATCCGCATGGGAAACGGCACGGCGATAGTCATCGTCGTCCAGAATGTTCTTATACTGCACCCGACGGCAGGTCGGGATCTTCCTTCCCGTAGCCGGATCCGTCACATATTCGATACCATAGCGGCACAGTGCCAGCGACCAGAACAGCTCTGCATCCGCCTTTTGGATCGCAGCCCAGGCCTCTCCCTGCGCCTCGGCGATCCCGCCGGTTTCCGAAGAGGCGTCGGAGTTTTTCGCCTGTTCTGCCGCAGCAGCATTGGCCGCTGCATCCAGGTTTTCGATCAGTTCTTCATAGATCCGCTCCGCACGCTCGAAATCACCATTTTGACGGAAGTAGTTCGCGCGGTTGATCTGCGCCAGCCTCTTCTCATCTCCGATCTTCGGAAGACTCTGCCAGGTCCCGCAGTATTCACACTCACATACGGTCATTCCATCTTCGATATTCAGCGGCGCTCCGCACATTTTACAGTTATATACGAACATATCGGGCTCCTCCTCGTCTCTTCTGCTTCTGTCGTTCTTGCCCCTCTCATGCTCTTTCATTATACCGCATCCGCATGCACACGTAAAGGCAAAAGCGGGAACTATTCAACCTATTGTAACCATTATACCAAACGCATTTTCCACCGACAATCACCCGCGCCAAACCTTAAGGAAAGAGTAAACAAGAATTAATGCTTCGTAAGAAACAACCTCGTTTTCCCGCGGAAAATGCCCCCTCATCTTGCACTTTGGTGCGGTTTGCGCTATACTTGATTTATTATTTATCACATACTGTGGGGCGCATGTCCTTACAGTTTCAGGAAAGGCTTACTACTATGTCATTTCAGATCAATTCGGAAAAACCCTGCCACGTTCATTTCATCGGAATCGGCGGAATGAGCATGAGCGGACTTGCTTTTATACTCAGAGAGAAGGGCTTTCACGTAACGGGATCGGACCGCGCGGAAAGCATTGAGACCAACTATTTGAAAAACCTGGGCTTTCAGGTGTGGATCGGCCACGACGCCTCCCACATCACCGAGGATGTCGGCCTTCTGGTCTACAACGCAGCCATCCATCCGGATAACCCGGAATTCGCGAAAGCGGCGCAGATGAACATCCCGATGCTGACCCGCGGCGAGCTGCTGGGCCATCCCGTGCTGGGCGCGCAGGCGGTCGGACGGATCGCGGAGGAGCTCGGCACCCCGGAGGAGAAGGCCGTGCTGCTGCAGCACATGCTGCTCTCCC
>JAFZPG010000030.1 GCA_017550425.1 Lachnospiraceae bacterium | reverse complement strand
CCCGGCCCTTCTATGTTTCGATCGTTATTTACAGTTGCGCAACCGGTGTAAACCCGGCGGTCTTGTTGAATTTCATGTTGTGCTCGAAGGCGCAGACGAAATCGGACGGGTCAATGCGGTCGAAGTTGATGTTCTGGAAGCCATCGCGTTCGAACATGACGGAGAGGATGGTGAACTCCTCATCATTGCCCGTAGCGGTGTTTAACATCAGGTCGGTCGCATGGATGATGACCGTGTCTACCGGAAGGGCGGCGAAGACTTCGCGCGCAACGCGGATGGAGCAGCTGCAGACATAGTCTTGCATGATGTCGAAGTACTCCGTCTTCGTCAGGGCTTTTGTCGTGGCAGTCTGATCCTTTGCGAACACGACCGCCTCCTCGGGAAGGACATCGTGGAACTTCACGGTGAATTCGACCTCGACACGGGAGGGCTCATCGGTGGCAAATTCAAAATCACTGCCGAACATGCTCAGATCGGCAAAAGGCTGTGTTGCTTCGATGACCGCCAGATAGGCGTCTTCCTGACCTTTTACGACCTGCTCGGAGAAATTGTGGATGGTCAGCCACTGCTCATATTCCGGAGTGCCTTCGGCCGGCGCCGGAGTGTTATAAGAAGCGATCCAGTCCATGGGCGGATCGCTTTCTTTATGGAAACTGCGGAGCGACTGAACGTATGCCTCGTATTCGGCGACGGCCTGCTTTGCGGCCTCGAGTTCTTTAGCATCGACCTTCGATGTTTTTGCGCCGGCTTTGGAATTGCCGGTCTTCTTAGAGCCGCCGAGGTTTTGTGTATACGAAAGACCCGTCCCCGGGATACCGAGCCGCAGGGTCTTGCGACCGGTCGGACTCATGGAGACTCGCGCCCCGTTTACGCCGGCGCTGACGCCGACGCCGTTCTTCCCGACGTTTAAGCTGATGCCCTTACAGAGCTTAATCGTTTTTCTGAAGTTAAATCCCATACTATCATTCAGCAAGCAGAACTTGCGATCCTTTCGAAGTATTCGTAACAGTCTTATTCTACCATAACATGCCGGGTTTGAGAAGCAATGCCGACATCGTTTCAAAAAAATTTGTGCGGAAATCCGCAAAAATTTCTCGCACGATGCATGTCGGCCCGGGACTGTGCATTTACATAGCTAACGGATTTTCTATCTTGCATTTACAAGGGAGATCCGATATAATGACCTATAGGTTTGTAATGGGAACCTGCTCAGAAATACGGGGCGATCCGTCCCGAAAGCATATATATAAGGAGTTTTGGTATGATCAAGTTGTATGACGGCGGCGCATATCTGGTGAACGGTACGACGCTCGTAGCGGATGATGCGGAAGCGAAGCAGCAGTTGCAGGCGCTTACCGGAAAAGAGATCGATAAGGAAGAGGCGCGCAAGGAGACCATGGCCTATGGCATCCTGCAGAAGCACAACACGTCGGGCGACCCGAAGAAGCTGAAGGTCCGTTTTGACGCATTGACCTCCCATGACATTACATTTGTCGGAATTATCCAGACGGCGCGTGCCAGCGGACTGGAGAAGTTCCCCGTTCCCTACGTTCTGACGAACTGCCACAACAGCCTCTGCGCGGTCGGCGGCACGATCAACGAGGATGACCACATGTTCGGTCTGTCCTGCGCGAAGAAATACGGCGGCGTTTATGTTCCCCCTCATCAGGCAGTCATCCACCAGTTTGCGCGTGAGATGCTCGCAGGCTGCGGCAAGATGATCCTGGGTTCGGACAGCCACACCCGTTACGGCGCCCTGGGTACCATGGCGGTCGGCGAGGGCGGTCCGGAGATCGTTAAGCAACTTTTGAATAAGACCTATGATATCAACCTCCCGGGCGTTGTCGCTGTCTATCTGACCGGCAAACTGCAGCCCGGCGTAGGCCCGCAGGACGTGGCTCTGGCCATCATCGGCGAGGTCTTCGCAAACGGTTATGTAAATAATAAGGTAATGGAGTTCGTGGGCTCCGGCGTTTCGAACCTGAGTGTGGACACACGTATCGGCATCGACGTTATGACGACCGAGACCACCTGCCTGTCCTCCATCTGGCGCACCGATGATCAGGTGAAGGATTGGCTGACCATGCACGGCCGCGCCGATGCATTCAAAGAGCTCGATCCGGGCGCAGTCGCTTACTACGACGGCGTGGTCTGCGTGGATCTGTCGACGATCAAGCCTATGATCGCGATGCCGTTCCACCCGAGCAATACCTACACCATCGACGAGGTCAATGCGAACCTTTCCGACATCCTGGCGGAGGTCGAGAAGAAGGCGAAGATCAGCCTCGGCGACAAAGTCAACTATTCGCTGCGGGATAAGATCCGCGACGGCCGCCTCTATGTGGAGCAGGGCGTCATCGCAGGTTGCGCCGGCGGCGGTTTCGAGAACCTCTGCGACGTAGCGGACCTGCTGAACGGCCAGAGCATCGGAGCGGATGTTTTCTCGCTTTCGATCTATCCGGCATCCCAGCCCATCTTCATGGAATTGATCAAAAACGGCGCTGCCGCAAAGCTGATGGCTACGGGCGCAACGCTTCGTACCGCGTTCTGCGGACCTTGCTTCGGCGCAGGTGATGTTCCTGCCAATAACGGCCTGTCCATCCGTCATTCGACCCGTAACTTCCCGAACCGTGAGGGTTCGAAGGTCACCGCAGGCCAGATCGCTTCTGTTGCACTGATGGATGCGCGTTCCATCGCAGCGACCGCGCTGAATAAGGGTTACCTGACCCCGGCGACGGACATCGATGTGAACTACACAAAACCCAAATATTTCTTCGATAAGACCATCTACGAGAACCGTGTATACAACGGTTTCGGTAAGGCAGATCCTTCGGTTCCGATCTCTTTCGGCCCGAACATCAAAGACTGGCCTTCCATGGTCGCATTGACCGATAACTTAGTACTCAAGGTCGTTTCCGAGATCCACGATCCGGTAACCACGACGGACGAGCTCATCCCTTCGGGTGAGACTTCTTCCTATCGTTCCAACCCTCTGGGCCTGGCGGAGTTCACGCTCTCCCGTAAGGATCCTGCATATGTCGGTAAGGCAAAGGCAGTCCGCGCGGACGAAGAGAAGCGCAGAGCGGATGCTTCCTTAAGCGGCGTGAGCGCCGAGGCGGCCGCTGCGATCGAGACGATCAAAACGAAGTTCCCGAATGTTTCCGCAGAGAACATCGGTATCGGAAGCACGATCTACGCTGTGAAGCCGGGCGACGGCTCCGCGCGTGAGCAGGCAGCTTCCTGCCAGAAGGTGCTCGGCGGTTGGGCGAACATCGCGAAGGGCTACGCTACGAAGCGTTATCGCTCCAACCTGATCAACTGGGGCATGCTGCCCTTCACCTATCCGGACGAAGCTCTTCCGTTCGCAAACGGCGACTACCTCTTCGTTCCGAACGTGCGTCAGGCCATCGCAGAGAAGGCGACCGAGATCCCGGCTTACGTTGTGAAGGACGGAGCATTGACCGCGTTCACTCTGAACATGGGCGAACTGACCGACGATGAGCGCAAGATCATCCTGGACGGCTGCCTGATCAATTTCTATCGCGAGTAATATTCACAAGCATATAACGATGCCGGGGGCATGATCTGCTCCCGGTATCATTCACTATTCAAACCAACTTGTTTTGGGAGGAGTCTATGAATTTGGTATTTAAGCGCAAACTGCCGATCCCGAAGGAGATCAAAGAGCAGTATCCCCTGTCGGAGGATCTGGCGGCGAAAAAAGCGGCGCGTGATGAGGAGATCAAAAAGGTTTTTACCGGTGAGGACGATCGTTTTGTCGTGATCATCGGCCCCTGCTCCGCGGACAATGAGGACGCGCTCAATGAATATCTGCAGCGCCTGGCGCGCGTGCAGGAGAAGGTGAGAGACCGTCTCATCCTGATCCCGCGGATCTATACGAATAAGCCCAGGACCACAGGCGAGGGCTATAAGGGCGTGTTGCATCAGCCGGATCCTTCGAAGGCGCCGGACATCCTGCAGGGCCTGATCGCCATCCGTAAGATGCATATGCGTGCGATCGCGGACACCGGCCTTTCGTCCGCGGATGAGATGCTCTACCCGGAGAATTATCGTTACCTGAACGACCTTTTGTCTTACGTCGCAGTCGGCGCGCGTTCCGTTGAGGACCAGCATCACCGCATGACTGCCAGCGGCATGGACGTTCCGGTCGGCATGAAGAACCCGACCAGCGGCGACCTTTCGGTCATGATGAATTCCGTGGTCGCGGCACAGGCGGGCCACTGCTTCATTTACCGCGGGTGGGACGTGGAGTCGACGGGCAATCCCCTCGCGCACACGATCCTGCGCGGCGCGGTGGATCAACTGGGCAATACCTATCCCAACTACCATTATGAAAACCTTCGCTTTTTGTATGAACTGTACCAGAAGCGGGACTATAAGAACCCGGCCTGCGTCGTGGACACGAATCACGCGAATTCCGGAAAGCAGTTTAAGGAGCAGATCCGCATCGCGAAGGAAGTCCTGCACAGCCGCAAGCATTCTCCGGACATTCACGGTCTGGTGAAGGGCCTGATGATCGAAAGCTATCTGGTGGAAGGCAGCCAGAAGATCGGCGAGGGCGTTTACGGCAAGTCCATCACGGATCCCTGCCTGGGCTGGGAGGACAGCGAGAACCTGCTCTACACCATCGCCGAGATGTGCTGACCATAAATGTATGGCCGGAGGGTTTACCAATATAGATTACGGGAGAAAACAAAAATGAAAAGAATGATCAAATACACGATTATGCTGAGCCTGACATTTGCCATGCTGTTTGCAATGTATGGGTGCACAAAGGATGAAGCGCAAAAGATTAAAGATGACGACAGTCTCATCAACGAAATCGATAGGAACAGTCAAGCGTTGCTTGCAATGGAAACTTACTATCCTTATGCGGAGAATACAGTAACGATCACGATCTCTAACGATGGATCGATCCGGGTAGATGGCCTCGGAGAAGAAATAAATACAGGCTTTCTGAAGGAATTGTATAAGGCTGTTTACGGAAAGGACGCCCCTAAGAATGAATTCCAATCCGACGCATTTCGTAACGGCGGAGACACGATCCTTATATACCATTGGATCGCCAGACTGTACTCATGGTCTTCCGGCGGTAAGTACAATCATAATACCGGATCCAGATATTGCCAGCCGTAGAAAGGTCAAACCGGTGCTTCAGGAGGATAATCATGATGAAACGACAAATTATAGTGGCACCAGGATTAACCTGGTTACTGGGATAAACAGGGTGCGGCAGCAAGAGTGACGAAGCGGGCGTATAATTTTTGCGAAAAGCCCGTTCGACATCCGGTGGAGACCAAAGCGTGAACCGGCCGAGGTTTTCGGGCAATGCGCCGGCGGCGGGCCGTACAAGGCGTGAAAACCGGTTCGATTTTTCACGGGTTTTCGGGCGGTAATCCGCCATTAAGCAATTCTTTCAAGCCCGATTTCGGCTTGACAAAAACAGAAGATCTGATAAAATAGGGGTACGTCGGAAATGGCCGGCGTACCTCTTTTTCATTTCTTATATTTTTCCCAAAAGACAGAGGCCGCGAGGGCGCGGCGAGAATTAAATACAGGCGTTTTAACTTCCGAGGCAGGCCTCGGAGGCGGGACTTTTGCACCCTTTTTTCAGGAGGAAGAAACATGAAACCATTGGTTGGGATACTGGATCACGAGGAAGAATACGGGCGGAGGCTGGCTGCATTTATCGCGAAGCAGCCCTCGGTACCATTTGATGTCGTGCTCTTTTCGAGCATGGATAAGCTCCGGGAATATACGAAGCAGAAGCAGCCGGACCTGCTTTTGCTTGGATTGGAACAGGATGCGATCGAGAACACGTCCGGCGTCGGAGTGAACCGCGTGATGTATCTTACGGACGAAAAGCCCACCGGGGCAGCGGTGGACGACGCCATCTGGCGTTACAGCGGTGCCCAGGAGATCCTCAGCCAGCTGTCCCTTCGGATCCGCCCGGCGACCGGATATGTGGCCGAAGGGGAGAGACTGCGCATTTTTACGGTGTATTCCCCGGTGACCCGGTGTCGGAAGACGGAGTTTTCGATCGCATTGGCGAGGCGGATGAGTGATCGGATGCGGACGTTGTTTGTGACCTTCGAGGAGTATGGTTTTATCCCGGCGCCGTCACCGCCGACCACGATCCCGGATCTGTCGGACGTGATCTTTTATGTCGGGCAGGGGGCACTTTCGGGAAAATTGCCGCGTTTTTTGCAGCAGGCGGAGGGGCTGGAATTCATTGCCCCGGTCCGGTGCCCGCAGGACGTGCGGACGCTGGATGGGGAGGAGGCGGTGACGCTGTTGAAGACGATCGCGGGCGAAGGAAGGTATGACTGCGTGGTGGTGGACGCTGGGCAGGCACTCGGGGATGTGCGGCCGTTACTGGCGGCATCCGACCGAATCTTCGTGCCCAGCCGCCGTGAGGCGATCTCGACGGCGCGGGTGGAGGCGTTTCGATGTTTTTTGGTTGCGTCCGGTTGCACGGAGGAGGCGGACCGGTTGGAAGTGATACATTTGCCGGATGGAGGAGGATATCCCGAGCGGCCGGGCGCAGGACTGCCGGGCAGGCAGGAGTTTTTCGCGCGGGTGTTCGAAGGGGAAGTGATGGAGTATGCAGAGCGAGTATTCACGGGAGTTGTTTGCCCGACTGAGAGCCGGAGTTCTTGAGACGATCGAGTGGACCGGAACGCCCGATGACGGGCAGATCCGGGCGCAGATCGATGAGGCGCTGGCGCGGGAGGAGCAGGTCCGGACCATGCCGGCGAAACTACGGATCCGCCTCGGGCGGGATCTGTTTGACAGCCTGCGGCGGTTCGATGCGATCACGGAACTTCTGGAGGACGGCAG
The DNA here is from genome assembly GCA_017550425.1 of Lachnospiraceae bacterium. Classification (GTDB taxonomy): domain Bacteria; phylum Bacillota; class Clostridia; order Lachnospirales; family Lachnospiraceae; genus UBA1201. The sequence continues at coordinate 18,088 of JAFZPG010000030.1, read as the reverse complement.
CGTGAGCGAGATCATGGTGAACCGGGCCGATGTGATCTTCATCGAGAAGAACGGCAAATTGCAGACCTACGGGCGGAGTTTTTCGAGTGAGGCGGCGCTGGCGGACATTATCCAGATGATCGTTTCGAAGGTGAACCGCCAGGTCAATGCTTCGTCGCCGATCGTGGATGCGCGTCTGGAGGACGGAAGTCGTATCAACATCGTGCTGCCTCCGGTGGCGCTCGACGGGCCGGTCCTGACCATCCGAAAGTTTCCGACGTCGATGATGACGATCGAGCGGATGGTGGAGCTGGGGACACTGACGGCGGAGGCGGCGGAATATCTGCGGATCCTGGTTCAGGCACGCTACAACATCTTTATCTCGGGCGGCACGGGATCCGGGAAGACCACGCTGCTGAATGCATTGTCCGGATTTATTCCCGAGACCGAGCGGGTCATCACGATCGAGGACTCTGCGGAACTGAAATTGCAGCACATCCCGAACCTGGTGCGCCTGGAGACGAAGAATGCATCGGCGGACGGCGGGGGCGGCGTGACCATCCGCGACCTGATCAAAAGCGCCCTGCGAATGCGGCCGGACCGCGTGGTTGTGGGCGAGGTGCGCGGCGGGGAGGTCATTGACATGCTCCAGGCCATGAACACCGGTCATGACGGTTCGCTGTCCACCGGACACGCGAACTCACCGCGGGACATGTTGAGCCGTCTGGCGACCATGGTGCTCACGGGCGGGGTGGAGATCCCGCTGTCGGCGGTGGTCTCGCAGATCGCGTCGGCGATCGATATCCTGATCCATGTCGCGCGGCTCAGGGACGGCAGCCGACGCATCCTGTCCATCCACGAGGTCACGGGGACGGAGAACGGGCAGATCACGACGCAGGAATTGTTTGTCTTCCGTGAAAACGGAGAGAGGGAGGGACGCATTGAAGGGAAACTCTGCAGAACCGGAGCGAAGCTCAAAGGAAGGGAAAAACTGTATTTTTCAGGACTGTCTCTGGGGGACGATGCTTCTGGCGGGCCTTAGCTGGTTGTTCTTCCATTCCCTCCTTGCGACGTTGTTTCTGTTGCCGCTGTTGTATGTGCTGCACGACGAGAAGGAGAAGGGGCGGAGGGAGAAGAGGGAACACGAAAAACGCGTGATGTGTAAGGATGCGGTCATGAGTCTGGCATCATCGATGGCTGCCGGCTATTCTCTGGAAAACGCACTGATCCGGTCGCGGCAGGAACTGGTCCGTCTCTGGGGCGACGATGCCTACATCGTGGACCGTTGGCGGAAAATGGAGTGGCAGGTGCACGGGATGCACGTGCCGGCGGAAGAAGCATTTGCCGAATTCGCAAAGGAGAGCGGGGTGTCGGAGGTGGAGTTGTTATCGCAGCTTCTGTCGGTTTCGAAACGGACGGGCGGCAGTATGGTCCGCCTGCTGAAAATGTGCGCGAAACAACTGGCGGACGGGCTGACGGTGGAGGAAGAGATCCAGGCAGGGATCACGCAGGTCAAATTCGAGGGAAAGATCATGACCTATATGCCGCCGGCGATCCTGCTTTACCTCCAAGTGGGTTCTCCCGACATCATACAGCCACTGTACATCACTGTGGTGGGAAGAATCACCATGATCGTGTGCCTGATCCTGTATTTTGTGGCGATCGTGGTCGGAAGGAAGATGGCGGTGATCCGCGTGTGACAGATCTTACAGGAGGGTTCGAATGGAAGCACTTTTGTTTTTGGTGGCCGCGGCGGCAGCCGGATCAGCGGCGATCCGTTTTCAGGATACGATACGGGAGGTGTTTCAGAGAAAACTGGCTCCGACCCGAAAGGAGCAGTTTTCCCTGGCATTTCCCAGGGAACGCGCGGCGGATGCATTTTGGAAGATCAAAAAGGAGCAGCTCATCGTGGCTGCCGCGGTCGTGACAGGCGGTGTGCTTTTGGCTCTGTTCGCGCCTTCGGAGGCCGAGGATGCGTCCTGGAGCAGCGGGATCATTGCCCGCCCGGATTTTGCCGGCGGAGACCTGCGTGTGTATCTGCAGGTGAAGGGGGAGAACGAGTCGGAGGCATTTGAAGACGAGATCGCGCTTTCGGTGGGAGAACGTCGACCGGATGCAGAGCGGCTGAATGCTCTGTTCGAGGAAGGCTTTGCCGAAGGGGAACGGCTGCTCAACGCGGGCAATGGATCGGCGGACAGAATCGAGCACAACCTGGACTTGCCCGAGGAAATCGGCGATTACCTGAAGGCGCGATGGAAGTCGGACGCGCCCGAGTATCTGAGCAGTTACGGCCGAATCGCGGAGGAAGTTCCGGCCGAAGGAGCCGAAGTCCATATGAAACTGACACTTGCGTTTCAGGGCGTTGAGAGGGAACGGACATTCACTCTTCGGGTTTACCCGAAGGCGGATGAACGATCGTTTGCCCGGCGGTTGGAGAGCTATCTGCAGGAGGAAGCGGAAAAAGGCGAGGATGAGGCGCATTTGCCGAGCGAGTTTGAAGGGTATACGCTGGCGTATGCAAAGCCGGCGGGGACTTCGGCACGGCTCGGGATCCTGATGCTTTCGCTCTGCGGGGCCGTACTTTTATATGTGTCGAGAGGGAAGAAACTGGAGCAGGCCCTGGAACTTCGGAAGGAGAGTCTGGAGAGGGATTATCCGGAGATCGTTTCGAAGTTGACACTGTACTTCAGTGCCGGCATGACCATTCGCACCGCCTGGGAGCGGATGGTTCAGGAATATGAGAACGCCCGGGAACAGACCGGGTGCACACGTTATGGTTATGAGGAGATGAGGAGGACGCTCTCCGGTATGCAGACAGGTACGTTTGAAGGGGAAGCCTACGGACAGTTCGGTCGGCGGTGCGGTAGTTACGGTTATTTGAAACTGGGGACTCTTTTAGAGGAGAATGTGCGCACGGGACTGGCCGATCTGCCGACACTTCTGGAAACGGAAGTGAACGCGGCCCGAGATATGCGCCTGCTACAGGCGAAACAGATGGGTGAAAAAGCGAAGACCAAGCTCTTGCTGCCCATGCTGCTACTGCTGGTGATCGTCATGGTCATCGTTATGGTGCCCGCATACTTAAGCACGGGCGTGTGAATGATCCAAGGCTCGAAAAGTCCGGATCGACCATTTATGGTCGGATCCGACCTTGAGAGCCGAACAAACATGAGCCATACCGATTTCCGAAGGAAAGCGAAAAGTATGGCGAATGTTTGTAGGATTGCGAGAGTTCGAAGAACGGAGCAATCCGTAGGATCATTCAGAGTAGAAAGGCTCGATTTCAGAGCCGAACAAACAAGCGGCCAGGCCGCAGAGAGGAGTCGATTATGGAGAAAATGATGCAAATGGATGAGTTCATGGAGGAAAGCCAAAACATGGAGGAGATCGCAGAAAACCTCGCCGAGAATGTCACAGAACCGGCCGCAGAGGAGGAGTTCCCCGGACTATTGAAAGATAACCGAGGGATCGGAGTCATCGAAATGGTGCTCATTCTGGTCGTTCTGGTCGGACTGGTACTGATCTTCAAATCACAGCTGACATCGATCATAGGAACGGTATTTGATAAGGTAAACAGTACAGTCAACAAACTGTAATACGGAGGTGAGTCTATGCGTGCGGGAAAATGTTTCAAGGGTGTGATCACGGTCTATGTTGCATTTATCTTCCTGTTGGTGCTGACTTTGCTGGCAGCTCTGCTGGAGACCGCACGTGTATATGGCCTTCGGGTACGCCTGCAAATGGCGTCGCGCGGAGGCCTGGACAGCCTGTTTTCCATGTATTCGAAGCAGTTGTATGAAAACTACGGGATACTGATGCTGGATGAAAGTTTCGGATACGACCAACCTTTGAACGATGTTTTCAAGAATGTGATCCGCGAGAACATGAAGTATGATCTGCAGCAGAACCGGGGGATGCTCCTCGGGCGGACCTTGCAGCTGTTCAACATGGATTTTGAAGAGTTGGAGATAAAGAAGGTGATCCGCGCTGTCGAAGGCGGAGGCGCGTATTTCGCCCAGAGCGCTATCAACATGATGAAATATCGTGTTCCGGCGAGTGCTTTTTCGTCTTTCACTTCCCTCCTCGGTATGTATAAAAATGCGGAGGAAGCGCAGCAGTCCATTGAAGAGGGCGGAGGCATCGTTGAGAGTGAAGACTGGAATCAATATATGACAACCGTGGCGCCGGAGACTCAGCCCGTGCCGGAAACGACCGTAGCAGCATCTCCGGGGAGCCCTGAGGGAAGTGCGGAGGCTTCGGCTGCGGCTTCTATGGAAGGCGAGACGGGTAGTCCTGAGCCGGAAACGAACGTAGCGGAGCCGGAAACGACGACGGAGGAAGTCACGACGATCGACTACAACGAGGAAGTGGACGACGCCGTGGATAAAAGCATCATCGGCATCGTAAAAGACTTCCTGAAGGGCAATCTGATGAAACTCTACGGTGTGAAAGAGTCCGCCGTCTCCAAAGGAAAGCGAAACATTCAGGATTCCGTATCCCAAAAACACGGCAAGGATGAGGTATCGGAGATCTCCGAAGGGTTGCTGAGTGAAGCGGTCACCGATTTTCTGTTCGGTGAATACGTTATGGAGTATCTGCAGGATTATCAGGAGCAGAAGGAGAAAGAGAAGAAAAATGAGGGGCAACTCCGGTATGAGGTGGAGTATGTACTGATCGGAAAGGATAACGATAAAGACAATCTTCTCGGTGTGCTCAACCGCATTTACGGAACACGGGTGGCCTTTAATTCATTTGCCGTTTTAGCGAACCCGGTCTGTGTAAAAGAAGCAGCGGCAACCGCTTCGGCGATCATCGGCTGGCTGTGTATACCGCCGCTGGTCTTGGGCTTGCAATGGCTGCTCCTGGAGACGATGGCTCTGGCGGAGAGCGTTTTGGATATGCGCGCCATCGTGGACGGGAAGAAGATCCCGCTGTTTAAGACACAGTCGCAGTGGAGGGTCACATTGACGAACTGTGTTTCGTTGCTGACTTCCGGGGCGCAGAGTTATGAATCCTCGAGCGGATTTGATTACCAAACATACGAGAGGATCCTGCTCTATTTTGAGAAAAACAAGAATAAGTATATGCGGACCATGGACATCGTAGAGTGGAACATGCAGAAGACCGATCCGGGATTTCATATGGATGATTGCGTATATGCGATCGAGATCGAAACAAAGGTATCGGCGGACGGATTGTTTTCAAAACTGATGTTTCTGGTGCCGACGATCTTTTATCCGCACAACTATACCTTCACGCTGAATGATGCGCGAAGCTATTGAAGATCTTTAACTTGGAGGTGATGACCGATGTTCTTTCCGAAAACAGTATGCAAAGTCTCTGAAATCGGTGATAAGAAAATGGTTCCGTTCAGCAACGAAACGCTCTCAAACATAAAAAGAACTACATCACGACAGGAAAGGACATCCGTCGTCACCTTCAGGGAAGAAAGAGTACGGGCAGGAGCCAGGGGCAGCCTCACGATCGAAGCTGCCTTGGTCCTCCCGATGGTGGTGTTTGTCCTGCTGGGCTTCAGTTATTTCTTCCGTATCATGAGTCTGCAGACGCGCGTTGCGGAAACATTGAACCGAGCGGTCGAGGAGATCACGTCGTGTGTGGAGATCGGGGAGAAGATCCCCGGCCTGTTTGCGACCGAACAGGACGGAATGATCCTCACGCAGGCAGAAGAGGACGCGAAACAGGATATTCTCTCAAATTTTAACGTTTCGGTCAGTGCGATCGCCAGGCACGGGTTGGAAATCGGCGTTTTAAATGTTTTGTTCGACCGGTATTTAACCAATGAGTATCTGGATTCCTCGCCGATCGTAAACGGGGCGGGAGGACTGTCTTTTAACGGAACATTATTGGCACCGGATACGGAATACCTGGACGCCCGCGTCAGTTACTCGGTCCATCTCTGGGGACTGCCTCCGGGCATGAATGAGATCGATCTGATGCAACGTTGCCGAAGACGGTATTGGCGTGGATATGACACGTCACAAAACGCATCGCAGCATCAGGAAGATGAGATCGTCTATGTCACGGAGTATGGACAGGTATATCATACCTATCGGGACTGTTCCAATCTATACCGGAGGATCCGGACGATCGATATGGAACAGGTGGAATACCAGCGAAATGAATATGGCGGTAAATACTATGCATGCGAAGTCTGTATGCAGGATATGCAGGGGTTATTTGTTTTTATCACGACGGATGGAGATCGGTATCATTCGCGCTCGACTTGTCCGTCCTTGATTCGATATATTCATGAGGTCAAAAAGTCGGAGACCGGAGGGAAACCGCTGTGTTCTGTATGTGCGGCGCGAGCGGCGGAGCAGAATAAAACTCCGGTCACGGAAGGAGGGGATTGACCATGAGGGTCATATATGTAGCAGGACTGTGTTTGTTGCTTCTGATCGCGAGTATCGAGGATCTCCGGCACCAGAGGGTCAATCCGTACTGGCTTCTGTTGCATGCAGGGTTTGCCATTGCTGCCCGGTCTATCCTGGGGGAGCTCCTTCCGGGACTGGCAGGAGTGACGATCGGCCTGCTTCTGCTGGCAGCGGCCTTTGTGTCACGGCAGAAGGTTGGGTACGGAGACGGGCTGGTATTCGTGGTTTGCGGCCTTTACCTGGGCTTTTGGGAGAACTTCAGTCTACTGTTCATGTCTCTGGTCTTATGTGCTTTGGGGGGCCTGGCCTTGATGCTGATCGGAAAGATCAAAAAGGGACAGACCCTGCCGTTCGTTCCGTTTGTAATGGCGGCTTTTGTCTGCGCTGTTGTTTTTGAGGCTTTAGGATGATGAAAAGGAGAGGCTATGGAGGGAGCAGATCATACAAAAGGGAACAGGAATGCATGGGCCGGAGCCATGGTCGTCGAAGCATCCTACCTGTTTTTGATGATCTTTTTGGCCTTCGCTTTTATTATTTGCGAAGGGGTATATCTTCATGATTGCTACGTCCTTTATGCGAAGGCACAGTGTTATGCCGTGGATGTGGCAAAAGAGATCGCGGCGGATGTCGTGGACGGAAAGATCGATGTGGAAGCCTGGCGCAAGAGGAGCCTGATATGGCAGGTGACGACAGGGTATAAGGAACGGGAGCAGAAGGCAAAAGAAGAGGTCGAGCAGTTTGCCAATGAGGGGCTGCTATATGCCCAGAAGATTGACGGAGAGGTCGATATCAGCGCATATCAGGTCGAGGTGAAATACCATATGAATTATACGATGCCGTTGTTCGGGGTGTTTCGAAGGTTGCATCTGATACCGCCGAGCGATACGACCATCACGGCGGTCGCGGGCTATGTTGAGCAGGAGGAATTTCTGCGGTTGTTGCATAGCATAATGGCTCCGAAGAAATAAGGAGGGATCATTCATATATGAAGGTTGAATATGGACGGAGCAACTACTCCGGGACCACGTACATGATGTTGGTACAGAAGGACCGGCGGGATGTGGATTATCAGTGCCGAATGGTGATCGATAATGTGTTGGCTCCTTTTGTCCCGATGACGATGCAGATGCGAGACAGTGATGTGGTCCTGTGTTTGGACATTTCTTCGAGGCAGCCGCTATCGCGACTCTACGAGCGTCGCACCATGGATATCTGGCAGATCCGCCGGCTTTTGGAGGGGATCACGCAGGCCTGCGAGGTGGCGGAGCAGTATCTGATGGATGTGGACCGGATCCTGTTGGCTCCCGAATATATCTTCGTGGAACCGGAGCAGAACCGTTGTCGTTTTGCATTCGGATTTGAAAAGGAGACGACATTTTCCGAGGAGTTATCCGGCTTGCTTTGCTACCTGCTGGACCATATTTCCCGCGATGATTACGAGTGTGTCGGGCTGGCTTACAACCTCTATCAGGAGAGCCGGAAGGAGACCTGCGGGATCCGGGATCTTCTGGCCATCGCGATGAAAGACAAAGCGGACAATGACGCTCCGTCGCCGGAGGTTAAATACGTAAACCCCGAGCCGGCAAAGCCCATCGAAGTCTTTGACATGGATCCCCGCGAGGTGTTTCGCACCGCTGGAGAGCCCGTGGCGGAGCAGAGCATGGGGGCGCGGGAGAGCGGTGGAAATGAACGTCGGGTTTTGGGCTTTCTGCCTCCGCCAAAAGAGAAGCATGAGATGACCGGAACCGCTCGTTCCAAGATCGGTAGAAAGATAACGGAGAGCATCCCGCCGAGGGCCTTGCTACATCTCCGGATGTTTCTGTATTCTGTCGCAGGAGCCATATTACTCACAGGGATCTATTTGTCGACCGCAAAGGAACGGAGCGGGCGGGAGAAGATGATCTCGGCCGGAGGGATCGCCCTGGTCTGCCTGGCGGTTGGCCAGGTGGCCGCGCTGTACATTTTGAAGAAGAACGGAACGAATGAGGTACAGGTGCGGGGATCAAAGGAGTATACCGAGACGGGGATCCTGAACTTCGAGGATAACTACACTTCCGAGGGGGACTTCTATACGCGCGAAACAGAGAATGATCGGGCGTCAGCGCGCATGACACGCCCGATCAACGCAAAATGGACAGAGATCCCGACGGAGTTCAAGACGGAGCGGTTGTATTCACGCGGATCGGGAAAGGACAAAGGGTGCCTGAGAAGCCGCGTGCCCGAGCGAGCGGCAGACATCGTCCCGGACCATTTTCCGTATATTATCGGCAAGCTTGAGGGGGCGACGGATCATTGCCCGAAGAGTGCGCTGATCAGCCGTCTGCATGCCCGACTGGAGCAGCGTCCGGACGGAGTGTATATCATTGACCTGAATAGTACAAACGGCACGTTTATAAACGGGAACCGCCTGTTGCCATCCCAGGAAGTCAAACTCGCCCCCGGAGATGAGGTCGTACTGGCGGATCTGCATTTTTTGTATGAGACCGCACCGTATTAATGTGGAATTGTAAAAGATAATATAAACATAAGTAAAATGTATGGCGAGCCAAAGGTATTTGTGCTATACTGGGAGTAGAGATAATGCGTTTTATTTGGGATGGTCAGAAAGATAAGATTAATTTATTCAAGCATGGTATTGATTTTGAGACGGCTTCACAAGTATTTAATGATATAAATCGAATCGTGTTTTTTGATGAAGCGCATTCGCTTTATGAGGATAGATACATCACAGTTGGGACAATAGAAAGTATTACGGTTTTGGTCATGGTTGTTTATACTGAACACGCTGAAACCATTCGTATTATTTCGGCAAGAAGAGCGACAAAAGAAGAAAGGGGATGGTATTATGGACATTTGCATGGATATTGACTTTAGTAAGCCTTTGACAGAAGAGCAGAAAAAAATGCTTGAAGCATTAAAAAAACGTCCGGTAGTACCGGATGAGGATTGCCCTGCATTGACCCTTGAGCAATTAAAACAAATGAAAAGAGTTTCGGAGTTTTCCCATGGAAACAAAAGAAAGCAAATGTAAAAAGAGCGCCTTTCCGTGAGCGGAAAGGCGTTTCATTTATCCGCCTGCCGCCGGTCTTGCAAAAACCCCGAAAAAAAGGTATACTGTCCGTAACAGTTTTGAAGAAATGAAGGAAGAAGAAGTTGCTGATCAAGATCGAAAATGCCCTGATCGAGGCGGGATATCTTCGGGGAGGTTCCAATGAGGACCATACCGAAAGTGTGTTGTTTAAGCTTACGAAACTGGGCTTGTTTTATATATGTCTGCTGGATGATACCGGGTCCAATTGCGCGAAGCGGGAGGTTTATACCCGTGACCACCTGAAGGAGCTGGGCGACCGCATCGCGGAGAAATATCCGCAGTATGTGCGGGATACGTTCGGTCTTCTGGTCGTGCTGACCGGGGATTCTTCGGCGAGCCGGATGAAACTGGGAGAGGAAGTTCCGTTCTGGATCGTGGATGTCCAAAAGAAAAACCTGATGATCTACGACGATCAGCCGGGTACGTTTCTGGATGCACGAACGATCATCGAAAGTCGTCTGACGGCTTCGCCGTGGAAGAACCTGTTCAAACAACTGAAGATCCTCTTGTCTCCGGTCAATGTCGGCCTGATCCTGTCGTGTATCGTGATATTTATTTTCCAAAAGATCCTCGCTAACGGAGACGGGATGGGGACGCTCGAACGTTACGGAGCCATGCACTCCCGGACGTTCTTCGAAAACCGCGAGTATTGGACGGCGGTCACGCACATTTTCCTGCACGGCAGTTTTCAGCACCTGTTCTTCAATATGGTCACGCAATTGTATGTGGGAAAACCGCTCGAGGTCCTGCTCGGGAAGGTGCGTTTTGTTCTCCTCTACCTGCTCAGCGGTATCGGTGCGGGCATGATCAGTCTCGCTTTGTATATACATGAAGGCGAAAACGTCTACAGTTTGGGCGCCTCCGGCGCCATCAGCGGCATGTGCGGCGCGCTGCTCTGCATTTTGTTCCTGAACCGAAAGCGCTTGCAGAAAGTACCGTATTTCCGCTATCTCATTTTCCTGGCGATCGTTATGGCCAATGGCATCGACGATCCGAAGGTCAACTGGATGGCACATTCTTCCGGAGCGGTGCTGGGCATCGTTCTCGCGCTTCTGCTTTATGGAATTCCCAAACTCAGAAAAGGAAGTGAGGATACAAACGAGACCGACGATTCGATCGGAGGCATGGACGCATAAAACAGTGCGGTCAGGAACCGTTTCTGAAATAAAAAGAGATGCCATAACAGCACCTCCACATAATGTAAAGGGGGAAAACGAATGAGTTTTCGATTTGGGGTTTTAGGAGCAGGACGTATCTCGAATAAGTTCTGCGACGCAGTTGCAAGGATCGAAGGCGCGGAAGTGGTTGCGATCGCCAGTAAGTCCATGGATAGAGCCAAATCATTTGCCACGGCCAATGCGATCCCGGCGGCGTACGATGACTACGTCGCGATGATCGAGGAAATGAAGCCGGATGCCGTCTACATCGGCGTCACGACCAACGCACACTATGAACTGGTCATGCTGTGCCTGGAGCTGGGCGTGCCGATCCTGTGCGAGAAGCCGATGTTCACCGACATGGAGCAGGCGAAGACCGCCCTCGCTAAGGCTGCGGAGAAAAAGGTGTTTCTGATGGAGGCGATGTGGAGTCGTTTCCTGCCAGCGGTCAAAAAAGCAAAACAGTGGGTCGAAGAAGGTAAGATCGGCACACCGACCTATTCCAACTTAGGCATCTCGAACCTGATGAATAAGGATCCGCAGGATCGTTTCTACAGCGCGGCCCTCGGCGGTGGATCTGCGTACGATCTGGGTGTTTACGGATACGACATCACCACGTTTGTGCTGGGCGACATTCCGATCGATCAGGTGGAGGAGTACTCCATCTGGAGCGAGACCGGAGTGGACATCGAGAACCTTGTGGTCATGCGCTACCCGGACACGATCGCAACCTTCGAGTCGAGCTTCATCAGCGTTCTGGATGAGCGCCTGATCGTCTGCGGCGACGCGGGCATGCTGATCGTGCCGCACTCGCACTACGCGACCGAAGCCTTCCTGTATGACAGTCAGCGTACTCTCGTCGAGCATTTTAAGGATGAGGAGACGGTCAATGGTTTCGTGTACGAGATCCTGGAAGCGATGCAGTGTATCCGCGAAGGAAAACTCGAAAGCAGTGTGATCACGCATCGGGATACGATCGCGAGCACCCTGCTGTATGATAAGGTCAATGCACACAGACCGAAGCACCTCCCCGCCTGAGAAAGAGATCCTGAAAAGGATCCCGGGCACTGCATAGCCGAAATAAAATTATTCAGGTATATAACTGAAAAAACGAACCGAATAGAAAGGAAAAAGCCCGGATGCCCGGGCCGGAGAACGAAATGGAGAATTGTATTTTTTGTAAGATCGCAAACGGAGAGATCCCGAGCACGACTCTGTATGAGGATGACATGTTTCGCGTGATTTTTGACCTGGGTCCTGCTTCGAAGGGCCATGCCCTGATCCTGCCGAAGGAGCATTTCGCGGACGTGACCGAAATCTCGGAAGAATACGCCGCTAAGGTGCTTTTGGTCGCAGCGAAGATCGGTAAAGCCATGAAGAAGGCGCTGGGCTGCACGGGCTTCAATCTGGTACAGAACAACGGACTTTCGGCCGGCCAGACGGTATTCCACTTCCATATGCACGTGATCCCACGCTACGACGACGGATCGAAGATCGTAGCATGGGATCCGGGAACCTTAGATCCTGAGGAAGCTAAGAAGATGCAGAAAAAAATATCAGAAGCGCTGGATTAATTCCATCACGCGCTCGACACCGTTACCGATATCGGCCTTTTTCATTGCGTCGATATAGGTCTGGCGGTTTTCATACAGTTTTTGGATGGCCGTTACCAGAGTCTCTTTGGTGACGGCTTCTTCTTCCAAAACCTCGGAAAATCCCTGCTTTTGGAAGGAAGCGGCGTTCAGGATCTGGTCGCCGCGGCTGACTGCCTTCGACAGCGGGATCAGCAGGTGCGGTTTCCGAAGCGCGAGAAGCTCGCAGAGGACATTGGCCCCGGCACGTGACAGGATCACGTCCGCACAGGCGTAGAGGTCTTTGAGCTCCGACGAAATATATTCGTACTGGACATAGCCGTCACGCTGGATGTCCGGATCCAGATTTCCCTTACCGCACAGATGGATGATGTCAAACTGCGGGAGCAGGTCGTCCAGCGACGCGCGCAGGTGTTGGTTGATGATGCGGGATCCGGAACTGCCGCCGATCATGAGCAGAACGGGCTTCTCTCCGGAGAGTCCGGTAAATGTAAGTCCGGCCTCCCGGGTTCCGGTCAGGAGTTCCTTGCGGATCGGGCTGCCGGTCAGAACGGCCGGTTTTTTCTTCAGCTGCTCTACGGTCTCCGGGAAATTACAGCAGATGTATTTCGCTGCGGAAATGCAGAGTTTATTGGCCAGACCCGGGTCATATCCGACTCGTGGATGATGACCGGGATCTTGTATTTTTTCGCCGCGCGGACGACGGGAACGGCAACAAAACCGCCCTTCGAGAAGACCACATCGGGCTTCAACTGCTTCATCAGTTTCTTCGCTTCCCGGTATCCCTTTACGACGCGGAACGGGTCGGTCAGGTTCTTCGCGCTCAAATAACGGCGGAATTTGCCGGTAGCCACACCGTAGTAAGGGATCCCTTCGGCCTCGATGAGACCTTTCTCCATTCCTTCATAGGAACCGATGTAGGAGATCTCATAGCCCAGCTCGCGAAGGCTCGGGAGCAGAGCGATATTTGCAGTAACATGTCCGGCGGTGCCGCCGCCGGTCAGAACGATCTTTTTCATGATGAACCTCGTCGGATGGGATTATGCTTCTTCGGATGCGTTCTGCTTCTGCAGGACCTGGCGCACGGCGCGCGCGAGCTGATCCGGACAGGAAGTGCCGCGGCCCTTGCAGTCGATCTTCTGCAGGCGGCGAATGACTTCCTCCGCATCCATGCCTTCCACGAGGGCAGCAACGCCCTGGGTATTTCCGTGGCAACCGCCGACAAACTGAACGTTCGTCACCTTGCCATCGACGATATCAAATAGTATTTGACGGGAACAGGTTCCTTTGGTAGTATAAGTATACATATCGTGCCTCCAATCTATATCAGGGTCAATGAAAAGCCTTTGATGCATTTATGATAGCACAGATGAGCATAAAAATCCATAGCACCGGGAAGCGCGGCATTAAAACAGAGGAAAAACAAAATGGAACAAAAAACGGAACGATCAAAAATGAATTTGGGGCTCACTTTGATGGGGATCATCGTTTGCGGCGGAATCTTCGGCTGGGTCTACGAAACACTTTTTTATTTATACAATGACGGACGGATCGTGAAGCGGGGCTCCTGCTTCGGCCCTTGGATCGACATCTACTGCCTGGGTGGTCTGCTCATGTACTTCATGTGCCGGAAACTCACGAAAAAACCATGGCTGGTAGCTATCCTGTGCGGCGTGATCTGCGGCGCGCTCGAGTACGCCGCCGGTTTCATATTGGATCGTGTCAACGGCGGAAACTGGGGCTGGAACTACAACACGGAGAAATTGAATTTCGGTAATATCAACGGATATATCTGCCTGCGGTCGGTCCTGACCTTCGCGCTTTCCGGTCTGTTCCTGTTCTATGTGATCCTGCCGTGGCTTGCATGGCTGCAAAAAAAGATCGGAGAGAAGGCTTTTTCCCGGATCATCATAACGCTGGGAGTGATCATCCTGATCGACATCGCATACAACGATATCGCTGCCTACATGTTCGGAATGCCCGGCGCCGCGAAGATCTATCGCGATCTCGGCTGGTTTTAGAGGGCACATATTTAATAATTCGAAAAATAATGATTATCCTATTGACAAGACGAAAATGGTATGCTATTAAATGATTGAGATAGTTTGAGATGACAAATAAGTATAGGACAACTGGTTATGAAAAGACATATTTGGATCATCCTGTTATGTGTATGCGTTGCAGGGCTACAGTTGCTATCGTGCAAAAGCAAACCGGCTGAGATGGAAACGACAACTCCGACGGATGACAAGTCCTCTTTGGTAGCGAATACAACTGAACCACTGAATCCTTCGAAAGCAGATATAACCGAACAACCGAAAGATTCGCGTCCTTCAACTACAGAGGTTTCTCCAGATGACAACTTGCCCCGTATTCTTTGGGGAGTCCTGCCCTTTCCCTGGTTGACTGACGAAACTCTGGATGACATAAATCATCTTTTAAAGGAGAAGGGGATTCAATGTCGGGTTGAAGTTATTCGGACAAGTGCTTCGGGTCTGGAGTATGAAAAGTGGTTGGAGGAGTTAAAGGCAAAAGGAGAGGCTCCGGATATTATGCTTTCCGGATATTGGGAAAACGGAACGTTGGATCTAATAGCATTTGCAAAAAATGAGTTCCTTCCCTTGAATGATTTTTTGAAAACGGAGGAAGGAAAGGCGTTATGGAATTCCTATAGTGAATTAGAATGGGAACGAGTTACCGTTGATGGAAACATATACACACTTCCGGGTCGAAGTGATACGTTGAAAAACCAGGGGGAAGTCTATCTTTGGATAAAAGATTCATACAGAGAGGAATTCGAGAACCATTTTGACGGATCTTATGAGTCCTTACATAAGATGTGCGGGATGAATTCGGAGGGAGAGCAGATTATAGTTGCCGAAAATTTATCCGAGAATATAATTTTGGCATTTCTGGACGCTAAAGAAATGTTTTTTGCATCCTATGATCCTAAGGCGGAACAAGTGATAGATTTGTTAAAACTATCTAAGACAAAAGATTTTATTCGGATGCTTTATGAGGACTGTCGTGATGGGAAATGGGTGAATGAAGCAGATACGAATAACATTCCGAGCAATGCAATGGTATATATATGTACTGATAGAATCAATCCTCCAAAGGGATATACTGAAACGATATTAAGCAGTGCACATTTTAGGTCATTTATGTCGTCATCCTATGGAGTGGTAGCTTCTTCTCCGAACAAGGAATTAGCTCAAAAGGTTCTGAGCGTGTGTTTCTCGGATCCAGGTATGGCTTCTCGCCTCAGTTGGTTTTCAGAGGACGCAGAAAAGTGGCGGATGCAGACAGAATATCTTAAAACCAGAGAGCCAAGTCCAATCACCGGATTTATTCCAACTTTGACCACGAAGCAGAAAGACGAGTTGAGTGTATATCGGAACGATTTATTTGGGCTCGTATCTTCAATTTATATCATGCAAAACGGAAAGACATCGATCAATCCGGACTACCTGCAATTGTTGGAGGATTCATTCGCAAATCCAAAGGATTACGGAGATGTGTTTGATGTGATCAATGAACAATTAAAACGTTGGTTTGAACAAAAAGATGAATAACCATCAACCGCTCTGTAAGGATTTCTCGGCAGAGCGGTTGATGCATAAGGGGATAAAAATGAGAAGTATAAAACCTATAGTTACAAGTTTTGGACTATGTTTTTTCCTTTCTGCATGCGGAACAAGGGATGACGTACAAACAACGGTCGATAATGGAGTTTCGGCGACTACCGTTGAGGAGAAAACGACTGCACATATCGATGATCGAAATGCAGGTGTAGATGTTTTTTTCAGCAATGCATTTGATCGCTCATTTTATACCGAGGGATTTGCCTTGCACTACAGCAATCATGGCAGACTACAGATATTTGATGTGAAAACTAAAGAGGATCATGTATACTGTTTTGATCCCGGATGCGAGCACAAGAGAGGAAAAAGAAGCATTACCGGAGAGGTTCTGGAGGCAGGGTGCATCGCTTATGAACTATCGTCTTCCACGATCATGCCGCAGGATGATAATTGTTATTTTATGAAGGATACCGGGGAAGTGATACGATCGGATCTTCAGGGGATGAATCAGCGGGCTATCGGGTCATTGCCCCCTTATTTGAATTATAATAACGCACACGATATCTTCTACTCAAAGGATTCACTTTTTGTGATATTTGATCTTCCATATGAAATGATTGAAGTGAAGGATGAGAACGGCGAGTCTTCATGGATAGTCGGGGGACTGAAAGATAAAGATACCAGGGGAATCATTCAGATCGATCTGAATAACGGAACCCGTTCGGAGGTTTTTAGCGCTGAGGACTACAATTCTTATTTGTCACAAACAGATGTTCGGGGAGATCACATGTATTTTGCTTATTGGTATTGTGATATCCCATATATGGATATGTTTGGAGAGACATATGGACGGACTATTCCGGAAGAGTTGAAGGGATTATCTCCTGAGGAGTATCGGGAGGAATTAAATAAACGGAGATGGGTTGATGTTTATGATTACAACATTTCGACGGGGGAGCTTACAGCGAGTTTAAAGCATAAGCATGTGGAGGAAGGCAACATTGCTTTTTGTAAGGACTTTTTTGCGCTGAGTGAAGATGAAAACACATCCGGATTGTATCGCTATGATGGAGAGCGTTTCCGTGAACTGGATTTCGGAATACAAGTGACGGTTCGAAGTGATGATCATCTGATATGTTGCAGCAACAAGGATCCGGGCAATTATATGCAGATCGATGAAAACACAGGTGAAGTCTTAAAAAGAATTAAAACACCGGTTTCGTATGATACTTTTTTGCCAAGTGTTATCATCGGAGAGAGTTGCTATGGTTTACTCAATATAAATGGAGTATCGGCAGGAGGTTATGTCCCGGCGAGCGATTTTTGGAATGGCGATATCACGAACGCCGTTCAATTCATGCAAGAAGAGTAATTGATCTCGGTCCGCTTGCCATTTTCCCGATTATTTGATAGAATAATACTGGCGTGGTGTGCGCTGAGAGGTCAGGGATTTTGGGGCCTCGAAAGGATTTTGGACAGGCAATGAAGAAAGTACTGAAGGTCATTTTCGGAAGGGCGTTTTATACCAGCTTCAGTTTGCTGCTTCAGATCTTGCTGATGATCTGGGCGACGGGACTGCTGGCAGGCAACTATTTCTATTTTTCGTTGCTGCTGGATGTGCTGGCTATTATTATTTCCTTGCGGATCACGGTAAAATGGGATAATGTGGCATATCGTCTGGTATGGGTATTCGTCATTTTGGCGGTTCCCGTATTCGGGCTTAGTTTGTTTGCGATGTTTGGCCGCACCAGCATTAACCGTAAGACGAAAAAACAGTATATCAAGGTCGAGGGAGAGTACCTCAACCGGTTGGCGGAATTTGAGAGTTGCCTGCCGCCGGACGACGATCTGACCGGCTACGTCCGCAAACAGATGAATTACATCGATCAGTTTGGTGCCTATCCGTCCTATCAAAACACCGATGTCAAGTTTTATTCGCCTGCCGAAACTGCGCTGGAAGATATGTATGAGGCGATGCGAAACGCCAAGAAGTTCATTTTCCTGGAGTATTTCACCATCCAGAATGCGGTGGTCTGGAAGAATGTCGAAGAGATCCTGATCAATAAAGTGAAGCAGGGCGTCGAGGTTCGCGTGATCTATGACGATTTCGGAAGCCTGAAGTTTATCGATAAAGACTTCGCGAAGCGAATGAACCGTTACGGCATCCAGTGCCGGATCTTCAATCCGTTCATCCCGTTCATCTATGTATTTATGAACCATCGTGACCATCGAAAGATCATGGTCATTGACAATGATATCAGTTTCACCGGCGGATTTAATCTGGCGGATG
>JAFZPG010000029.1 GCA_017550425.1 Lachnospiraceae bacterium | reverse complement strand
TTTGATGAGATCGGCATCGTCGGAATGGAGATCGAGGACAATGTTCCCCTGACCGAGGCGGAAACGAAGGGCATGTTCATCGACATCCTGCCGGAGCTGGGACCGGACGACGGAACGGCCCGCGTCAGCTTCTATTTGGACAATACGTACGACATCCCGGCGACGCTGCAGGCGGTTCGCGAAGGCATGGAAAAGATCGGCGAGTTCGTGCCGGTCGGCTCCCTGCAGATCGACGCTTCCGAGACGGAAGATAAAGACTGGATGAACAACTGGAAGGAGTTCTTCAAACCGTTCACCGTGGACGATATCCTGATCAAACCGACCTGGGAGATCGTACCCGAGGAGCACAAAGACAAACTTCTCGTGCAGATCGATCCGGGCACGGCGTTCGGCACCGGCATGCATGAAACGACGCAGCTGTGCATCCGCGCGCTGCGCAAATATCTGAAAGAGGGCGACCACGTGCTGGATGTTGGCTGCGGAAGCGGCATCCTGTCCATCACGTCGATCCTGCTCGGCGCGGCCGACGCGGTCGGGACCGATCTCGATGAGGCGGCGATCGTGGCTACGAATGAAAACCGGGAGGCGAACGACATTGCCCCCGAGAAACTGCGTGTGCTCACGGGCAATATCATCAGCGACCCCGCGATCAAAGACGCGGTGGGTTACGGCTGCTACGATGTGGTCGTTGCGAACATCCTGGCAGAGGTCATCGTGCCGCTGCAGGGCGTGATCGCTCCGCATTTGAAGCAGGGCGGTATCTTCATCACCTCGGGTATCATCAACCTGAAGGAGGAGACCGTGCGTGAGGCGCTCGAGGCGAACCCTGCCTTTGAGATCCTCGAGGTAAATCATCAGAAGGATTGGGTGAGCTTCGTCTGCCGCAAGGTTGCGGAGTAGGCCCTCGACAGGGTGTAAAGATGCAAAGATTTTTTGTGTGGCCGGAACAGATCGCGGACGGCTATGTCCGGATCGGCAGCAATGATTATAATCATATCAAGTCGGTGCTTCGGATGCGCGCCGGCGAAGCGTTCATGGTGAGCGTGCAGTCGGAGGATTCGAAAGAAGTGTCCAACGGAGAATACTACTGCATTCTGGAAGGCTTCGATCAGGAGCGGCTGGAAGTCGTGGCGAAGATCGCGTATTTCCAGGAGAGTAAACAGGAACTGCCGAGCGAGATCACGCTGTACCAGGGCCTTCCGAAGTCGGAGAAAATGGAATTCATCATCCAGAAGGCCGTGGAACTCGGGGCGATACGGATCGTGCCGGTGGCCATGAAGCGCTGCGTGGTGAAACTCGAGGCGGACCGCAAAGATAAGAAGACTTCCCGGTGGCAGGCCATCGCGGAGAGCGCGGCGAAACAGTGTGGACGGGCACGGATCCCGGAGGTTTCCGGCGTGCTTTCGTACGCTGAGGCAGCGCGCGAAGCATCGGCCGCTGACGTATTTCTGGTGCCCTATGAAAATGAGAAAGGCATGGCGGAGACGAAGCGCATCGTGTCGCAGATCAAGCCGGGGCAGAAGATCGCTATCATGATCGGGCCGGAGGGCGGCTTCGACGAGGACGAGATCCGGCTGGCCCGCGAGGCCGGCGGACACGCGATCTCGCTGGGGAAGCGGATCCTGCGCACGGAGACCGCGGGCATGTGCCTTCTGTCCGTGCTTATGTTTTATCTGGAAGGCGGCATGCCTTCCGAAAGTTTGGTTGAGTAATAATTTCTCCGGGAGATGATCAGATGAGAGAGATTTATTTGGATAATTCCGCGACGACGCGGCCGCTTGATGAGGTGCGCGCGATCGTATCGCGGATGATGGAGTCCGACTACGGAAACCCTTCCTCCATGCACCAAAAGGGTGTGGACGCGGAGGCAGCGGTGCGGGCAGCGAAAGAACAGGTGGCGCGTGCGCTGGGCTTTGAGCTCCGCATGAAACCGTACGACCGCGAGATCCTGTTTACTTCCTGCGGGACCGAGGCGGATAACCTGGCCATCATCGGAACGGCGATGGCATATAAGCGGAGCGGAATGCACCTGATCACTACGCAGGTAGAGCATCCCGCGGTCCTGCAGACCATGGAATTCCTGAAGGAACTGGGTTTTCGCGTGACGTATCTGCCGGTGGACGCCTGCGGGCGTGTTTCGGTCGATGATGTGCGAAACGCGCTTTGTGAAGATACGATCCTGGTATCGATCATGGCGGTCAATAACGAGGTCGGCGCGAAGATGCCGATCGCCGAGATCGGCGCCATGCTCAAAAAAGAGCGGCCGGACGTCATTTTCCACGTGGACGCGGTCCAGGGATTCACGAAGATGGACCTGCTTCCGAAGAAGATGGGGATCGACCTGATGTCGATCAGCGGACACAAGATCCACGGCCCGAAGGGCATCGCGGTTTTGTATGTCGACGACCGCGTAAAACTGAAACCTACACTGTTCGGCGGCGGTCAGCAGCAGGGCCTTCGGTCCGGCACGGAAAATGTTCCGGGTATCGCAGGCATCGGGCTGGCTGCAAAAAAGCTGAGCGAGACGAAGCGGGAAGATATCGAACGGCTCTATGAACTGAAGGAATTCTTCGTGAACGGACTTCGCGAGATCCCGGGCATCCGCGTGCACGGCATCCCGACCGACAACGATAACGAACCGGATATCCGGGCGACAGCGCCCCATATCGTGAGTGCAGGCTTCTCGGGCCTTTCGAAGGCGGAAGTCCTGTTGCACGCGCTGGAGGAGCGGGGCATCTACGTGTCCTCGGGTTCCGCATGCGCATCCAACAAACCTTCGGTCTCGGCGACGCTGAAGGCCATGGGCATCCCGAAGGAATATCTGGAAGCGACGCTTCGCTTCAGTTTTTCCGTGCAGACGACGAAGGAGGATCTTACCGAGACCCTCGAGGCGCTGCGCGCTTTGTATCCGGCGCTGAGCCGTTTTTCAAGGAGATAAACGATGAGTAAACATTTCATGTTTTTGATCAAATATGCAGAGATCGCGATCAAAGGAAAGAACCGTCATCTGTTCGAGGACGCGCTCTGCAAGCAGATCCGCCACGCCATCAAGAATTACGGCATCACGGGCAATGTCAGCAAGCAGCCCGGACGCATCTACCTCGAAACGGAGGATTCTGAAGTCTACGATGACGACAGGGTCTGCGAGGCGCTTCAGCACGTGTTCGGCATTACGGCGTTCTGCCCGGTGAAGCAGATCCCGGTCATGGAGTTCGACGAGCTGACCGGTGAGGTGATCCGCTACATGGAGGAGACCTACGGAAAGGACTGCGAACTTACGTTCAAGGTGTTCGCACGACGTATCAAGCGGACCTATCCGGTGGACTCGCAGACCATGAATGCAACGCTGGGAGAGAAGATCCTGGATGCATTTCCCGGTATGTCCGTTGACGTAAAGGAACCGCAGATCCCGTTGCATGTGGAAGTGCGCGAGAAGGTCATCAACATCTATTCCCTGGAGATCCCGGGCCCCGGCGGCATGCCGGTCGGCTCGAACGGCAAATCCATGCTGCTGCTTTCGGGCGGCATCGACAGCCCGGTTGCAGGCTACATGATCGCAAAGCGCGGCGTGAAGATCGACGCCGTTTACTTCCATGCGCCGCCCTATACCAGCGAGCGCGCGAAGCAGAAGGTCGTGGACCTGGCGTGTCAGGTAGCGAAGTATGCCGGCCCGATCCCGCTTTATGTGGTCAATTTTACCGACATCCAGATGTACATTTACGAGCAATGTCCGCATGAGGAACTGACCATCATCATGCGCCGCTATATGATGCGCATTGCCCAGCAGATCGCGGAGAATTCCGGCTGCCTGGGACTGATCACGGGTGAAAGCATCGGCCAGGTGGCATCCCAGACGATCGCCTCCCTTTCGGTGACGAATGAAGTCTGCACCATGCCCGTATTCCGGCCGTTGATCGGTTTTGATAAACAGGAGATCATTGAGATCGCAAATAAGATAGGAACGTTCGAGACGTCGATCCTGCCGTACGAAGACTGCTGCACGATCTTCGTGGCAAAACACCCCGTGACGAAGCCGAGCGCGAAAGTCATCCGGGCATCCGAACGTCATTTGGAAGAAAAGATCGAAGAGATGGTAAAGACCGCGATCGAAAGCGCGGAGATGATCTGGTGTAAATAAGGCGAGGCCTTACACACCTTGTAGAACAACAGAAAAAGCGGGTGGCACGACCGCCACCCGCTTTCAACCGTCAAAAAACTATATTGAATACATCTCTCATAAGGTCTGACGAACAAACCATAGGAGCTCGAAGTTTATTTTATCATTGATGCCGTTTCGGCCTCACTGATAAAACCAAACTTCTCGAGAGTAAGATCGAACAGGTTCGATCTTACTCAATAATGTAAGGCTTAAGCACCTCGAGAATAGTATCGATGTCTTCCTCTGCGTGGATGTTCAAGTCGATCGGCTTGGAAAGATCCAGGCTGAAGATACCCATAATGGATTTAGCGTCGATAACGTATCTGCCGGATACCAGATCGAAATCGGTATCGAATTTAGCAAGGTCATTAACGAAGGACTTTACCTTGTCAATAGAGTTTAAAGAAATCTGAACGGTTTTCATTTCAAAAACCACCTCCTTTTACGTTAGTGCGTCACAGACGCCTACAATAATAGTAGCATCTTTTTTGAAAATGTCAAGGAGTTTTCGTTCAGAACGGAGCCAAAATGGATAATTACAGAAAGTCTATCGCATTTCACAATTTGGGCTGTAAAGTCAACGCCTACGAAATGTCTGCCATGATCCTGGCGTTCGAACAGGCCGGATATACGATCGTTCCGTTTGAGGAAACGGCGGATATCTACGTGGTGAACACCTGTTCGGTCACGAACATCGCCGACCGGAAGTCGCGGCAAATGCTGCACCGGGCGGCGAAACAAAATCCCGATGCCGTCATCGTGGCGGTCGGTTGTTATGCGCAGGCATCGGCGGAGGATCTTACGCAGGATCCGCTGGTCCATATCATCGTGGGCAATAACCGCAAGGCGGACATCGTCTCCATCGTGGAAAATTACCTGCGGGAGCGGGAGAACGCGGGCGGAGCCTCCGTTCCGACCCTGGTCGACGTGATCGACATTGCCCATGAAAAATGCTATGAAAACATGGAAGTGGATGCTTCCTCTTCGCGTAATCGCGCGTATATAAAGATTCAGGACGGCTGCAATATGTTTTGTTCGTATTGCATCATTCCGTACACTCGCGGGCGCATCCGCAGCCGCGATGTATCCGATATCCTTACCGAGGCGGAGCATCTGGCTGCCCAGGGCGTCAGCGAGATCGTGCTGACCGGCATTCATGTCAGCTCCTACGGGCGCGACTGGGAGCAGACGAACGCGGACCGCGACGTTCCCGGAGGCGCGCTGCTTTCGCTGCTGCGCCGTCTGCATGCGATCCCGCAGATCCATCGCATCCGCTTAAGCTCGCTGGAGCCGCGCATCGTGACGCAAAAGTTCGCTGCGGAACTTAAGAAACTTCCGAAGGTCTGCCCGCATTTTCATCTGTCACTGCAGAGCGGCTGCGATGCGACCCTAAAGCGCATGAACCGGAAATATACGGCGGCGGGATACGCCGAATGCTGCAAACTGCTTCGCACTGTATATGACCGGCCGGCTTTGACGACCGACGTGATCGTCGGCTTCCCCGGCGAGACGGAAGAAGAATTTGCCGAGACCGTGCGCTATCTGGAAGAGATCGATCTCTACGAGATGCACGTGTTCAAATTCTCACCGCGCAAAGGTACGCCGGCAGCGAAGATGCCGGGCCAGCTGACGGAAGCGGTAAAGGCTTCCCGGAGCGATGTGCTGATCGACATGAGCGAGCGTCACAGTCGGGCTTACCGCGAAACATTTGCCGGAGAGAAGGCGGAGATCCTCGTGGAAGAGATCCTGCAGATCGACGGGCGCAGTTACTACGTGGGCTTCACGAAGAATTACATCCGCGTGGCCGTGCCTGCAGATGAAGACACGCTCGCGGTCAATACATTGACCGAAGTGATACTGACCGCGATCCCGGTCGGAAGCGACTGCGTATTGGGCAGGGTTTGATTTTTACTTGCACTTGCTTCTCATGTGTATTACAATATATCTGACGATATTTGAACGGAAGGGGCATGGCACATGCACCTGTTTACCGAGGGAGATGAGTGATTCATGGACGAGCTTAAGGAAAACAACATCACGGAGCCGGTAGAGACCCCGGATGAAGAAACCGTTAAGGCTGTCGAAAGAGAGACAAACGATAACGAGAATACAAGAACCGTCTGGCGCCGCCTGGGCATCAATAAATATTCTTCCATCGCGGTCACGGCGTTTCTGGTGATCGCTGCATCCATCCTGTTCGGATATTGCGTGATCAATATCGGCGGGATCGTCAACATGCTCGGAAACGTGGTCTCGGCGGCATCGCCGATCATTTGCGGTCTGGTCATCGCGTATGTCTTGAAGCCGATCTATAATCAGATGGAGCATTGGCTGGAACACAAACTGCTGAAGCAAAAGAGATTTCAGGCGAAGCCCGAAAAGGCGGAAAACATTGCAAAGGCGGTCAGTAGCATCACGGTCGTTCTGGTCCTGTTTCTGGCCATCGCCGCCGTTGTCGTTATCGTCATTCCGGAACTCTATAAGTCCGTGGTCGGCCTGACGTCGAACCTTCCCCAGTATATCGCGAATGCGAAGGATTGGCTGCACGGTGTCTTCAAAAACAATCCAAAGATGGATGAAGCCGTCATGAAGTATTTTGAAAAACTGACGGATTCCACTTCGGACTATCTGAATGAATGGGCGCCTCAGATCTCGAATATTTTCGATGCCGTGACGAATGGTCTCGGAAGCATGATGGGCGTTTTGTACAACATCGGAATCGGGCTCGTGCTTGCGATCTACATCTTAAACGAAAAGGATGAACTTACCGCGACGCTGCGTAAGATCGGCTATTCTGTCATTCGCGAGAAGAGGATCGGCCGGTTCCACGAAGAGCTGAAGTTTGCGGATAAGGTATTTTCCGGTTTCGTTTTCGCCAGATTCATGGATTCGATCCTTCTGGCGTCGATCTACACGATCATCGGAACGCTTCTCGGACTTCCTTACGTCGGCATGACGAGCATCATCATCGGAATCACGAACATGATCCCGTTCTTCGGAATGTACATCGGTCTTATTCCGTGCTTTATCATTCTCTTCCTTATTTCGCCGATGGATGCGTTCATCTTCCTGATCGTAGACATGGTCATCATGCAGGTGGACGCGAACCTCATCAGTCCGAAGATCATCGGAAACAGTACCGGCCTCTCGGGCTTCTGGGTGCTGTTCGCCCTGATCCTGTTCGGCGGTCTTTGGGGCTTCTTCGGGATGCTGATCGGTGTTCCGCTCTTTGCGGTCATTTACCACCAGTTCCACAGTATCGTGGATGCGCGGTTGAAAAAGAAGAACATGTCCACCGAGCTGGAAGATTATATCCGCGACCCCGTCATCAAGAAGAGAACGAAGGAAAAACGTCTGCGCGAGAGAAAACGGGCCGAGGCTTTGCGTAACAAGATCAAAAAAATAAAAGAAGACAGGAAAAACGGAAAAAACACGGAAAACGGCTCCGGTGATACATGACCGGCTGCAGGTCTTTCCGGGCGTTGTGGAATATGCATAAAAAAAGGTCCGCAGAAGGACTTTCCTATATCTTTTTCACGATTTTTGAGGCAGGTTCGATTTTTTGCTTGAACTTGCCTCTCTTTTGTATTACAATGTACTTGATGGTACTTGAACGGACGTGGCATCATAATGTTATACCGTAATGAAAGAGAGGGTTGTTTTTTGAGTGAAATAACAAATTTTACACAGCATAGTGCGGTTTCTTCGGATCTGAAGACACCCGAAAAGCAGAACGGGGTCGAAGAGATCTTTGACGCGGTCTATAATGCTATGGTCGAGAAGGGATATAACCCGGTGAACCAGATCGTGGGTTACATCCTGTCCGGGGATCCGACCTATGTGACCGGTCATAAGGGAGCGCGCTCGCTGATCCAGAAGGTGGAACGTGACGAGATTCTGGAACTTCTGTTAAACTATTATATCCAAAATAAAACCGAGAGATCATGAGAAAGATGGGATTGGATTACGGCTCAAAGACGGTCGGTGTTGCTATGACCGACGCTTTGGGCTATACCGTGATGCCATTTGAGACCATCACGCGAAAAGAGGAAAACAAACTGCGCAGGACGCTCGCCCGGATCGCCGAACTGGTCGGCGAATATGAGGTGGATGAGATCGTGCTGGGACGTCCGGTGTTGATGGACGGTTCGGACGGTGAGCGTGTTTCGCAGACCGTGATCTTTAAGGAACTTCTGGAAAAAAGAGTCGAAGTTCCGATCGTTTTTATGGATGAACGCCTGACGACCGTCGAGGCGGACGAAGCGCTTCGCGAGATGGAGATCCCGCGGTCCGAGCGCAAAAAATACATTGACCAGATAGCGGCAGTACTGGTTCTGCGAAGTTACTTAAACCAGCAAGAATACGACAAAGAGAAAGAGAACCTGCGCAGAGAGGATGAACATGGAGAAGATTAAACTGACAGCAGATGGAGAAGAGATCGAACTGACGGTCCTGGAGCAGACACGCATAGCGGGTAAAGACTACCTGCTGGCGACCGAGGACGGAGAAGACGACGGCGAGGGCGACGTGCCCTGCTACATCCTGCGCGCCGTGAAGACGGAAGGCGAGGACATCATTTACGAATTTGTTGACGAAGACGATGAATTAGAGTACATTTCCAAGATTTTTGAAGAACTGCTGGAAGATACCGAGATCCGTTCATGAGATTTGGAGGATAGATAAGATATGTTAGAATTTGGACAGGGAATGAAAGTCATTCCTTTAGGCGGATTGGAATCCATCGGTATGAATATTACCGCCTTTGAATATAAGAACAGCATCGTCGTGGTGGACTGCGGTCTTTCGTTCCCGACGGACGACATGCCGGGCATCGATATGGTCATCCCGGATGTCGACTATCTGGAGAGAAACCTGGACCGTGTGGAAGCGTTCGTGATCACACACGGACACGAAGACCACATCGGCGCGTTGCCCTACGTGCTCCGCAGGGTCAATGTCCCGATCTACGCGACGCGGCTGACCATCGCTCTGATCGAGAAGAAACTCGAAGAGCACGAGATGATGGAGATCGTGGAGCGTCACACCGTGAACTACGGCGACGTTCTGAAACTCGGTGAGTTCAAGGTCGAGATCATCCGCACGAACCACAGTATCGCCGACTCGGCGGCGCTGGCCATCACCACGAAGGTCGGCACCATCGTACACAGCGGCGACTTTAAGATCGACTACACGCCGGTATTTGGCGATATCGCGGACCTGCAGCGCTTCGGCGAACTCGGAAAGAAGGGCGTTCTGGCCCTGCTTTGCGACTCCACGAACGCCATCCGTCCCGGCTTTACCATGTCGGAGAAAACGGTCGGACGTACGTTCGACACGATCTTTGCGGAGAACGTCAACCGCCGTATCATCGTCGCGACATTTGCCTCGAACGTAGACCGTGTCCAGCAGATCATCAATACCGCATGCCGCTACGGACGTAAGGTCGTGATCGACGGCCGCAGTATGGTCAATGTCATCGGCACCGCGTCGGAACTGGGATATATCAACATCCCGGACGGCACTCTGATCGACATGGAAGAGATGAAGAACTATCCGGAGGAGCAGATGGTGCTCATCACGACAGGCAGCCAGGGCGAGTCCATGGCATCCCTGTCCCGTATGGCATCCTCGATCCATCGTAAGGTTTCCATTATGCCGGGCGACCTGATCATCTTCAGTTCGCACCCGATCCCGGGCAATGAGCGCGCAGTATCGAAGGTCATCAACGAACTCTCGATGAAGGGCGCGAAGATCATCATGCAGGATACGCACGTTTCCGGACACGCATGCCAGGAGGAGATCAAACTTCTCTATGCTTTGCTTCGTCCGAAGTATGCGATCCCGGTGCACGGTGAGTACCGCCACTTGTTGGCTCAGGCGGAGATCGCCGAGAGCCTCGGCATTCCGAAAGAAAACATTTTCATTTTGTCCTCCGGTGATGTCCTTGAGATCACGGATTGTGACGCCGCCGTAGTAGGACAGGTACCTTGCGGCACCGTTCTGGTTGACGGTCTCGGCGTCGGAGATGTCGGAAACATCGTCCTCCGCGACCGTCAGAATCTGGCACAGGACGGTATCATCATCGTTGTTATGACACTGGAGAAATACACGAACCAGCTGTTAGCCGGCCCGGACATCGTGTCCCGCGGTTTCGTCTATGTGCGCGAATCCGAGAACCTGATCGAAGAAGCGCGCAGTGTGGTCGAGAGCGTCGTTCTCGACTGCCTGGATAACGGCATCACTGACTGGCTCAAGATCAAAAACAGCGTGAAGGATGAATTGAGCGATTTCCTGTGGAAACGCATCAAGCGAAGCCCGATGGTGCTTCCCATCATCATGGAAGTAGAGTGATACTATGGCAAATAAAAAACGCCGGACGGTGCAAAAGCCCGGAAACAACAAGAAAGCGCTTTCTTCCGTAAAATTGACCGGCATGACGTTTGCGATCATCGAGACTGCGGTAAAGATCTTGTTCTATGCGATGCTGATCTACCTGGTCGCATCCGGAATGCGTTCGGCCTACAAATTCGGCTACCGCGTGTTTGAGAAGGATACCGGCTCACCCACCGGAAGCGCATTTCAGGTCACGGTCACCGAAAAGACAAAACCTCTCGAGTTGGGGCGGGATCTGAAGAACAGAGGCGTGATCGAGGATCCCTACGTTTTCTACGCGCAGTACATTTTCTTTTCGTATAAATTCCAGCCGGGGACGTATGTCGTTTACTCCGGTATGGACAGCCGGGGCATCCTGGATGTTCTGTCCGGCGAAAACAGTACCGAGGGGTCATAAAAATGAATGAGAATTTAGATGAGATCCGGTTGGAGGGATTTTTGGAGACCCTGCAGAAAGACCGGGGACCAATATTGGAAACGATCCGTGCCCGAGCCCTCGAGGACGGGGTACCGATCATCCGGAGCGAGACTGAAAACTTGCTCCGGTTTCTTATAATGACACGCAGGCCGAAGCAGATCTTGGAGGTCGGTTGCGCGGTGGGTTATTCCGCCCTGGTCATGCGGCAGGCGTCCGCGACTTACGGCGGTTGCCACATCACGACGATGGAGAGTTACGAGCCCCGCATCGAGCAGGCGCGCGCGAATTTTGCCGCGGCCGGAGCGGAGAGTGACATCGAGCTTCTGACCGGAGATGCGACCCCCTACCTGGAGGATATGCAGCCGGACGGCCGGTTCGACCTGATCTTCCTGGATGCCGCGAAGGCGCAGTATGTGGTCTGGCTTCCGCAGCTGCTGCGGTTGTTAAAGCCGGACGGACTGCTCGTTACGGACAATATCCTTACCGGCGGGGACATTTTGGAATCGCGATACGTCGTTACGCGGCGCAACCGTACGATTCACAAACGCATGCGGGAATTCCTGGAACGGGTAACGCAGGATCCGAAGCTTACGAGCGCTGTCCTGTCGGTGGGAGACGGGGTCTGCCTGACCTCAAAAAATGCAGATCCGGATTGACTTTCAGCGGGATTTTTGGTATAATAACGGCAACAAGAATGGTGCGTTTTTACAGTAATTTGTTTGACTGTGAAAGGAGGCGTTTCTATGAAGAGGATCATCACGATCAGCCGAGAATTCGGCAGCGGCGGCAGGACCATCGGTAAGATGGTGGCGGACGCTTTGGGGTACAAATATTACGATAAGGAACTGGTTAAGCAGGTCTCCGAGGAGAGCGGTTTCGATCCGAAATATATTGAGGAGCATGGGGAACTGGCGCGCGGTTATACCGGCCTGTCCTACGGGCTTTCGGCTCAGGGCATTCCCGGGGTCATGCGTGGCATGTCGCCGGACGACTACCTGTACGTGATCCAGCGTGAGGTCATCCTGAAACTGGCGGATGAAGCTCCCTGTGTTATCGTGGGCCGTTGCGCCGACTATATTTTGAAGGATCGCAAGGACGTGCTGAATGTGTACATCCACGCCAGCATGGAATTCCGCGCGGACCGTATCGTCAGCATGTACGGGGAGAGCGATAAATCTCCCGAAAAACGCTTGGTCGAGAAGGATAAAAAACGCCGTCTCAATTACAAGCACTACACGGAGCAGGAATGGGGGAAGTCGCAAAATTACGACATCTCGCTCTGCTCATCCACGCTCGGCATTGACCGTTGCGTGCAGATCATCGTGGATTTGGCAAAGGAATTAGACAGTGAATAAAAAAGAAGTACAAGAATTGCGCAGAAGGTTTCGCAAAGAGAAGAGCACGATCCGGAAAATGTGCGGTTGCTATGTCAACGGCGACGGAGAGCGCATCACATCTTTTCGCGAAACCTTCGCGATGCTGTCCGAAGAGGAACAGGATAAATATTTTGAGATCTTTAAGAAGGGTATGTCCGGCTCGTTCGGGCATAATCTTTTCTGTACGGAGTTTGGCGAGGCGCAGGATGCCGAGGGAAATCCCTGCGAGAACCTGCAGGACCTCTTCCTGAAACTCCGCGACAGCGAGTTGGAGGACGACGCGATCCTCGACGAGTTCTACGAGCGCGTGATCGCGGCCTACGGTTACCGGGATAACTACCTGATTCTGCTGGCACACGACAACTACGATGTGCCGCAGCGCACCAGTGACGGTTATGAGATGGAGGATGCGAGCGAGGATGTCTATTCCTACGTGCTCTGTCTGTTGTGTCCGGTAAACCTGACCGATTACGACATCTGCTATGATGCGCAAAGCCACTCGTTCCGCAATACGAACCGTCGCTGGAAACTGGAGCAGCCCATGCATGCCATGCTGTTCCCGATGTTCACGGACCGTATGAGCGATATCACGGGGACGCTGTTTTATTCGAAGGATGCGAAGGATATCCGCACAGACATGCTGGCGACGCTGATCGGAAGTATCACCCCGATCTCCGCAAAAAGCCAGCGCGAGATCTTCGGATCCATCGTGGAGGAAACCCTCGGCGGCAAATGCGAATACGACGACGTCCGCAACATTCAGGATATCCTGTCGGACCGGATCGAGGAGAGCAAAGACGCGCCGGAGCCGCTCGTTCTGTCGAAAGCGGAACTGTCTGAACTGTTATCCGACAGCGGCGTTTCGGAAGAGAGCATGCAGCGTTTCGACATGGTGTATGACTCCGTTCTTCCGCAGGAGCGTCCGTTGCAGGCGACGAATATCATCGACACAAAGAAAATGGAAGTCAAACTGGATGGCATCAAGATCACGGCGAAACCGGAGCGTGCCCGCCTCGTTACGACCCGGCAGATCGACGGCCGAAACTGCCTCGTCATCCCGATCGATGACGAAGAAGTTTTTGTCAACGGGATCGCGATCACCGGGGGAGAATCGTCTTGACTTTTATCAAATATGAATTATAATTATTTCAAGGTGCCCCTACGGACACCTTGAAATTGTTTATCGCAAAAGGGCGTTTCGCCCAATACTACCGAAAAGAAGGAAAAAACCATGGCTGACAAAATACGTTCCCGCTATGCGCCGAGCCCGACCGGACGGATGCATGTCGGTAATTTAAGAACCGCACTCTACGAGTATTTGATCGCGAAGCATGAGGGCGGTGATTTCATTTTAAGAATAGAGGATACCGATCAGGGGCGCTTTGTGGAAGGCGCGACGGACATTATATTCCGCACGCTTCAGAGCGTGGGCCTGATCCATGATGAGGGCCCCGATAAGGACGGCGGCTGCGGTCCGTATGTGCAGAGCGAGCGCGTGAAGTCCGGCCTGTATATGAAGTATGCAAAGCAGCTGGTCGAGAAGGGCGAGGCGTATTATTGCTTCTGTACGAAGGAGCGTCTGGAGAGCCTGCGTACCGAGGTGGACGGCAAGGAATTCGCCGTATATGATAAGCATTGCCTGCACCTTTCGAAAGAGGAGGTCGAGGCAAACCTCGCAGCCGGCATGCCGTTCGTTATCCGCCAGAATAATCCCCAGACCGGGACGACCACCTTCCATGACGAGTTGTACGGGGATATCACCGTGGACAATGCAGAACTCGACGACATGATCTTGATCAAGTCCGACGGTTTCCCTACCTATAATTTTGCAAACGTCGTTGATGACCACCTGATGGGCATCACCCATGTGGTCCGTGGTAACGAGTATCTGTCTTCTTCACCGAAGTACAACCGCCTTTATGACGCGTTTGGCTGGAAGGTGCCGGTCTATGTACATTGCCCGATGATCACGGATGAGACACATAAGAAACTGTCGAAGCGTTGCGGACATTCCTCGTTTGAGGATCTGCTGGAGCTGGGCTTTTTGAAGGATTGCATCCTGAACTTCGTAGCACTGCTCGGGTGGAGCCCGGAGGATAACCAGGAGATCTTCTCCCTGCAGGAGCTGATCGAGAAGTTTGATTACCACAATATTTCGAAATCCCCCGCGGTATTTGATTATCAGAAACTGCGCTGGATGAACGGCGAGTACATCAAGAAGATGGACGATGCGGAGTACTACGAGATGGTGCTTCCGTACCTGAAGAAGGTCGTTAGCCGCGATGTGAACTTCGAGAAGCTCGCACAGATGGTGAAGACCCGAATCGAGGTATTCCCCGATGTGTACGAGATGGTGGACTTCATCCAGGAGGTTCCGGAGTACGACATCGAGATGTATTCCCACAAGAAAATGAAGACCGACGCGGCTTCCTCACTGGAGGTCCTGAAGGAACTGCTTCCGATCTTCGAGGCGCAGGAGGATTACACCAACGACGCCCTGTATGCGACGCTTTCCGACTATGTGGCGAAAAAAGAGTGTAAAAACGGATATGCGATGTGGCCGCTGCATGTAGCAGTGTCCGGTAAGCAGTCTACGCCGGGCGGCGCGACGGAGATCATGGAAGTGATCGGTAAGGAAGAGTCCTTAAACCGCATCCGTAAAGCTATTGAAAAATTAGGGAAGGATTGACCATGTTAGACATTAAATTTGTACGAGAGAACCCGGATATCGTTCGGGAGAATATCAAAAAGAAGTTCCAGGACCAGAAACTGGTGCTGGTAGATGAGGTGCTCGAGCTCGATCGCCGCAATCGTGACATCAAGCAGGAGGTCGAGGCGCTCCGCGCGGACAGAAACCGCATGTCGAAGCAGATCGGCGCTCTGATGGCGCAGGGAAAGCGTGAAGAAGCGGAGCAGGTGAAGGCACAGGTCGCGAGCTTCGGAGCGCGTATCGACGAACTCAGCGATGCCGAGAAGAAGGTCGAGGAGGATCTTTATAAGAAGATGCTCATCATCCCGAACATCATTGACCCGAGCGTTCCGATCGGTAAGGATGATTCCATGAACGTTGAGGTGGAGCGTTTCGGCGAGCCGGTCGTTCCGGATTTCCCGATCCCGTATCATTCGGAGATCATGGAGTCCTTCAACGGCCTGGACTTAGACAGCGCACGTCGCGTTGCGGGCAATGGTTTCTACTACCTGATGGGAGACATTGCGCGTCTGCATTCGGCGGTTATCTCGTATGCGCGTGATTTCATGATCGATAAGGGCTTTACGTACGTAGTACCGCCGTTTATGATCCGTTCGGATGTCGTTACCGGTGTTATGAGTTTCGCCGAGATGGACGCCATGATGTATAAGATCGAGGGTGAGGACCTGTACCTGATCGGTACCAGTGAGCACTCGATGATCGGCCGTTTTATCGACCAGATCCTGCCGGAGGAGAGCCTCCCGCTCACATTGACCAGTTATTCGCCTTGCTTCCGTAAGGAGAAGGGCGCGCACGGTCTGGAGGAGCGCGGCGTATACCGTATCCACCAGTTCGAGAAGCAGGAGATGATCGTCGTCTGCAAGCCGGAAGACAGCATGATGTGGTACGACAAATTGTGGAAGTATACCGTCGAGCTGTTCCGTTCGCTGGATATTCCGGTCCGCACGCTCGAGTGTTGCTCGGGTGACCTGGCAGATCTGAAAGTCAAGAGTGTCGATGTCGAGGCATGGTCGCCGAGACAGAAGAAATATTTCGAGGTCGGCAGCTGCTCGAATCTCGGTGACGCGCAGGCACGCCGCCTGAAGATCCGCGTGAACGGAGCCGACGGCAAATACCTGGCGCACACCCTGAATAATACCGTAGTTGCACCGCCGCGTATGTTGATCGCCTTCCTGGAGAACAACCTCACGGCCGAAGGCAACATCCGTATCCCGAAGGCTCTGCAGCCTTACATGGGCGGTAAGGAAATGCTGATCAAAAAGGCATGATCATAAGACGTGAGACAGAAAGAGGACACTAAGATGGAAAGTATAGATATCAGAGAGCTATTTCGCAACACTAAAGAGTATGCAGACAAAGAGATCACGGTCGTAGGATGGATCCGCAACCTGCGAGTTTCCAAGAACTTTGCGTTCATGGTGATCAACGACGGTACGTTTTTCGAGCCGCTGCAGGTCGTTCTTTCGGACAGCCTGTCAAATTTTGACGAGGTCACGAAACTGAACGTCGGTTCCGCAGTGATCGTAAAGGGTAAGCTGATCGAGACTCCGGACGCTAAACAGGCGTTTGAACTGCAAGCTATAGAGGTTGCGGTCGAAGGCGCTTCTACCCCGGATTATCCGCTTCAGAAGAAGCGTCACACCATGGA
>JAFZPG010000028.1 GCA_017550425.1 Lachnospiraceae bacterium | reverse complement strand
ATATGATTTTTTGATAAAAGAGCAGAAGCAGACACGCAAGATCTGCAACGCGCTTGCAGATACTACGACACAGGCGGCGCAGGCAGCCTGCCAAAAAGCCGGCGAGAAACTGAAACTCATCGAACAGGCGCTTTTAGCTCAGGAGAAACAGGAGGATGTATATGGCGGATAAAATGTTCAAGATCACATTGGACGGGGAAACATTTTCCGTTCCCGAAGGAACGACGTATCTGGATCTGGTACGGCAGAAATATCCCGGAGATTTAGGGATCGTTTTGGTAAAAGAAGGAAGCGACCTGCGGGAGCTCCGTTACGCGCCCCGGGATGACGCCGACGCGGTCACGGTCAATACCACGACATCGGGTGGAATCGAGACCTACCGCCGCAGTACGACCTTGCTGTTTTTGAAGGCGATGTATGACACCATCGGCTATAAGAACTTAAAGCAGGTGAAGGTACAGTTTTCCGTCAGCCGCGGTTATTTTTGTGAGGTGACCGCCGAGGATGTGACGCTGGACGAAGCTTTGCTGGCGAAGGTAAAGGCCTGCATGCAGAAGATGGTGGAGGATGACCTGCCCATCGAAAAAGAGAGCGTTCCGACGGCCGATGCGGTAAAACTGTTCCATCGCTACGGAATGTATGATAAAGAGAAACTGTTCCGGTTCCGCCGCGTCAGCCGCGTGAACCTGTATAAGATCGACCGCTTCCGCGACTATTTCTACGGCTATATGGTGCCGTCCACCGGTTATCTGAAGCATTTCGACCTGCATCTTTATGAGCACGGGATCGTGCTGCAGATGCCGATCAAGCAAAAGCCGGATGAGGTGCCTCCGTTTGAACCGCAGAATAAAGTAGCGCACGCATTGATCGAGTCCAATGAATTTTCGGCAAAGATCGGCGTAGATACGGTCGGCGACCTCAACGAGGCCATCGTGAACGGAACGATCCAGGAGCTGATCCTGGTGCAGGAAGCCCTGCAGGAGCAGAAGATCGCGGAGATCGCGCGTCAGATCAAAGAGCGCAAGGGCGTGAAATTCGTCATGATCGCCGGCCCGTCGAGTTCCGGCAAGACGACGTTTTCCTACCGCCTGTCCGTGCAGCTTCGCGCGCACGGCCTGGTACCGCACCCGATCGGCGTGGACAATTATTTCGTAAATCGCGAAGACAATCCGAAGGATGAATTCGGCAACTATAATTTCGAAGATCTCGACAGCATCGATACGGCGCTGTTTGACCGTAATATGAATTCCCTTTTGAAGGGGGAGGAGATCGAACTTCCGTACTACAATTTTAAGACGGGACACCGTGAGTATCGCGGCGAGATGTTGAAACTCGGCGCGAATGACATCCTCGTGGTAGAAGGCATCCACTGCCTCAACGAGAAACTTTATGCGACCTTGCCGAAAGAGAACATGTACAAGATCTACATCAGCGCATTGACCCAGCTGAATGTCGACGAGCATAACCGTGTCTCGACGACCGACGGACGTCTGGTCCGCCGCATGGTGCGCGACGCGATGCACCGCGCGATCACGGCGACGCAGACATTGTCCCGTTGGGAGAGCGTGCGTAAGGGTGAGGAGAAGAATATCTTCCCGTATCAGGAAACGGCGGATGTCGTATTCAATTCGGCCCAGATCTACGAACTGGCGATCCTGAAACTGTACGCGGAGCCGCTGCTGTTCGGCGTGGATAAAGATTGCCCCGAATACTCTGAGGCGAAGCGTTTGCTGAAGTTTTTGGATTACTTCCTGCCGCTGCTTCCGGAGCAGATCCCGAGTAATTCGATCCTGCAGGAATTTATCGGCCACAGTATTTTCAATGTCTGACCGGCCTGAAGCCCTGTCTTGACGAAATATCCGAAACCATATAAAATATCGGTGTGTGCTCAAAGGAACAGGCCGGAGCACCGGGAGGATGAGTATGAAGTATCATTTGGATGAGTTCAGTATAGCGGATAATAAAGTCCTGATCCGCGGATGGGCGGCTTCTGAATGCAAACAGGACCGGATCGATTACGCGATCCTGGATAAACAAAAGAAAAACGTCGAGGTGAAGATGTCAAAGATCCACCGGCCCGACGTTGCTTTAGAGATGTACGATGATCTGAGTTTCAACAAACTCGGCTTCTATATCATTGCGCCTCTCATGGACTGTATGTATCTCGTTTTTACCGTAAAGAACGAGAACGGTGAGGTCACTCAGAAGAATGCAGTCCACTTCGGTAAATGGAATATGCGTGGCCGCTCGGCGTTGGAGAAGACTCCCATTCTGGAGAGTTACCGCTACATCCGCCGGAACGGCTTTGCTAAGTATATGACCAAATCGTTCAAAAAGGTGTTCAAAACGGACCAGAATAATTACGTCCGTTGGTTCGCCCTGCACAAACTGTCAGAAGAGGAGCTCACTAAGCAGGCAGAGACCCGTTTCAGCCATCGTCCGCTGATCAGCATCGCTGTCCCGCTGTACCATACTCCGATCAAATATCTGGACGCCATGCTCGAATCCGTGACCGCGCAGACCTACAAAAACTGGGAACTGTGCCTGGCAAACGGAAGTCCGGAAGATGAAAAACTGAAGAGTGCGCTGGCAGCGCACCAGGCGCGTGATAAGCGCATCCGCGTGACGGAGCTGAAAGAGAACCTCGGCATTGCGGGCAATACAAACGCAGCCCTTGCACTGGCAAAGGGCGAGTTCATCGCGCTTTTGGACCATGATGACATGCTGGCCCCGAATGCGTTGTTTGAGTATGTAAAAGTGCTCAATGAGCATCCGGACTACGACATGTTCTACAGCGATGAAGATAAGGTCGACGAAGGCGGTAAGAAGCATTTTGATCCGAACTTCAAACCGGATTATAATCCGGACCTGTTCATGACCAACAACTACATCTGCCACTTCTTCATGGTGAAGAAGGACATCGTGGATAAGATCGGCGGTTTCCGCCCCGGTTACGACGGTGCGCAGGATTACGATTTCATTCTCCGCTGCATCGAGAACGGCAATCATATCCACCATGTTCCGCAGATCTTATATTACTGGCGCAGCCATCGGAATTCGACGGCGCGCGATTTCTCCAGCAAGGAGTACGCGTACGACGCCGGACGCCGTGCCCTCCAGGATCATTTTGACCGTCTGGGCATGAATATCACGACACATTACGGACCGCAGTTCGGCTGGTATTCTAATGAATATCATCTGGCGACGCATCCGCTGGTTTCCGTCATGATCCCGAATAAGGATCACGTTCCGGACCTGAAGCGTTGCCTCGATTCGATCTACGAGCGCGTGACCTATGATAATTTCGAGATCATCGTGATCGAGAACAACAGTACCGAGCCGGAGACCTTCGCGTACTACGAGGAGATGGTGGAGGCGCACGATAATTTCCGTGTGGTTTACTATGAGGGCGGTTTCAACTACGCCGCGATCAACAACTTCGGTTTTGAGTCGGCGCTCGGAGATTACGTTCTCCTTCTGAACAATGATGTGGAAGTCATTTCGGACAATCTGTTCGAGCATATGCTCGGTTTCTGCATGCGCGAGGATGTCGGCGTTGTCGGCGCGAAGCTTTACTACGATGACGAGACGATCCAGCACGCGGGCGTAGTGGTCGGCGTGAACGGCGTAGCCGCGCACGCATTTGCCGGAATGAGCCGCGTCGAGCTCGGGTACATGGCCCGTGCGGTCGTATGCCAGAACTACAGCGCCGTGACTGCGGCCTGCATGATGGTAAAGAGTTCGGTCTATCGCGAACTTGGCGGACTGGACGGGGAGAATTTCGCCGTAGCGTTCAATGATATCGATTTTTGCCTGCGTGTCGGCGAGAAGGGATACCGTGTCGTTTTCGATGCGGAAGCGGAACTGTACCACTCTGAATCGAAGTCCCGCGGTTACGAGGACACGCCGGAGAAGATGGAGCGTTTCAGCAAGGAGATCGATCGTTTCTTTGCACGCTGGAAGCCTTTTGTGGAGCAGGGCGACCCCTGTTACAATCCGAATTTTTCGAAGGACAATGCCCGGTTTGAACTGGACACGATCCCTGTAAAGTTTATGAATTTCAAGAAGAGATCGTAAACCGATAGTGAACGGTCCGGGCTGCCGGGCCGCGAATAGGAGCACCCGCACATCGTGCGGGTGCTATCAACAAGAAGAACTTTTTTGAGGAAGACAGATGGAGAAAAACGAGTACACGAGCGGCGTGACCGCGGCTGCCCTGGACGAGATCCGGCTGGGCCTTTCGCGGATGCGCAAACTGATGGAACTCCTCGGGGATCCGCAGGACCAACTGAAGATCGTGCATGCGGCGGGGACCAACGGCAAGGGTACGGTGATCGCCTTTTTGAAGTCTGTTTTATGTCAGGATCCGAAGCGCAAGGTCGGCGTGTTTACGACGCCGGCGGTGTTTACGCCGTACGAGGTCCTGAGCGTCAATGCGAAGAATATCACGGCGCGAAGGATGCGAGCGCTGACCGAAGAGGTAAATGCAGTATGCGAGAAGCATTTTCCGAAAGAGGATGCGCCGAGCCCGTTTGAGCGATTGACGGCGAAGGCCTTCCTATATTTCGCGAGGGAGAAAGTTGATATCGTTTTGCTGGAGACCGGTCTGGGCGGCGACCTGGACGCGACGAACGCTTATGAGACGCAGTCGCAGTTATGCGCGGTGTTGACGTCGGTGGGCATGGATCACATGGATTTCCTCGGCGATACGACAGCGCAGATCGCGGCGCATAAGGCCGGGATCTTTCGCGAGGGGCGGCCCGTGATCCTGGGGAAGAACATCCCTGCGGATGCGATGGACGTGGTACGGAAGACGGCGGGCGAGAAGCATTGCCCGGTGATCGAGAGCGAAGCGTATCTCGGAAAAACTGCGAAGATCAAGCTTGCGATGGCGGGACGGGCGGCCGCGGAAAATGCTGCCTGCGCCTATGCGTGTCTGCAGGAACTGAAAAAAGCCGGCTTTACGATCGATGAAGCACAGATCCGTAAGGGACTGGCCGAAACGGCGCTGCCGGGACGGTTTGAGATCCTTCCCGTGAAGGGCAGAAGAGACCACGTGGTCATTTTGGACGGCGCGCATAATCTGCCGGCCGCAAAAAGCTTTGCGGAAAGTATAAAAACCGATTGGAAAGACTATAAAAAAATCATAATTTGTGGTATGCTTAAAGATAAGGATCACCCCGCTGTTTTGCGGCAGATCGCAAGGACGGCGCCGGATGCGGTGTATTTCGGAGCGACACGCGGAAAACGCGGATCTTCGGCGGTTTCATTGGCCGAAGAGTTTGAAAAACTCGGGCTCGCAAAAGACTGCAGGATCCGGAGATTCGGAAGCGTGAAGCAGGCATTTTCCGAGGCACTCTCGGAAGCTGAAACGATGCAAGGGAAGGTCCTGGTCGCCGCTCTCGGTTCGTTTACATTTCTCGGACCGCTTCGTAAGACGGTGATCGAAGGCATGAGATCATAAGGAGTTTACAATGGATAAGAAAAAGATCGAAAAGGGTGTACGAATGATCCTGGAGGGCATGGGAGAGGATCCGGAGCGAGAGGGGCTGTTAGAGACACCCGCGCGTGTGGCCCGCATGTACGAGGAGATTTTTGCCGGTTATGAGGAGGATGCGTCCAAACATCTGTCCAAACAATTTACCGGCTGCAATACCGACCTCATCCTGGAGAAGGACATCCCGTTCTACTCCATGTGCGAGCATCATATGGTGCCGTTCTACGGGAAGGCGCACATCGCCTACGTTCCCGGGAAGAAGGTGGCCGGCCTGTCAAAGCTGGCACGCACTGTTGAGGTGTATGCGAAACGCCTGCAGCTGCAGGAGCGTATGACCAGCCAGATCGCGGATTCGATCATGAAGGATCTGGGCGCGAAGGGCGTGATGGTCGTGATCGAGGCTGAGCATATGTGCATGACCATGCGCGGCGTGAAGAAGCCCGGAAGCAAGACCGAGACCTACGTGCGTCGCGGCGTATTCGAGGATGAAAACCTGACGGCACGCGTTTTATCGATGATCAAAAACGCATAGTCTCAAAAGGACCGGAAGATGAAGATAGGAAACAGGGAATTTGATTTTGACAACCATACGTATGTGATGGGAATACTGAATATCACGCCGGATTCGTTTTCCGACGGCGGAAAATATACGACGATGGATGCGGCGCTGATCCAGGTGGAGCGCATGCTTTCCGAGGGAATGGATATCCTCGATATCGGCGGCATGTCGACGCGTCCGGGGCACGAGTTTATTTCGGAGGATGAGGAGATCCGTCGTGTGATCCCCGTGCTGTCCGAGGTGAAGAAACGTTACGATGTGCCCATCTCCGTGGACACATATCGTTCCAAGGTCGCGCGGGCGTCGATCTGTATGGGCGCCGACCTGATCAACGACATCTGGGGACTGAAAAACGATCCCGCGATGGCTCAGGTCGTTGCGGATTCAGGCGTTTGCTACTGCCTGATGCATAACAATGAACACATCATCACGGAAAATGTCGTGGAGAACGTGATCGCAGATCTGGAGGAAAGCCTTCAGATCGCGGATGCGGCCGGCATTGACCGCGGGAAGATCCTCCTGGATCCGGGCATCGGGTTTGCAAAGAACACCGAAGGAAACCTGATCCTGCTGAACCATCTGGCGGACCTGCATCGATTCGGCCTGCCGCTTTTGTTGGGATGTTCTCGTAAATCCGTGATTGGAAATACACTGAACCTTCCGGCCGATGACCGCCTGGAGGGCACGTTGGTGACGACGACACTGGCGGTTTTGGCACGCTACGGCGTAGTCCGCGTGCATGATATAAAAGAAAACCTGCGCACGATCGCGATGACGGAAGCGATCCGCAACAGCTAGGGGAATGCTTATGAATTTGTCTAAGGTAGATCAGATCTTTATCAATGAGGTTCCGTTTTACGCGAACCACGGCGTTTTTGCCGAGGAGAAGAGTCTCGGCCAGACGTTTTTGTTGTCGCTGGTGCTGTACGTTCCGATGGAGCGCGCGGCTGCGAAAGACGACCTGAAGAAGACCATCCATTACGGGGAGGCGACGCAGAAGGCGGTCGCGTTTCTGCAGACGAATACGTACGGTCTGCTGGAAACGGCGGCGCATCGACTCGCGATCTATCTTCTGGATGAATTTCCGTTGCTCAAGGGTGTCACCGTCAAACTGGCGAAGCCCGGCGCACCCGTTCGCTTTTCATTCCAGTCACTGGGTGTGTGCGTGACCCGTTCGCGTCACATCGCTTACCTGTCGCTGGGTTCGAACTTAGGCGACCGCAAAGCCATGCTGGACGCAGGGCTGGATCGATTAAAACAAAACCCGGAGATCCGCGTGAAGAAGGTCTCCGAATATATCAATACGCCGGCCTGGGGTTACACCGAGCAGCCGGATTTTCTGAACGCGGCAGTCGAGATCTCCACGACGCTGTCGCCGGAGATGTTGTTGGCGGCCTGTCAGGATGCAGAGCAGTCGCAGAATCGCACGCGTCAGATCCACTGGGGACCGCGCACGCTGGATGTGGATATCCTGCTTTACGATGACGAGGTGATCTCGACACCGGAACTCGTGATCCCGCATCCGAGGATGACGGAGCGCGCGTTTGTTTTGCAGCCCATGACGATGATCGCGCCGGGAGCATGTCACCCCGTGCTGCATTTGAACATGGAGCAGTTATTCGAAAGATTAAACAGGAAAGAGGATGACCGATGATCGATTACGAACCGATATTATACCGCAGTTTACAGAAGGCCGACCTGTATGAAGGTCTGTGCGAGCTGTTTTCGATGCACGAGGCCAATGACCCCACGACGCTTGCGATCTATGAGCAGACATTTTCCAATCTGCTCGGGAAACTGATCGCGGACATCGCGGAGCGTTATGGCCTGTCCGGCAACCTGGCGCATGTCTATCTGACCTATGCGCTGATCAACTCGGAAAATGCGTTCTCGCTGGCACTGGAGCGCCGCCCTGAGGGGCAGCCCGTGGACGCGCATCTGGAGCGCCTGGCGCGTCAGGACCTGCAGCACTTCATGCATTTGTATGCGTGTGACTTTACATCGTCCATCGAGGATGAAGTGAAGAAGGACATTTTCCGCGATTACACCTGCATGACGGGTGGCCGCGTGCGTTATCCGCTCGAGACGGTCAATGACGTCAACGTTCTGGCTCGTCAGCTGGGACACGCGGCTTTTGAGGGCGACCTGGACGCGTTCTGCGGCTATCTGGAGCGTTTCTACCGCAACATCGGCGTAGGCAAACTCGGCCTGTATAAAGCCTTCCGCATGTCCGAGAAGGTCGTTTCCGGCGGCAATACGACGGTCGTTCTGGAGCAGATGACCCATTGCAGCAAGTTTACCTTTAACGATCTGGTCGGCTATCAGGACCAGGTCCGCATGCTGTGCGACAACACGGAGAGTTTCCTCGCAGGCAGATCCTGCAACAACGTGCTTTTGTTCGGCGACAGCGGTACCGGAAAGAGTTCCAGCATCAAAGCCTGCATGAACAAATACTTCCAGAGCGGCCTGCGCATGATCGAGGTGTACAAACACCAGTTCCAGCATTTGCCGGACATCATCAAGTCATTGAAAGGCCGAAATTACCGCTTCGTCATCTACATGGATGACCTTTCGTTTGAAGAATTCGAGATCGAATATAAATACCTTAAGGCAGTCATCGAGGGCGGTCTGGAGGAGAAACCGGAAAATGTCTGCATCTACGCTACGTCGAACCGCAGACATCTGATCAAAGAGTCCGTTCTGGATAATGAAGAAAAACGTGCCGATGATCTGCACGGCGGCGACGGAATCCAGGAGAAACTGTCCCTGTCGGCGCGTTTCGGCGTGACGATCTACTACGGAAGCCCGAACCGGGCAGATTTTGAAGAGATGGTGGAGGTGCTGGCGCGCCGCGCAGGCATCACCCTGCCAAAAGAGGAGTTGTTCGCCCTCGCGCGACGTTGGGAGCTTCGTCACGGAATGATGTCCGGACGTCTGGCCGCCCAGTTTATCGCGGACCTGAGCCAGCAGAAGCTGTAAAGGAGGATGCCTATGGCCGTAAAACTGTTTGCTGCTGTCGACGTCGGTTCTTTTGAACTCGAGCTGTCTATTTATGAAATGAACCTGAAGGGCAGGATCGCATGCATTGACCATGTGCGTCATGTGATCGGCCTCGGAAACGATACGTATCGCGACGGTGTGATCAGCAAGGAGATGCTGGATGAACTCTGCGCGACGTTGTCGGGCTTTAACGACATCATGCAGGGCTACCATGTCGAGGCGTACCGCGCCTATGCGACGAGTGCTTTGCGTGAAGCGAAAAACCGCGTCATCGTCCTGGACCAGATCAAGGTCCGCACGGGCCTGGAGGTCACGGTGCTCTCGAACGCCGAGCAGCGCTATCTGACTTATAGCGCCATCCCGCTGTGGATGCCTTCGTTTAAGGAAGTCGTGGAGCAGCCCTGCGCCATCGTGGATGTCGGTTACGGAAGCACGCAGATCTCGCTGTATGATAAGGGCCTGCTGATCTCGACGCAGAACCTGGGTCTGGGTGCCTTGCGTATGCAGTCGACGCTGGAGGAATTTTCCTTCACGGGCGACGTTTACAACCTTGCAGAAGAACTCGCGGACAATGAGCTCGACACCTTCTGGCGTTACGGCGAGAGCAAAAACATCAAACGCATCCTGGCGATCGGCGACTGCATCCTGCTGTTTGTGGCAAAAGTCATGCATATGCCGAAGGCACAGGTCATCCGTTCGGAGGATTTCATCCGGACCTATATGGAAGTGCGCAAGACCAGCGCAAACGACAT
This sequence comes from Lachnospiraceae bacterium, assembly GCA_017550425.1. GTDB lineage: Bacteria > Bacillota > Clostridia > Lachnospirales > Lachnospiraceae > UBA1201. Next base: position 26,666 of record JAFZPG010000028.1, on the reverse strand, counting down.
GGCGACGAACTACGGCATCCCCGAAGAGTACGCGAAACTCATCCTGCCCGTGGCCATGATCTACTATCGGTTTTTGAATAATTCGGGAGCGACGGAGATCTATCTCCCCGGTGTCAACTTAAGCGACGGCATGGCGACCGAATACGCGAATAAGCAGAAACTTTTGCCTGCGGCATCGGTCAATGACTTCGCGAAGGAGTCGCTTGAGGCGGCCCGCCGCATCCGGAATCGCTATATGGGCAACGCCGACCATTCCGAGACTCTCTCGGACATCGCGGCGCTCCTGTTCGACAATATGAAGAAGCAGCATGGTCTCGGAAAGAGAAGCCGCTTGCTGTTGCAGATGGCGGCGATCCTGCATGACTGCGGTAAGTTTATCAATATGTCCCTTCCGGGTGAGTGTTCCTATTGCATCGTGAAGTCCACCGAGATCCTGGGCCTCTCGACGCAGGAGCAGGCCATTCTGGCCAATGTGATCCGCTTCAACACCATCGCGCTTCCTTTCGATGAGAAGCCTGAGGACGTGCTTACATCGGAAAGCTACCGCACTGTCATCAAGCTGACGGCGATCCTGCGTCTGGCCAATGCACTCGACCGCAGCCATCGTCAGAAGATCCGCGACATCCGCGTGACGCTGAAGGATGAGCAACTGCAGATCGTCGTCGACAGTAAGTCGGACATTGCCCTCGAGAGGGGCATGCTGGCGCGCAAGGCGGATTTCTTCGCACAGGTGTTCGGCATCGTGCCGGTATTGAAACAGAAGAGAAAACTGTGATCCACGAAGTAAGGAAGGAGCCGGAAACTAATGGTTACGGAAAGTAAATACATCAACCGCGAGCTGAGCTGGCTCGAGTTTAATGACCGCATACTCGGAGAGGCCAGGGATAAGACCCTGCCTTTGTTGGAGCGCCTGAAATTCTTAAGCATCACGGCTTCCAACCTGGATGAATTTTTCATGGTGCGCGTCGGGTCATTGACCGACATGCGTGAGGTGGGATATGACAAGCCCGACATCGCCGGCTACAAAGTGGGGAAGCAGCTGGAACTGATCGCGCAGAAGACGCACTCGTTCATGAACGGGCAGTACCAGACTTTCAACCGAGCGCTGATGCCTGCGCTGGAGAAGGAAAACATCGAACTGATCACACAATATGAGGACATGACGGCGGAAGAGAAGAAGTACACGGAACGCTTCTTTGACGAGGAGATCTACCCCGTGCTGACGCCGATGGCCGTGGATTCGTCACGGCCGTTCCCGTTGATCCGCAATAAGAGCCTGAACATCGCGGCCCTGCTCGCGCCGAAAGCGGGCGTCTCCACGCTGATCAAACAAAAGAGTAAAAAGAAAAATAAAGAGGCGGCACCCGAGGCCGAACTGGAATTTGCGACCGTGCAGGTTCCGGCAGGCCTTCCGCGTCTGATCACATTGACCTCCGAGAAAACGGCCCGTTTCGTGCTCCTGGAGGAGATCATCGAGCAGAACATCGATAAACTCTTTTTGAACTACGATGTTATCTGCGCTTATCCTTACCGCATCACGCGAAACGCGGACCTGGATCTGGAGGAAGAAGAGGCGGAGGACCTCCTGGAGGAGATCGCCCGCCAGATCAAAAAGCGTAAATGGGGACGCGCCATCCGTCTGGAAGTGCAGAGCGGCATGGACAAACGTCTCCTGAAAACCCTGCAGAAGCAGTTGGCGTTAAAGCCCGAATGGGTGTATGCATTGACCGGACCGCTGGATCTGACCTTCCTGATGAAGCTTAGTTCCCTGCCCGGATATGATCAGCTGCGCAATAAGCCGTTCGTGCCGAAGAAATCTCCGATGTTCGATCCGAAGCTCGATATCTTCGAGAACATCAAGAAGGGCGATATCCTGATGCACCATCCGTACGAGTCGTTCAATCCTGTCGTGGATTTCGTGCGTAAGGCATCCGAGGATCCGGACGTTTTGGCGATCAAACAGACATTGTACCGCGTCAGCGGTAATTCGCCCATCGTTGCGGCCCTGGCCCGCGCGGCCGACAACGGTAAGCAGGTCTCCGTACTGGTGGAACTGAAGGCCCGCTTCGATGAGGAAAATAATATCAACTGGGCACGTATGCTCGAACATGCCGGCTGTCACGTGATCTATGGCCTGGTCGGCCTGAAGACGCACAGCAAGATCACGCTCGTCGTACGCCGCGAAGAGGAAGGCATTGTCCGCTACGTGCATCTGGGCACGGGAAACTACAACGACCAGACGGCAAAACTCTATACGGACATGGGACTGTTTACATGTAATTATGCGATCGGCGAGGACGCGACGGCGGTCTTTAATATGCTGAGCGGATATTCCGAGCCGATGACGTGGAACAAACTTGTTCTGGCGCCGCATTGGATGCGTGAGCGTTTCCTGTATCTGATCCGGCGTGAGACCAACCACGCGCTGGAAGGCCGCAAGGCGCGCATCCTCGCGAAGATGAACTCTCTGTGTGACCAGGAGATCATCGATGCGCTCTATGAGGCCAGCGCTGCCGGCGTCGAGATCCAACTGGTCGTTCGCGGTATCTGCTGCCTGAAGGCGGGCGTTCCCGGTCTATCCGAGAACATCCGGGTCATCTCCATCGTGGGCAATTTCCTCGAGCACAGCCGCATTTTCTGCTTCTACAACGACAATCAGGAAGAGGTTTATATGTCGAGTGCCGACTGGATGCCACGAAATCTGGATCGGCGTGTCGAGATCCTATTCCCGATCGAAGATGAGGAACTTAAGAAGCGCACGCTTGCGATCATGGATGTCCTGCTTTCCGACAACGGCAAAGCCAGAAGCATGCTGCCGGACGGCGGTTATGAGCGTCTGACCGCGCGCGGAAAGACGAAGGTGATCGCTCAGGAGTATTTCTGTAAGGAAGCCGCGCAGAGAGAAAAAGACATAAAAAAAGAAGCGGAAGGGACCGCTTCCCATACATTTAAGCCCAAGAGCTCGGTATAACAATGATTCTTAATTGTATGATACAACGGATCGCTACGTTGCAAAGCAACTCCCGCGATCCTACAACATTCGCCGCTCCGCGGCTCATGTTGTTCGGTTCTCAAGGTCACAAAAACGTGTGCGAGCACCCGTTTTGTGGACTTTGAGAACCTTGTATCATACATAAAACGGGCGCCCAGCTTAGGCGCCCGTTCACATTTGCAGTAATGGATTATGTTTATATCTATAAAAGGAGGAGGGCCGGCAGGTGTTAGCCACCGGCCTATTATGAAAAAATCAAAAAGTAAATCGATAAACTCGCTTACTTGATTTATCTTATGGCTTTAGTATAACGGCTATTCTTGAACATACCATGTTAAAATTTTGAACAATTTTTGAACTTTATTTGTTTTTCGGGATCTTCCCCGGAACTTGTAAGAAAAGAGTAAGGAAATGAAAAACAAGGTATGTTATGATATAGCATGAGCAAAAAATAAAGAGGAAGGTTTGCTTCGCAACCCTGTACCAAGGAGGATATAAAAAATGGCTGGAGAGAATATTCTGGTTGTTGATGACGAGAAAGAGATCGCGGATCTGGTGGAGATCTACCTGGTCAGCGAGGGATATCATGTGTTTAAAGCGACGAGCGCGCGAATGGGTCTGGCGATCCTCGAAAAGGAGAACATCCAGCTGGCTTTGCTCGACATCATGATGCCCGGCATGAACGGTCTGGAGATGTGTAAGACCATCCGTGAGACCAACAACATCCCGATCATCATGATCAGCGCCAAATCGACGGAGATCGATAAGATCGTCGGACTCGGAAACGGAGCGGATGACTACGTTACGAAGCCGTTCAGCCCGTTGGAGTTGACGGCGCGTGTGAAATCGCAGCTGCGTCGTTACATGCTTCTGAACCCTTCCAGTACGAAGGAGGACAGTTCCGAGGTCACAAAGATCGAAGTGCGCGGTCTGGTCATGGATAAGATGACCCGTGAGGTGACCCTGTACGACGAAGAGATCAAACTCACACCCATTGAGTTCGATATTCTGTTCCTGCTGGCAGAGAACGCCGGACGCGTTTTTTCCACGGACGAGATCTTCGAGCATGTATGGAAAGAGAAGGCTTACGAGGCCAATAATACCGTCATGGTGCATATCCGTCGTCTGCGCGGAAAGCTTCAGGAAGATAAACTCCAGACGAAGATCATCACAACGGTTTGGGGAGTAGGATATAAGATCGAGAAGTAGGTCGGACTATGAGAGAGGATATGAAGCGGAGTTTTCGCGGTAAGATCGTGATCAATATCGCGATCGGAGCCATGATCTCCCTGATCGTTTCGTTCGTTCTCATCTATAACATGGGAGCGATCTCGGATGCCTTGATGTGGATCGGCGGCAAAGACGGTCTGATCAATCCGTCCAATGTGCAACAGGTGGCGATGGGGCTGATAACCGCCGTCGGTATCGGTGTGTTTGTGTTGGTCTTTTTTCTGTTCCAGTACAACCAGAGCGCCTATGTGAAGGATATCGCGAATGCCATGAAGCGCATCTCGGGCGGCGATCTTTCGGTCAAGGTCCCCGTGCTCGGCGACGATGAGCTTTCCTATATGGCGGCGGCCCTGAATGCATTGACCGAGGATCTGCGCATGCTGATCGAGCGGGAGCGTGCCTCCGAGAAGAGCAAAAACGAGCTGATCACCAATGTGGCGCATGACCTGCGGACCCCTCTGACCTCGATCCTGGGTTATCTGGAACTATTGTGCGCCGATTCGAAGAAACTCGACGACGAAGTGCGCCTGCAGTATACGACGATCGCCCGCGATAAGGCAAAACGCCTGCAGCAGCTCATCGAGGAGCTGTTCGGCCTGACGAAGATGAGTTACGGCCGCATGGCAGTCCATCTGTCGAAGATCGACATCGCGAAACTGATGGAGCAGATGATCGATGAATTCTATCCCGTATTTGAGGATAAGAAGCTGGAATGCATCTACCACAGCGACGTGAACTCGCTGATCATCGATGCGGACGGCGATCTGATCGCGCGTCTGTTTGAAAACCTGATCAATAACGCGACCAAATACGGCGCGGACGGAAAGCAGCTTCGGGTCAATGTCCGGTACGGCGGAGGCGAGTATGTCACGATCTCCGTCACGAACTTCGGACACATCATCCCGAAGAAGGAACTTCCGTATATTTTTGATAAATTCTATCGCGTGGAGCAATCCCGCGCGACGACGACCGGCGGCACCGGCCTGGGACTAGCGATCGTTAAGACGATCGTGGACTTGCACGGCGGCAGCATCGAGGTAGAGAGCGATCTGGAGAACGGAACGACATTTACCGTGCGGCTGCGTCTGCATATCACGGAGGAAGAGCAGTTGTTCTTCCAGGGAGAGCACAATGACGAACTCGGCAATCTGCCGGCAGCGGAATCGTAAGGACCGGCCGGGATGCCGAAGCGCATGGATGAAAGGCTTTATCGCCTTTAGCATGTGCGTCATGACCCTGGCGTTTTTGGCTTTTTTCCGACCTGCCGTTTCCTATGCGGCGCCGGATGGGACGGACCTGGAATTTAACGTGGAACTGTCACAGATCCGCGAGATGTACGAGGGCTCGTATCTTCCGGTGAAGATCACCGTTACCGGTTATGAAAACGATCATTCCGGCTGGGTGGACCTTTCGGTCTGCTCCGTGGCCGGGAGTTATCTGTTGTATTCTGAACATATAGAAATTACGGCCGGGCAGAAGCACACGGCCTTATTTGCGTTTCCGGTGCATTTCGGCCCGAACATGCGGATCCTCCTGCAATTCCGTAACGATGCAGGAGAGACGGTCTATTCCCGTTTCTATCCGTTTTCGGTGTCCTTACGGGGCTCGAACCGAAGCGAACTGATTCTGGGCCTGGTCGGCCAGGCACCGCTTAGTTCCGCGTCGCGGTTTGAGATCACAGATCAAAACAGAGATACACTGCTGTGCGACGTTCAGTCTTATCTGGCGGATCCGGCATCGATCACGTCCGATATCCGGTCGATCCTGTGCTATGACATTTTGTATCTGTCCGATGATTACCTGGATGTCTATTCCCAAGAGGTGATCGAGAATCTGCTCAACTGGGCAGCACACGGGGGCATTTTGGTCGTTGGCGGCGTAACGGACCGAAACCGCGCACAACGTCTGGAGCAGTTACTGCTCGGTCAGGTTAAACAGCGCGATTTTACTAACTATACGAAGATCGCCGGCAAATACTTTCTGATCGGCGATGGTATCGTGTATACCTTCGATTACGACTATTTCTCCGGCTATGTATACTTCAACAACCAGGTCCGCAGCATGTTGCAATCCGCCATGTATAATCTGCCTGCGCAGATCTCGGATCGGGTCTTGGACATGAAGGAAGTGTCGGACTATCAGGAGGAGATCTTCGAACAGCTGCCGTCCTGGCGCTTCGGTATTTCTTCCTTCCGGCATTATATCTGGATCCTCCTGATCTATATCTTCCTGGCACTGCCGGTCGGCTACCTGCTTTTGCGGAGCATTAAGAAACACTACTATCTGCAGGGCACCGTCATCCTTCTTGCGGTGGCATTTGCCGTGCTGATCTATGTGCTGGGAGCGAAATCACGCATGAGCCTGCCGCACAGTTCGCTATTATCGATCGAGGAAGCGAACGGAGAACTTCAAACGTCGCAGCGGTATCTTGCGTTGCAGACGCTATACAATAAAAAGGCGACCTTCTCGTTGCGTGCAACGGATGAGTTCCGGCTTTTGCCTTCGGGCGAACCCGAGTCCGGCGTAACATCGACCTGGGACCATAAGGCGGATCTGGCCGCGTACTCGATGGAGAGTTATATCTCGGGAGACGAGGACAATGTGGTCGTCGGAAAGCGGCAGTCCGGTCTGTTCCGGTTGATGTCCAATGCGGTGACGGATCTGCCGTTCGGAACTGAGGGCGCACCGGTATTCGTGTTGGAACTGGAGAACGGCGTGCCGGAGGGAAGCGACCATTCGCTGTTTGCGGATGATCAGAAAGAATTTGTGCCCGAACTGGAAAATGAGATCCTGCGCGTCGCGCCGGAGGCAGAGGTCGAAAGCAGCACGATCGCCATGCTGGCATCGTATCTGCAGGCACACCAATATCGTTTTGATCAGGGAAGTTATACGATCGAAGTGTATATAGGAGAGGGCGAGGATTCGGCGATCGTCACACGGGAAGCCGAGATGATCAAATCCTCGTATGTGCGGTTTAGGATTATTGAAAAGTAAGAGGTAGCTTTGCTGTGGCTGAAGTTATGGAACCTGTTTTAAAGGTCGAAAAAGTGAATAAACGCTTCGGAAGCTTCAATGCGCTCACCGATCTGACATTTTCCGTGGAAGCCGGCCATGTATTCGGTATGGTCGGGGAGAACGGATCCGGTAAATCCACGGCGCTGCGCATCGTAGTCGGTCTGGAGAGGGCGGATTCGGGCTCGATCTCGATCTGCGGGATGGATGCTTCCGAACATCCGGCCGAGATCTATCACTACATCGGGTATGTGCCGGATTCGTTCGGCCTGTATGAAAACCTGCTGGTGCAGGAATACATGACGTTTTTCGCAGAGGCCTCCGGACTGGAGGGCTATCTGGCGCGGCGGCGCATCAGCCATGCGCTCGAGATGGTCGGCTTGAGCGGAAGAGAGGGACTTTATGTCGACTACCTGTCTTCGAGTATGAAGCAGCGGCTCTGCATTGCCCGTGCCATGCTGAACTATCCGAGACTGCTGATCCTGGATGACCCGATGAAAGGAATCGACCTGAAGAACCGTTTTGAACTGCGCGATATGATCCGGGAGCTGTCCGCCCAGGGCACGACGATCCTGATCAGTTCGCATATGATCACCGAACTGACCGAATTCTGTACCGATCTGGGCATTATGGCCGGCGGGACCATGAAGGAGCAGGGCAGCATGGAGCATTTTCTGAAGCAGTCGCGGATGAATCGGCCGTTGAAGATCCGGGTATCCGGAATGGCCGACCAGGCAGTCGGCGTTTTGGACCGACTGGAGCCCGTGCATGCCGTGACTGTGGATAATAACCAGCTCCGCGTGATCGCGGACAATACGACCGAGGCCGAGACGATGATCCTCTCCGAACTGGTCCGCGAGGGTGTCCCTGTGGTGTCTTTCCTGCGGGAGGACGAGAACTTCGAAGCCTTCATAAAACGTAAGACGGGAGGCGATATCGGATGAATAATCCCGTGTTGAAGAGGGAAGTGCGTGCGAACATGCGCTCCCCGAAACTGATCCTGAGCATCATCGGTTTCAATCTGGTGCTCGCGCTCACAGGCTTTATCTTTCTGGCATTTTTCGAGGAGGCGGAGCCGCTGGAGCGACTGTTTCTGGAACTGTTTTTCCGTGAGGATGCGGCCCGTTCGATGACGGCCAGTGAACTCGCTTATAATTCTATCCGCCTGTTGTATTGCCTTCTGATCCTGTTGGAATTTGTGCTGTTGTTCTTCATCATTCCGACATTGACCGGGAGCATGATCGCCGGCGAGAGGGAGCAGCAGACGCTGGATCTGATGCTTACGTCGCAGCTGTCCCCGAAGACCATCGTGTTCGGAAAACTGCTGGCCATGATGAAGACCATCCTGATGATCCTCATCTCGACCCTGCCCATTTTGTCGCTCGTATATGTGTTCGGCAGTTTTTCGTTGTTTGACATGTTTGCGAGTTTCGGCGTCATGCTGGTGCTTTCGTTCTTCATCGGCAGCATCGGTCTGCTGTTCTCGGCATGGATCAAACGTTCCGTACCCGCAACGCTGTGCACCTATATCGTGCTTTTGGGCATGTGCATCCTGCCGCTCGTGATCGCGCGGCTCATGCCGGACCTGGTCGGTCCGGGAGGCAGCCGTCCCGCATCGTTTTTCCATACATTGGCCTTGCTGTTAAATCCGCTGATGTCCATTGTGTGTCTGCTGAAGATGCGGTTCGGAGCCGAGACTTCGTTCGTATCCTACCTGGAAAATACGACGAATATGGCGGCGGAAACGCCGATCGTCCGTCACTGGCTCATCATGAGTCTGCTTCTGCAGCTGGTAGTCGCGTATCTGCTCGTTTTGCTCGCAACGAAATATCTGCGGCCGCAGTACCGCCGTCGCGAAATGAACAGCGCGTTGAAAGAGAGAATGACCGTCGACCCTGAGGCCGAAAAAAAGAAGGAGTCCCAATGAAAAAGATCCCCAGTTTTGAAGTTAACCATCTGACCTTGATCCCCGGTGTCTATGTGTCCCGTATCGACCATGTGGGCGAGGAGACCATTACCACATATGACCTGCGTATGACACGGCCCAACTTTGAGCCGGTCATGAACACGGCGGAAGTCCATTGCCTGGAGCATCTGGGCGCGACTTTTTTACGCAACCATAAAGAATATGCATCCCGGGTCATCTATTTCGGACCGATGGGATGCAGAACAGGTTTTTATCTGGTTTTAGCCGGAGAGGATGAGCCTGCGCAGATCGCGCCGCTCCTTCGGGAAATGTATACGTTTATGTCGATCTTTGAGGGCGACGTGCCGGGCGCGGCGCCGCGGGACTGCGGCAACTACCTGGACATGAACCTGCCCATGGCGCGTTTCTGGGCGAAACGGTATCTGGATGAGGTCCTGACCGGGATCGAAGACCACCCGGAGCGCATGGTTTACGCGAAATAGCGCTCAGAGGCTCTATTCCGCGCTTTGTAGGATACGGCGCAAGAATTCCCGCCCGTAGGCCGAAAGGTCTGAATATGCGTCTTCTGCGCGCACATAGCCGCATACGGCATCAAAGCTCCGCTTTAAAACCGTGAGGGGACAGTCCTCCTCGAGCGAAGCACAGCTGCCCGGCGCGGGCAGAGGCATCGGAAGAAAACGTCCGGAAACTGTTTGATAGCAGGTTTCGGGCGTTGCTTTTTTGCGCAGTTCCTTCGGGATGAAGTCAGCGAGATCCTTATGGATGACGCCGCTTTCGCCGGCAACGACGAAGTAATTGCGATAGTCCGGATAATACAACCGGCAGTCCTGCGTACTTTCATATACGGTGATCATGACGCTCCGGTCCGCGATCTTACATTCATAGTCCACATTAAAACGGAATACGGGCAGGGGCACGGGTGATGTGAGCTCGGCTGTTAGCGTCACGCTGCCTTCAGAAGCTTTCGCGGTAAATGCGACCGGCCGTTCCGCCATGTTATGGTAGGAGAGCAGGCACTGTAGCAGGACCAAGCTCTGGAGGTCGCACCGATTGTGCAAAAGAAGAGTCTCCATGAGTTCCTCGGGAAACGGGTCAGGCGCATTTTGAAAGAGCGATGACATCTCAGCTCCGGTGAGAAAACACTCCGAATCCTCACGTTTACGACCGGTCCGTTCTTCCCACTCGCAAAGCCGCGAACGCGAGACGGACAGCAGATTCTGCAGGGGTCGAAGGAGGGTGAGGTAGTCTTCAAATATCAATTGATCAAACGCCGCGCTGTCCAGGTAGTACCCCTGCATGCAGCGGGACAGATAGGTCACATCAAAGCGTTTCCCGGAAAATGTGATGCACTTTTTGTGTTCGGAGGCAAAACGTAAAAAGGCGCGCAGGATCTTCTGCTCGTCCAGCATTTCCCGCCCGAACCAGGCATGGTACATCCAGCATCCCGTGCCGTCCGCGCCGACCTCAAAGCAGGCCGTGCCGATCAGGTACAGATAGCTTTCGTCCGCACGCAGTCCGGTGGTCTCGATATCCAGGAAAAAATCGTCCGGAGCGGCGTCCGGAAACATGGCCGTAAGCGCAGCGTCCTGCGACAGCGGCCGGCGGATATATTTCATAGGTGATTCCTCATAATGTCAGGATAAGTGTTCTTTGCAAACGATGAGATAATTCTACCACAGAAGCCTTTAAGATTCAAATAAAAGGAGGACGAAGGGCGATTTTTTTCATACAGACTTGCCAATCTCCGTGCACCTATGGTAAAATTACAGAGGGTTTGAACCTGTTGATCCGGAGCCTTCGGCTCCATACGGGAGGTAGCATTATGATCGCATTTATCGAGGGAGAATTGGCGGAAAAATACCCGGATGGGATCGTCGTGAGTTGCGGCGGCGTAGGGTATTTTATCGGTGTGCCGGTTTCATTGATCGGAGCGTTGCCGCAGGTCGGCACGCGTGTGAAGATCCACACCTATCTGCATGTGCGCGAGGACGCGATGCAGTTGTACGGCTTTGCCTCGAGAAAGGATCTGGAACTGTTTAAGATGCTGATCAATGTCAGCGGCATCGGTCCGAAGGGCGCGCTTTCGATCCTGGGTTCGATGACGCCGGAGCAGCTGCGTATGGCGATCGTGGCCAATGACGCGAAAGTCATCGCGAAATCGCCGGGGATCGGCGCGAAAACGGCGCAGAAGATCATCCTGGAACTTTCGGATAAGGTAAACATTGAAGATATGATCGATCTCGGCGACTCGCCCGCATTTTCCGCGGGAGGCGGAACGGCAGGCACGCTCTCGGGCGTTGCGGCCGATGTCATGCAGGCCCTGGTCAGCCTCGGTTATACAAACTCACAGGCACTCGCCGCCGTGAGCGCAGTCTCCGAAGAGAACGCAAAGGACGAGTCGACCATGCTGAAGGCAGCATTAAAGAATATCCGATAGAGGTAGACCATGGGAAGAAGAATAACCACCACCGGCTTCACGGAAGAAGATGAGAAGGTAGAAAGCTACCTGCGTCCGCGAACGCTGGATGAATACATGGGACAGGAAAAGCTGAAGGAAATGCTTTCCGTCTATATCAAGGCCGCGAAGATGCGCCACGATCCGTTGGATCATGTGCTGTTGTACGGTCCGCCCGGACTGGGAAAGACGACGCTGGCCGGCGTGATCGCAAACGAGATGGGTTCGAAACTGAAGATCACTTCGGGTCCCGCGATCGAGAAACCCGGCGATCTGGCGTCGGTCCTGAACGGACTGGAGCAGGGCGATGTCCTGTTTGTCGACGAGATCCACCGCCTGCCGCGTCAGGTCGAGGAGGTTCTGTATCCCGCGATGGAGGACTATGCCATCGACATCATGATCGGCAAAGGACCCTCGGCGCGCAGCATCCGCCTGGACCTGCCGAAGTTCACGCTGATCGGAGCCACGACCCGTGCCGGCCTGCTGACCGCGCCGCTGCGTGACCGTTTCGGGATCACCCATCGTATGGAGTATTACACACAGAGCGAACTGAAGAGCATCTTGATGCGGTCTGCGCGTGTGTTTGACTGTGAACTGTCTGAAGACGGAGCCGAAGAATTGGCCCGCCGTTCCCGCGGAACACCGCGTCTGGCAAACCGCCTGCTGAAGCGCGTCCGCGACTTCGCGCAGATCAAATACGACGGTAAGATCACGACCGAGGTGGCGAACCACGCCCTCGATCTGTTGAATGTCGATAAGCTGGGCCTGGATGTCGAAGACCGCCGCATTCTGGAGTGCATCATCACGAAGTTTGACGGAGGTCCGGTCGGCTTGGAGACCTTGGGCGCCGCCCTCGGCGAGGATATCGGTACGCTCGAGGATGTTTACGAGCCTTACCTGATCCAGAATGGCCTGTTGAAGCGTACCCCGCGCGGGCGCATCGCGACCCATCGTGCTTTCGGTCACATGGGCTATGCGATCCCCGAGGACCTGGAGGAAACGTGACAATGTGACAACGGGGACGGTTCTTTCTGTCACGTGTCACGCGGCATGTGACAGAAAGAACCGTCCCCACTGTCACATTTTGTGGGGAATCGCACATAGGATTGACAAAAAGCACCATATATGGTATAATAACGGGTGGAGGAGTTGCATTGCGTGAAATCAACGCAGAAAGGCAACTTCAACACCCGCATTTTTATATATCGTTTCAAGTGCGCGAAAGGATCATATCATGGAAAAAAAGACGGTTGACGTTATCATTAACAGCAAGGTATACTCATTGACCGGGTTTGAAGAGGCGGACTATCTGCAGAAGGTCGCAGCCTACATCAACGGACGTTTGCAGGAGCTGAAGGACCAGCCGGGATTTCTCAGACAGAGTCCGGACATGCAGAATGTCATGCTCCAGCTGAACATTGCGGATGACTATTTTAAATTGCGTGATAAGTATCATGAAATGCAGGAGACGATGATACGACAGGATAAGGATCTCTATGCTTTGAAGCATGAGGTCGTAGAGAAGAAACTGAAGATCGAAGAGCTGGAAAAGAAACTGGCCGGCGGCAACTAAACCGCATTTCGCCTATGAATATTTCAACGGAACTTTTGGCACCGGCAGGCTCGATCGATGCCATGAAGGCGGCATTTGCCGCCGGTGCGGATGCGGTATATGCAGGCGGCACGCGGTTCGGCGCGCGCGCCTACGCGGATAATCCGGAAACCGCGCAACTGGTCGAGGCGATCGACCTGGCGCATCTGCTTGGAAAAAAACTATATCTGACCGTTAATACATTGCTTACCCAGAGGGAGCTGACACGCGACCTGGATGCGTTTTTGCGCCCTTATTACGAGCATGGCCTGGACGGTGTGATCGTTCAGGATCCGGGAGTGTTTCGCTATCTGCGGGAACACTTTCCGGGTCTTTCTTTGCATATAAGCACACAGGCCGGCATCACCGGAGTCGCGAGCGCACGGCTCATGCAGGACCGTGGCGCGTCGCGCGTCGTTCTTGCGCGGGAAATGTCGCTCGACGAGATCCGCAAGATCTGCGCGATCCCGGGCATGGATGTCGAATGCTTCATCCACGGCGCGCTTTGTTATTGCTACTCGGGTGCATGCCTCTTGTCGAGCATGCTGGGCGGCCGTAGCGGCAACAGAGGTCGTTGCGCTCAGCCGTGCCGCCTCGCCTACCGGGTCTGCGAGGATCCGCAGGGCAAACGTGAACTTCCGGGCCAGCAGGACGGCTACGTTTTGAGTCCGAAGGATCTGTGCACGATCGACCTGCTGCCGGACTACATCGAGGCCGGCGTGCATTCGTTTAAGATCGAAGGCCGCATGAAGAAGCCGGAATACGTGGCCGGTGTGACTGCCATTTACCGCAAATATATGGATCTGTACCTGCAAGCAGGCAGGGCGGGCTACCGCGTAGATCCCGAGGATCGAAAGAAACTGGCGGATCTCTTCTCGCGCAGCGGTTTCACGGATGGTTACGCGAACCGTCATAACGACCGCAGCATGATCACGTTGCAGGCGCCGCCGCTCCGCGCGGAGAATGAGCCCTGGCTGGCCTTCATTCGCGAGCACTATATCAAGGAGCAGGCGAAGCGGAAGATCGAGTTGACTGCCCGTTTTGTGGTCGGCGAACCTGCCGCGCTTACGGCGCGCGCCGGCGACATCGAGGTCACCGCGTATGGTCAGGTTTGCGAGGCTGCGCAGAAGGCGCCGACCTCGGCCGAACGTATTTTGGAAAACGTCAAAAAGGCGGGAGATTTCCCGTTTGACATAGAGATCGCAGAGGCTTCCTGCGAGATCGCACCGAACCTGTTTTACCCGATGGGCGCGGTCAATGAACTTCGCAGGCAGGTCCTCGGCAAGTTGAAAGAAGCGATCCTGGAGCGCTTCCACGGCAGATACGAGGGAGCGACGCAGGCATCTGTAAAAGCATCGAATCCGGCATCTGCAGAGGATATCGAAGCACCTCAACAAACCACGCATTACGCTGCCGTGGTCTCGACGCAGGAGCAGTGGGACGCCGTGATGCAGAGCGGGCCGGAGCTATCGACCGTCTATCTCGAATCCTTCCTGGTCAATGCGCAGAACGCCGCCGCCTTTTTGGCGGATGCCCGCTCCCACAACAAGGAAGTGCGCCTGGCACTGCCGCACATGATGCGCGAGGATCAGAAACTCCTTGACGCATTGTGGAAGGTCGAGGCAGTGAGGGACATTGGCCGAAACGGCATGCTGGCGCGGAATTACGAAGGCTTCATCCGCGCGAAGGAAGCGTGCCCGGAAGCACTCGTGTTTGCGGATCACAGTCTCTACACTTTCCAGAAGGAAGCGCGGGAGGAACTCGCGGCCATGGGCTGCGCGGGCGATACGGTGCCGCTGGAACTGAACGAGGCACAGATGCGCGACCGCGGCTTAAGCGGAAGTGCCTGGATGATCTACGGGCGCGTACCGATGATGGTTTCGGCGAACTGCCTCCAGAAGTCCACGCATGGCTGCAAGAAACTTCCGGTCGTTTATCTGAAGGACCGGATGGGAATGATCTTCCCGACACGGTGCGTATGCACCTATTGTTACAACATCATCTACAACAGCTTTCCGATCTCGATGCACGAGGAGCAGGAGAGATATCGGAACGAGGGAAGCCTGTCAGAACTTCGGCTGTATTTTTCCGTAGAGGACGGCGCGCAGACGCGGCAGGTCCTCGCGCGGTTCGGATTGACGGAGGACGCCGATGCGGCGCCGTCGGCGGAGTATGAATTTACCAGGGGGCATTTTAAGAGAGGAGTCTTATGACGAGCGTTCAAGGGAGTATTCAGCTTTGTAAATACCTGAGTATCCTGTTGCTGGTGATCTACACGATCAGCAGTTTTGAATTGCTGTCCGTTCGCAGCCGGCGCCGCCAGGAATTGCGGTTCTGGTTCCACAACATCCTGATCTTTGTCCTGCATTTCCTGATGAACATGGCCATTCTGGTCCGCGTTCAGGACACGTCCTACCTGTTCTTTTATCTGGAACAGGTCGGCTTCCTCCTACTGTTTTTGATCCTGCACCGCCTGTTGTATAAAGACAGCAACCTGGCGGTCCTGGGCCACATGACCATGTTACTGGTCATCGGTCTGGCCATGCTGACGCGCCTGTCCTACGATAAGGCGCAGAAGCAGTTCTTCTACGCGTGTCTGGCGGCGCTGGTCTCCCTGATCATCCCATACATCATCTCAAAGATGCGCATTACCCGTGTGCTCGCGCTGGTGCTGGGTATCGTGGGCCTCGGCGCTCTCGGTCTGGTCTTCATCCGCGGCAGTATCGTTTACGGGGCCAATCTGTCGCTTCGCATCTTCGGTATCGACATCCAGCCGTCCGAATTCGTAAAATTGAGTTTCATTTTGCTGTTGGCGCTTATGCTCAGGCACAATGTCACGAGACGCAAGATCCTGCTTTCGCTGGCGGTCGTGATGGCGCATGTCGGCATTCTGATCCTGTCGAAGGACATCGGATGCGCGGTGATCTTTTTCGTCGCTTATTTGTTCCTGCTTTGCTTTGCGACGCGCAGTGTGAAGCCGTCACTGATCATCCTGCTGTGCGCGATCGCCGTTATGGTACCCGTGTACCTGGTCTTCCTGAAGATATCGGAGAGCGGGGCGACGGGCGGTCTGGCAAAATATATCGTGAAACTGTTCTCGCACGTTCAGGTGCGCATCGTCAACTGGCGCGATCCCTGGTCGGTGATCGACACGGACGGCTACCAGATCACCCAGTCGCTGTTTGCAATCATGACGGGCGGTTTTCTGGGAAGCGGTCTGGGCTTGGGCAATCCCACGAAGATCCCGGTCGTGGAGAAAGATTTCCCGTTCTCGGCACTGTGTGAAGAGATGGGAGGCATTTTCGGTATCTGCGTGATCCTGATCTGCCTGTGTCTGCTGTTATCGATCCTGGCGACTTCGGTCACCATGAAAAACCGTTTCTACAAGCTGATGGCGGTCGGCCTGGCGTCCATGTACGGTGTGCAGGTCTTCCTCACGATCGGCGGTGTGATCAAGATGATCCCGCATACCGGCGTGACTTTGCCGTTTATCAGTTACGGCGGCTCGTCGATCTCGTCGACGTTTTTCCTGCTGGCCATCGTTCAGGGCATCACCATCCTGTCGCGGAAACGCGAACGTGAGGAGATGAAACTGCGGGATCTGAAAGACGAGATCCTCGAAACGCAGGCTGCATTAGCCGAAATGGAAGACGCGGAGCCGGAGGAGGTTTCCGGATTCGCCGACATGGAAGAGTACGACGTAAACATGGAGGCCTACCTCAACGAGAAGTATGACGTTCATGATGCGGCCGATGAAGCGGCCCCGAAGACGAAACGAAAAGCGGGTAAGAAGAAGCAAGAGCCCGAAAAACCGGCGAAACGTCCGAAGGGACGTGTGGCTTTCGTTGCCGTGTTTGCGACGCATTGTGCAGCTTTTCTGATGCTCGGCATGTACCTGGTCTATGTGATCCGCAGCGCCGATGCAGATATTTTGAATAATTCCTACAACAGTTCCCGCATGAGCCAGCGTGCGGAACGTGTGGTCCGCGGGGATATCCTGGCGGCAGACGGGACCATTCTGGCGGCGACGCGTAAGGATGTGCGTTTATATCCCGAGCGGAACCTTTATGCGCATCTGGTCGGACAGATCGAGCAGGGAAAGACCGGCGTGGAAAACCTGGCGGATTATTATCTGCTGAAGGCGGATGAGAGCGTTTTCGACCAGATCAAAAATGATATCGCAGGAACGAAGCCGAGAGGCTATTCCGTTCAGACGACCGTGGTGCCCGAGGTTCAGAAGGCGGCCTATGAAGCGATGAACGGAAGACAGGGCGCGGTGGTCGCCATGGATGCAAAGACCGGAGATGTGCTTTGCATGGTTTCCCTGCCCGATTTCGATCCGAATGAAGTGGCGAATATCTATGCGTCCTACGATGAGACTGCATTGGCGCAGGAGAGCTTCTTCATGAATCGAGCGGTCTCAGGCCTGTATCCACCGGGATCGTCCTTCAAACCTTTGGTCTTGCTTGCCTATATGCGCGATTTTCCGGAGCAGTATTCCGACCTGGTATATGATTGCAACAACGTCTACCCGATCGTGAGTGAGACAGAAGATCTTTACGAGCTGCATTGCTCCGATGGTAAGATCCATGGGTTGGTGGATTATAAAAAAGCATTGGCCGAATCCTGCAACGGTTTCTTTGCGGACCTGGCTCTGCGTGTGGAAGCGGCAAAATTTAACGAGGTCATGGATGGGCTCGGTTTCAATCGGAGAATGTTTAAAGAGCATGAGGCCGACGGCAGGGCGCCGGAGGTGCCTTCTCTGCCCATGGCGGTGTCCGCGGCGAAGATCACGGAGAAAATGACGGATGCGCAGGTCGCGATGACCGGCATCGGCCAGGCGGGCGTTTCGATCAGCCCGATGCACAGCGCTATGCTGACTGCGGCGATCGCTAACGGCGGCGCACTGGTAAAACCCCGCTACCTTCAGGCAGTCCTGAATGAGAATGGTAAGGTGGTGGAGGAACTTCCGACGGAAGTTTTGAACGAGCATTGCATGAGCGAATCGGAAGCGGCGGTCCTGAAGGATGCGCTTTGTTATGTGGTTTCGCAAGGAACCGGTTACGAGGCGAAAACGACCGAGTATCTCAGCGGCGGCAAGACCGGTTCGGCGCAGTTCATCTCGGGCGATCCTGCAACGCATGCGATCTACACCGGCTTCGGAGAGAAGGACGGACGCGTGATCGCGGTTTCGGTCTTCATCGAAAACGGCGGGTCCGGCGGACAGCAGGCGGCCCCGGTTGCGAAAAAGGTGCTCGATGCATGTTTCGGCGTGACGGGAGAATAAAGCCTTTACATCTGCTTTATGCATGTGTTAGAATAAATGAGAGGGAACGGTCCGCTTGGGGCCCGTTCCGCGAAAATGATATACGTTAAGGAGCGTTGAGATGGAGAAGAATGTAAGCTGCGGCGGCATTGTCATATACCGCGGAAAGATATTGTTGTTGTATAAGAAGATCGGGAACCGCAGTGACGGCTGGGTATTTCCCAAAGGTACGGTGGAAGAGGGCGAGACCTACGAGGAGACGGCGCTTCGCGAAGTCTTCGAAGAGTCCGGCGCCAAAGGCACCATCATGGGATATATCGGCTCATATTCTTACTCATTTCGCGTTCATGACCAGGTCATCGATAAGGATGTGCACTGGTTTCTGATGCAGAGCAAAAACTTCTACAGTCACCCCAGACAGAAGGAATTTTTTGAGGATTCAGGCTACTATAAATATCACGAGGCGATCCATCTGCTTTCCTATCCGAACGAAAAGCAGATCCTCGAGAAAGCCTACCAGGAGTATCTTCGCCTGAAACATGAGAGGATCTGGTATGAGCCGCGTGAGCCCTTCCGTCGCGGGGGAGCAGACGAATGACATAAGACGTCATTTTTTTGGAAAAAAGTGCTTGACATGGACGTATATATGTAGTATACTACCACTTGCGTCGAGGTGTGGCTCAGCTTGGTAGAGCGCTGCGTTCGGGACGCAGAGGTCGTGGGTTCGAATCCCGTCGCCTCGATTTTTCTGTTTAATATGGCTCGTTGGTCAAGGGGCTAAGACGCCGCCCTCTCACGGCGGAAACAGGGGTTCGATTCCCCTACGAGCTACGAAACAGAAGACGCTGTCGAAATATTCCGCGTTGCGAAGTATTTCGGCATATTTATTTATATGGCTCGTTGGTCAAGGGGCTAAGACGCCGCCCTCTCACGGCGGAAACAGGGGTTCGATTCCCCTACGAGCTACGTTACTTTGAACTGCCGCAACCGGCAGTTTTTTGTTGCGCAAAACCAGAACGGAACAGTGCGGTTTCGGCGGTTTTTTGTAAGAATTTCACATAGGGCCTCGAACTTGTAATATTTTGCGAATTGTGGTACAATAATCGTAACTATGTCATAAATGACATAGACCTTATGTTCGGAGGAAGAGATTATGCAAGGTAGTCCTATGCTTGCTACGTCTGTTGTTACAGATTTTTTTAACGGATTGTGGAGATTTATCGAGGCCGTTATCCTGGGTATCATCGAGGGTATCACGGAGTGGCTTCCGATCAGCTCGACCGGCCATTTGATGCTGGCAGAGAAGATCATCAACCCGTTCGGAGATAATGAATCGTTTGCTGAACTGTTTGAGGTCCTGGTACAGTTGGGAGCCATTCTGGCCGTGTGCACGATCTATTTTCATAAATTGAATCCCTGGTCGAAAGGAAAGACGCCGGGACAAAAGCATCAGACCTGGCTCCTTTGGGCGAAGGTATGTATTGCGAGTATTCCCGTCGTGATCTTCGGCCTGATCTATGAGAAGGTCGATGCCGTTCATGATTTTTTCCACGACCCGAAGCTCCAGCCGATCATCATAGCGATCACCCTGATCGTATATGGTATCGCATTTATCGTGATCGAGAAGTACTTTATTTCGGATCGCCAGCCGGTCAATAAGTTCTTTAAACTGACGTTTGAGACTGCATTTCTCATCGGTATGATCCAGGTGCTTTCGCTGATCCCGGGAACTTCCCGTTCCGGCGTTACGATCCTGGGAGCCATGCTCCTCGGGTGCACCCGCCGTGTATCCGCCGAGTTTACCTTCTTCCTGGGTATTCCGGCTATGTTCGGCGCGAGCGGTCTGAAATTCTTAAGTACAATGAAACATATCTCCAAAGGGGAAATGGATCCGGTCGGGGCATATAACTGGTTTCTGTTGATCGTTGCAATGATCGTTGCTTATTTGGTATCCATGATCGCGATCCGGTTCCTGATGGATTATGTTAAACGTCATACATTTACATTTTTCGGTTGGTATCGTATTGCCCTGGGCGTTATCGTATTGATCGTAGTTGCGATCGGCCTGTAAAGAATTGAAAGAAAGCGAAAGCCTTTCGGCATTTTTCTCGGGAAAGGACAGAGTAGAGAAAATGAGTAAAACCGTAATTATCGGCGCAGGCCCCGCCGGCCTGACCGCCGCCTATGAATTGTTGAAGAGAGAACCTTCCATGCAGGTCGTAGTCCTGGAAGAGTCCCAGGCTATCGGAGGCATTTCCCGTACCGTCGTACATAACGGCCACCGCATGGATATCGGCGGGCACCGTTTCTTCTCAAAGGACGAGAGAGTGCGCAAATGGTGGCAGGATCTGATGCCGCTGCAGGGTGCGCCTTCCTTTGATGACGCAAAGCTGGGACGTGAGAAGGCCCTGGCCGAAGGAGGTCCGGATCCCGAGAAAGAAGATCGTGTGATGCTGCTTCGTCAGAGAGTATCCCGCATCTATTACAAGAAAAAGTTCTTTGATTATCCGATCTCGCTGAAGATGAGTACCATCAAAAACATGGGCATCGGTACGACCATGAAGTCGGGCTGCAGCTACATGAAGAGCGTCGTTGCGAAGAAAAAAGAAGACAATCTGGAGAATTTCTACATCAATCGTTTCGGAAAGAAACTTTACTCCATGTTTTTCGAGGGTTACACCGAGAAACTGTGGGGACGTCATCCGAGCGAGATCTCCGCAGACTGGGGCGCACAGCGTGTGAAGGGTCTCTCCATCGTTGCCGTTCTCAAGGACATGGCGGGTAAAGCGATCCCCGGGAAGAAGAACCGTAAGGTCGAGACTTCCTTGATCGAGGAGTTCCAGTATCCGAAGTACGGTCCCGGCCAGTTATGGGAGATCGTGGCAGATGAAGTAGTCAAGATGGGCGGCTTCATCCAAAAGGGCTGTCGCGTGACCGGCCTGAAGACCGCCGTGATCGACGGAAAGAAGAAGGTGACCGGCGTTGTATATGAAGCCGACGGCAAGGAAATGGTAGAGGCAGCCGATGTCGTTCTTTCCTCCATGCCCGTGAAGGATCTGATCGCAGGTATGCCTGAGGCACCGGAAGATGTGGCAGCGATCGCGCATGGCCTTCCGTACCGTGATTTCGTAACGGTCGGCCTGCTCGTAGACCGCCTGAGCCTGAAGAATGAGACGAAGATCGCCACTTTGGGAAATATCGTGCCTGACTGCTGGATCTATGTTCAGGATGTCGGTGTGAAGCTGGGACGTATCCAGATCTTCAACAACTGGTCGCCGTATCTTGTTCGCGATCCCGAGCACACCGTATGGATCGGCCTCGAGTACTTCTGCAACGAGGGCGATGATTTCTGGAATATGTCCGCGAAGGATACCGTGAAGTTCGCCTATAAGGAGTTGCGCCACATGGGCGTGCTCGAAAAGGGCGTAAAGGTCATGGACGCGCATCGTGAGCGCGTTAAGAAGGCCTATCCCGCATACTTTGATACCTATGCGCTGATGGACCGCGTGATCGAGTATCTGAATGAATATGACAATCTGTACTGCATTGGCCGAAACGGTCAGCACCGCTATAACAACATGGACCACTCGATGGCTACCGCTTTCGAGGCGGTCGACAACATCCTCAGCGGACGCACCGATAAGTCAAATGTCTGGAATGTAAATACCGAGCAGGAATACCACGAGGAAGCCCGTGTGGAGGCGGAGGACGAGACGCCGGCCGCTGAAGAGGAGTAAGTCGTACAATGAGTGAAACTATGGAAAATATACAGGCGCCTGTCGAGGATCCTGCATCGCAGACAGAAGCGGGAGAGGAACAAACGAAAACATCCCGGCCTGCCGTTACCGCCCAAGGCGCTCACCTCTGTGTATCGATGGTGTTTGCTTTTCTCGGTGTATTTACGGTCCTGTTTTATATTTTCGGACCGGGCGTCGGCTACATGCATTCGGACTGCACCGACACGATCCTGTGGGCGCAGGCATCCTATGACTCCGGAAAATGGATCTCGCCGTATTTCTATTATGCGGCGCAGCTTCCGTTCGGCGGAAACCTTCTGATGCTTCCGCTGATCCCGGCCTTCGGCGTATCCGTGATGACGCACAACCTCGGCATGATGTTTTTTATGTTCCTGTTTGTGGCGTCACTCTTTCTGGCCTGTCGGGCCGCCGGTCTGTCTTTACCCTATCGTTTGGACTGCATCGGCCTCGCCCTTTTGGTCATTTCTTCCTCCGAGAAGATGTGGGAGATCTTCTGGGGACATGTGATCTATTACAGCCTCGGAGCGATGTTCCTATTCTTCGGTTTTGCGATCTTGATCTCCATCGAACGGAGATTCCGCGAGGGAAAACTGACCTGGGCATCCGCGTTGCTGGCGCTTTTGTACTTTACGTGCATAACGCTGGACGGAAGCCAGATGATGATCCTGGTCACCGCGCCGCTTTTGGGAGGCTTATTCCTGGAGCGTTTCTTTGATACAGAGAGCAAACTGAATTGCCGTGAGAATAAAACGTTCGTCTTTTTAGCGGGGCTTTTGATGCTGGCCAGTTTGTTCGGACTCATTTGGCTGTTTGGCATTTTGAATGCACGTACCGCAGGTTATGCCGATGCATACTCTGTGTGGTCGAATATGAACGAATGGTCCCAGCATCTTTTGGATCTTCCGAATGCCTGGTTCCGACTGTTCGGTCTCGAGATCTATGAGCGTGTTCCGATGTTCGGCATTGCCTCCGTGGGATATATGCTTCGCCTGTTGACCGCTCTGGTGATCGCGATCCTTCCGATCGGCCTATTGATCCGCTATAAGCATATTAAGGACCGACCGCTTAAGATCTTTTTGTGGTCGCACCTGATCCTTTCGGCAGCGATCGTTTTTGCCTTTGTTTTCGGCCTGTTATACACGGCCAATTGGCGTCTGGCTCCGATCATCGCTTCGGGACTAGTGCTTTTGATCATGACGATCGGCTATGAGATCAAAAACCGTGGGATCGCGCAGCGCCTGGTCCTGTTGGCCACTGTACCGCTTGTCCTGACGGCCTTTTTGAATGCAGGTGTGATCCTCGGCAAAGGCTTTTATTACAATCGCGATAAGGCCATCTACCAGGTGGCGGACTTTTTGGAAGAGCATGACCTCACCTATGGCTATGCATCGTTCTGGAACAGTCAGCTCCTTACGGTGTATACCGCTGAAAAAGTTAAGGCGCGTAATGTAAGTTTCAGTGACAGCGGATTACATCACGAAAATTATCAGACCAGCACCTTTTGGTTCGGCCCGCAGGAGGGCGTGGACCGCTACTTCGTTCTGATGAGTTCGAACGAATATAAGACGTGGAGGAATTCCGAGAGCGGTGCCGCAGTACTGGAAAACAAACTCGAGATCTATCAAAATGTGAACGGATTTGTGATCGTGGTGTTCGATCACGACTTGTAATAAGACCCGGGTTTCTGCCCGAAAAATAAGCCTGCCCCGAAGTTCGGAGCAGGCTTATATATCAATGGATCATCGATCAACGATCGTATTTTTCTTCGCAGTAGATGCAACGGTAGGTCGCCGTTTCTTCATCGGCCAGTTCGAACACCTGCGGGATGCCGCGCTCGATGGAAGTGATGCAACGGGGATTTTTACATTTGATCACGTTGTAGATGCGGGCAGGGAGCTTCAGACGGCGCTTCTCAACGATCACGGAGTCTTTGATGATATTGACCGTGATGTTGTGATCCAGGTAGCCGAGGATATCGAGGTCGACCTGATCCAGGCCTCCGGCGATCTTGATGATGTCTTTACGGCCCATCTTTTGGCTTTTCGCGTTGCGGATGATCGCAACTTCGGTGTTCAGTTTTTCCA
Source organism: Lachnospiraceae bacterium (assembly GCA_017550425.1). Classification (GTDB taxonomy): domain Bacteria; phylum Bacillota; class Clostridia; order Lachnospirales; family Lachnospiraceae; genus UBA1201. Next base: position 2,351 of record JAFZPG010000028.1, on the reverse strand, counting down.
GGTTCAGGGATTCGAAGACCAAAGTGGACATGCCGGCTTTGATATGATCGAGTACGATACCTTCTTCCAGACCGCTGATATTTAACATAAAATACCTCCTGACAAATGCTGTAACTATCATACACGAAATACGAAAAAAAATCAACAACGAGGTGAGATTATGATCTATCCCAAGTTTATGAGATCCGGTGACTGCATCGGCATCTGCGCGCCTTCCGACGGGCGCACTGCCGAAGTCGATATCATTCGCCATAAAAGTGCCATAGCGCAGCTGAAAGAGGCCGGTTTTAACGTAAAGGAAACGACCGAAGTGTTTCAGAGCGAGCGGGGCAGAAGCGCCGCCGCCAACGTACGCGCCAACGCCATAAAGAGCCTTCTTGCCGATCCGACGGTCCGTGCGATCGTTGCCGAATCGGGCGGGGATTACCTCTGTGAAGCATTGCCCTATCTGAAAGATGCAGCGGATATCCTTCGGGCCGATCCGAAATGGGTGCAGGGATATTCGGACACGACAAACCTGACCTATTCGATCGCGACCTGCCTCGATATCGCGACGGTCTACAGCCATAATCTCGGCGACTTCGGCATGGTGCCCTGGCATCCGAGCATCACGGAAAATGTCGACCTTTGGAAGGGGAAACTGTTTTCCGGAAGCGACGGAGCATTCGTTCACGAGAGTTATGAACGGTACCAGCACGGCTGGCTGACGCGAGAGACCGGCCTGGAGCCTTATGAGTTTAACAGTGATGTAAAGATCTTCGGCGTCGATGCAAACGGTAAAAGAGCAGAGCAGCTTAAGGCTTCCGGCCGCTGGATCGGCGGCTGCCTGGACAGCATCGTCTGCCTGATCGGCACGCTGTATGAGGACGGGGTTGGGTTCGCCCGCCGCTATAAGGACGATGGTATTCTATGGTTTCTGGAGAGCTTTGAACTGAGTTCACCGATGCTCACGAGGGCACTGTGGCAAATGCGTGAGTCGGGAGCCTTCGAGAACGCGAAGGGCTTCGTGTTCGGACGCCCTGCCATATTCAATATGCAATACGACACAGACTACGAGACGGCGGTCCTGGATGCACTTGCGCCGTTGCACGTGCCGATCGTATTTGAGGCCGATATCGGCCACCAGCCGCCACGGATCCCGATGGTCTGCGGGGCCGTGGGCAGCTTCGAACTCAAGGGTGAAAAACTTAGCATTTCCCAGAAATTGAAATCTTGATTTTCGATGGGGTTTGTGCTATGATTCAACTGTAGTTGGGCATAAGCCCGTGTTCGGAAAATGCATGCTTTATCAGCGCGCGAATTAGGAAAATACACGGACGGACGAGCATGCGATCAGCTTTCTAAGGTTAGGAGGAATACTATGGAAGCAATGAAGAAGTATGTAGCGGAATTTATCGGTACGTTTGTTTTGGTTTTGTTTGCCTGCGGAACAGCAGCCTGTGTAGGATGCTCAACGAAGAGTTTTGATGCACCCTATCTGCTTACGGCATTGGCTTTTGGCCTTGTGATCGTTGCTATGGCTTATTCCATCGGCAATATCTCCGGATGCCACATCAACCCGGCAGTATCTTTTGCAATGTTGATCTCCAAGAAGATGGATGTCAAGGATTTCTGCGGCTATGTTGTTGCACAGTTCCTGGGTGCCATCGCCGGCGCAGCTGTTTTGATGTTACTGATCGGCAAAGACAAAGGTCTCGGCGCAAATGGATTGTATGAAGCCGACGTAGTTAAATCTCTGATCATTGAGATCATCCTTACGTTTGTATTTGTATTTGCTATCCTGGGTGTTACCTCAAAACCCGAATTTTCTTCCGTAGCCGGTCTTGTGATCGGTCTGACCCTTACTATGGTTCATATTTTCGGTATCGCATTTACCGGAACCAGCGTAAACCCCGCGAGAAGCTTCGGCCCTGCTTTGTTTGTAGGCGGTGATGCTTTGGCAGACGTTTGGGTATTTATCGTAGCTCCTCTCGTTGGTGGCGCATTGGCAGCGCTTTGCTGGATGTTCATCAGCGCTCCTTCGGAGAATAAGAGTACGAGTAAGAAAAAATAAGATAAGTTTAGATAATGAGATACACGGCTGAAAAAGGCCGAATATATAATCAAGCCAATGGGCCCGAAAGTGGCCCAAAGGCCTGATTATTTTTTTAATAAATACCGGAGAAGAGGTGATGTTATGATCTGTTGGCAGGCTTTTTCGTCATCGTAGCTGATGTATGCGTGTTTTTATTCAAGTACTTTGAGATACAGGAAAGACTGAACCTCAGCGGCAGTGGTAATATTGTTACTCCGGCCGCCGGCTTTTATACGTTGTTGCTTTCCGGATTCTTATTTATGGCATCGGGAATTAT